>JBDHWD010000129.1:0-7508 GCA_039810005.1 Thermomicrobiales bacterium | reverse complement strand
CATTACGATGTCCAGCCGCCGGATCCGATTGAAGAGTGGATTTCGCCACCGTTCGAGCCGACCGTCCGCGATGGACGGATCTATGCGCGTGGCGTCGGTGACAACAAGGGCCAGCATTTCGCCAACATCCTGGCGATCGAGTCGCTCCTGCGCGTCCGTGGGGCGCTGCCATGCAACGTCCTTGTGCTGCTCGAAGGCGAGGAGGAAGTTGGTAGCCCGCATATGCCTGAGTTCGTCCGCGAGCACCGTGATCTGCTCGACGCCGATCTCGTCATCACCTGCGACGGACCGGTCGACGAGAGCGGCCGCTCGATGCTCACATTCGGCGTGCGCGGCGTCCTGTCGTTCGAGTTACGGGCGACAGGCGCGAATCGCGATCTGCACTCCGGCAATTGGGGCGGCGTCGCGCCGAACCCGCTCTGGTCGCTCGTGCAGCTATTGGCAACGATGAAGGACGCACAGGGCACGATCACGATCGACGGCTTCTACGACAGCGTCCGTCCGCTCGGTGACCTGGAGCGCGCTGCACTGGACAATCTGACCGTCGACATCGAGCGCGTCAAGCAGTCACTCGGACTCCGCGACCTGGATCAGCCGCTCGACCGCGGTTACTTTGAGCGACTGTCGGCCTGGCCAACGTTCACGATTAACGGCTTCCATGGTGGCTACGGAGGGCAAGGCTCCAAGACCGTGCTGCCGCATGAGGGAATCGTGAAGTGTGACATGCGCCTGGTTGCCGATCAGACGGGCGACGAGGTGTTTGCGAAGGTCGTCGACCATGTCGCGCGTCACGCGCCCGATGTCGAAGTTGTCCGCCAGGGTTCAATGGATCCATCGAAGACGCCGCTCGATTCGCCGTTCGCTGCGCCGATTGCCGAGGGCATCACGATCGCGCAGTCGGCTCGTCCTCTGATTGTTCCGGCTCTCGGCGGTAGCCTGCCGGATTATGTCTTTACGCGCGATCTCGGCATTCCGGCATTCGGCGTCCCCTACGCTAATGCTGATGAATCCAATCACGCTCCGAACGAGAATCTCGAGGTTCAGCGATTCTTCATGGGTATTCGCACCGGCGCAGCGATGCTCGACCGTCTTGGCGCGATGGGTAAAGGCGATTAGCGGCGCTGCGTTGCTGCCGTCAGTCGGTGGTTGCGGCTATGATGCACCCGGATTGACTCATTCAGGGGTTGGGGTACGAAGACCAGGAGGACGCATGGTCGATATTCTCGAAGTACGTGACCAACTGCCGGGCGTGACCGATACGGTCTATCTGAACACTGGCACCTGCGGCCCGTTGCCGCTCGTGGCATACAACGCAATGCAGGAGGAGATGAAGCACGACCTGACTAAGGCGCGCATCGACTCCGACCATTTCCCCAATATCGGACGAAAGCGCAATGAAGTGCGTGAGGCTGTCGCGTCCTATGTCGGCGCAGAGCCGTCTGAGATCGCGGTGACGGCCAGCACGACCGACGGCATGTACGTCTCGATCATGGGCTATCGCTGGCAGCCGGGCGATGAGCTGCTGCTGAGCAACATCGAACACCCGGGCGGTATGGTGCCGTCATTTCTGGTCAAGCGCCGCTTCGGTGTGCGCGTGCGGGTCGTCGATATCGGCCTCGGCGGTGGCGATCCGGCCGACGTTGTCGCAGCGTTTGAGCGCGCCATCACGCCGCGAACGCGCATGATCGTCATCTCGCACGTCTCCTATACGACCGGCGCGAAGCTGCCGCTCAAGGAGATCGTCGCGATGGCGCACGCCCACGATGTGCTGGTCGTGGCCGATGCCGCCCAGTCGTACGGCCCGCTCGATCTCGACCTGCACGACATCGGCGTCGATGCCTACGCAGGCTCCGGCCAGAAGTGGATGTGTGGTCCGGATGGCACCGGCATGCTCTACATTCGCGCAGATCGCGTTGGCGACTTCGAGCAGTCGTTTGTTGCCGGCGGCATGACAATGGGCTCGTTGGACTACTTCGGAGGCTCGTATCAGCCGGCCGCCGGAACGGCGCGCTTCGACACGGCTGGGCGCAACACGATCCTCACCGCCGGGCAAGCGGCGGCAACGCGCTGGATTGCACAGGATCTCGGCAAGGAGTGGGTCGCCAAGCAGGTTGCGGACATGGCAAGCCTCGCGTATGACGAGCTGTCGCGGCTGCCGGGCGTTACTGTCGTGACGCCGCGCGAGGCGATGGCCGGCCTCATCGCGTTCAACGTCAACGGTATTGCGGGACCGGACCTTTCGGCGCGTTTGGCGCAAGATCACGGTGTTACCATCCGCTACGTTACAAAGTACATCAACAACCCGGAGGCAGCGCGCGTCTCGTTGCACTACTTCAATACGCCGGAAGACATCGGCGCGCTAACCGAGGGTATCCAGTCAATCCAGGGAACGCTGTAGATGAAGTCGAACCTTATGACCGTCGAGGAGCTGAACGCCTGGTCGCCCGGATCGCTGGTTGAGCTACTGGGCATCTCGATTGTCTCAATCGAGGAAGGCCGTCTGACAGGTGAATGTCCAGTCCGCCCCGAGCTCATGGCACCGAACGGTTACCTGCATGCAGCGACAGTCGTCGCGATTGCCGACACCGTAGCAGGGTTCGGAACGCGCGCCCATCTTCCGGAGGGGGCGCTCGGCTTCACCACGATTGAGCTGAAATCGAATTTTCTCGGCACTGCCCGCGCGGGCATGGTCGATTGCGAAGCAGTGCTCCGGCATGGCGGACGGACAACGCAGGTCTGGGACGCAACGGTGACGCATCGCGACACTGGCAAGGTCATCGCGCTGTTCCGTTGCAGCCAGATGATCCTCTATCCCGGCCGCGGCTGATTCCAGCGCCTCCAACGCGTACACTGAGACATTGCGAGACGACCTCGGCGTCGTTTAGCGATGTCTCTTGTGCGTATGGAAGGTCTCTGATGCGAGCGCGAGATCTGCGCGGAATGACACTCGTCGGCGCGATTGCCGTCGTTGGATACATCGCAACCGTCTTTGCCGCCAACTGGGCGATCGATCGCTGGGGAGCCGTGCCGGTCGGGTTTGGACTGGTTGCGCCGGCCGGTGTCTACTTCGCCGGGCTGGCGTTCACGTTGCGCGATATCACGCAAGACACGCTCGGCCGATCATGGGTACTGGCCGCGATTATCGTCGGCGCTCTCCTGTCGGCGTTCGTCTCGACGCAGTTCGCGCTGGCGAGCGGCGTCGCGTTTCTCTTCAGCGAGCTGTTCGACTTTGCCGTCTATACACCGCTCCGCGATCGCAACTGGCTCGGCGCGGTTGCGTTGTCCAACGTCGTCGGTCTGGTGACCGATTCCATCCTGTTCCTCTGGCTCGCATTCGGGTCACTCGAGTTTCTCAACGGACAGGTCGTCGGCAAAGCCTGGATGACGCTCGCGGCTGTCGGCGTCCTGCTCGTCTGGCGTCGTTATTCCGAACGGCCCACGTTGATCTAGGCGCAGTCACGACCGATTCCGACTTGCCGCAAGCAGTCGCCGATCCCTATCTCAACGACGGGATCGGCGACCAGTACTCGACCCGCTCTACTCTCCATCGGCAACAGACGACTCTGGCTTATAGCCGTGGAGCAACGGATCGACGAGAACGTCGCGGCGTTGTTGCGCACGCCGCTCGCGGATCGCTACGCAGAGGCTGTGGGTGATGATCAGGTGGGCATCCTCAACCTGCTCGATCTTCGCCAGCGGAACGCGCACCGCCTGATCGCACATCTGCGCTAACCGTCCGCCGCACTCGCCCGTAAGTCCCACGGTTATCGCACCTGCCTGTCGCGCTGCGCCGACGGCCGCCAGGATGTTCGGTGAATTGCCGCTGGCGCTGATTGCCACGAGCACATCGTTCGGTCGCACGAGTGCAGTGAGCTGCCCGGCGAACACTTCGTCATAGCCGACGTCGTTTCCGAAGGCGGTGATGAGCGGCACATTATCGGTCAGCGGGACGACTCTTAGTGGCGGCGCTTCCGGCGAATTGCTGCCCTTCAGCAGGTCGCAGGCGAAGTGAGACGCAGTTGCCGCGCTGCCGCCATTGCCGGCAACGAAGATTGTCCGGCCCCGTTCGGCACACTCGATCAGCATATCCGCGACGCGCTCAAGCGCGGCGTATGGCATGGACGAGGCGACTGAGCAGAGCTCTCGCCAGTAGGCCTCGATGTTAGTCCGCATGGTAGATCGGCTCCTCCCTGAGTTGATACGGCGCTGTGTGCGGGAGCGAAGTCGTGGCGCAGCCGGTCAGGAGCTGCGTCCCGTCGTTGTCAAACCGGAACGGCAGCTCTGACAACCCCAGTGTCGACAACGCGCGGCGAACCTGTGGCTGGCGAGCCGGTGGCGCGTAAACGAGCAGGAATCCGCCGCCTCCTGCGCCCGTGATCTTGCCGCCGAGCGCTCCGGCGTCGAGCGCAGCCTGGTAGTACCCGTCGATGGCGCTGGTCGAAATGCTGGACGATAAGCGCTTCTTTTCCCGCCAGCCGCGATCAAGCAGTGCCCCGAAGCCGTCCAGATCGTGTCGCAGCAGGGCATCGCACATGTCGTCAGCAAGCTTCTTGATGCGATGGAGCGAAGTGATAACTGCCGGGTCTGATCCCGAGTCGCGACGCTGGCGACGGAGGATGGACGCTGAGTTACGCGACTTTCCGGTAGAGAACAGCATCAGTCGTGTATCCAGCGCTGACACGACGTCCGGCGGCAAATCGAGTGGCGTAACGACGACGCCCTTGTCGCCGAAGTCGATGATGTTCAGGCCACCGAATGCGCTGGCGTACTGGTCCTGCTTGCCGATCGGCAGACCAATGTCGTCAATCTCGACGGTGCAGGCTGTATCCGCAATGCGATCACGCTCCAGATCCTGACCGCTCAATGACGAGAGCGCCTGAACCAGCGCACAGGCCATCGCGCTCGATGAGCCAAGTCCGGTGCCCGGTGGGACGTCGGACGTGGTGAACAGCTCCAGCCCCGTCGCGTAGGCACCGCTTCGGCCGAAGCGGGCAGTGACAGCCTTCGGCAGGATCATTGGCTCGGCCACGCGAGGCAATTGCCCGGGAGCGATCCACTCGTCAATTGCGTAGTCGCTGGAGGTGATGTGGATTGCGCCGGTGTCGGTGCGGCTGGCCATGACGTGGCAATAGCGCGAGACTGCCGCGCTCACGACCCGGCCACCGTGGCGAAGATAATAGGTTGAGATGTCGGTTCCCCCGCCGCCGAAGCTGATGCGAACCGGGGATCGGGCGATGACCATGGGCTGTTCCTCCCTCGGTGGCGCTTCTACGGCCAGCTCGTTTCGCTCACGGGGGTGACAATGACCTCTTGCATGTTTGACTCGGGCGGCATCTGGGTGGCGTAGAAGATTACGTCGGCGACCGTCTCCGGGCGCTGCAGATTGCATTCGTCGGGCATCGGAATGCCCTGTTCGACAAAGCGGTCGAAGAAGTGCGTGCGCATTCCACCTGGGATGATGGTCGTCACGCGGATGCCGTGCGGTCGTCCTTCGACCCCCAAGCCGCGGCCAAAGCCGACGACGCCCCACTTCGAGGCGTGGTAGGCACTGGCATTGGCCCAGGCGCGCGTCGCGGCCGTCGAGGCGATGTTGACGATATGTCCGCCGCCCTGTCGACGCATCAGCGGCCAGACGGCTTTCGCGAGCAGGAACGGGCCGCGCAAATTGACAGCGATCACCTGGTCCCACTGCTCGATCGTCATTTCCTCGACTGACACGGTGTGGTCGATGGCTGCGTTGTTCACGACGACATCGACGCGACCAAGCTCGTTGTGAATCAGATCGATCGCCGCCGCAACGTCGGATTCGCTGCCGGCATCGCAGCCGATGGCGACGCACTGCGTCCCACACTGCCGGAGATCCGATGCAGTGCGCTCGGCGGTCTCGCGGCGGATGTCGACACATGCGACGGCGTAGCCGCCGGCGGCGAATCGCTGTGCCGTCGCAGCGCCGAGTCCACTGCCCGCACCGGTGACGATCGCAACCTTCGTAATTTCTGCTGCCATTTGACTCTCCTCTTTAGCGATTCAACGCGTCGGACTGTGGGTGATAAGCGGGTCGAAGCTCTGTGCCCTGGATCGGTCGCGGCACAACTCGTCATACAAACAGGCTGTGCGCTCGGCGACGCGACGCCAGGTGAAGTGCTGCTCCACGCGTTCGCGGGCGGCGCTACCCATTTGTGTTCGCAGCTCAGGCTGCGACAGCATGTATTTGAGTGCGTCGGCCAGGGCGAAGGGATCGCGTGACGGAACCAGCAAGCCCGTCGCCCCATCCGCAATCGTGTAGGAGATACCGCCGACATCAGCGCCGATGACTGGTGTGCCGCAGGCCATCGCCTCCAGTGGCGTCAGGCCAAACGGCTCGTACCACGGCGTCGTTACGGCGACGTCAGCGGCGCTGTAGTAGAGATGCAGTTCGTCTGGCTGGCGCTTGCCGGTGAGAATGAGCCGGTCGGCGACGCCGAGGCGCTCGGCCAGCGCGACGATTTCGCCTAACTCCGGAGTTGCGCTGAGATCGGGTTCGCGCGTTTCGCCGCCAACCAGCATGAGTTGCACGTCACCATCGCGCTCGTCGACGAGGCGAGCCAGCGCCCGGACGATATTGCGTGGGTCCTTGCGCGGTAGCATCTCAGCAGCGTGTCGTCTGGTATGCCGATCTGGCGACGTGCTTCAAGCTGATCGACTGGTCTGAAACGCTCAATGTTCACGGCCGACGGGATGACGGTGACACGATTCGGCCGCGCACCGTAGTCCTGGATCAACTCGGATGCTTCGGCCGGACACTGGGCGATGATCCGGTCGGCGATGCGGACGACATCAAGCTCGACATCAATGCGATCGGGTGGGCTGGTGTCGTCGTCGCCCTGATGGCGTCGTTTCGTCAGTCCGGTGGCGTGAAAGATCTGGACGACCGGCACGCCAAGTTGAAGTCCCAGGTCGGCAGCAACCCAGCCTGACATCCAGAAGTTGCCGTGAATGACGTCGTACCTGCGGTTGTTCTCGTTGACCCATTCCCGGATGCGATCTCGAAACACGGGCATGAACGGCCACATGTCGTCTTTCAGCATCGGCGCACGCGGACCAAAGTCCAGGTTCACTACCCTGACGCCCGGTGCCCAATCGACTTCATCGGGATCAGTCGGCGAGGGACGGCGCGTGAAGATGTCGACGTCCCAGCCGAGGTCGGCGAGGTTGCGGCTGACCTCGTCCACGTAGACGTTCTGACCGCCAGCGTCCTGACTGCCGAGGAGCGCGACCGGGCTGGCGTGCTCGCTGATGAATGCGACGCGACCGTTGCTCATACCCATTGTCCGTTCTCATAGCGCAGCGGCGCTGCACGCATCTCACGGGCCGATGCGCCGGTCACCTCAGCGAAGATCGCGTTCCAGTCGCGCGCGAAGCGCTCCAGTCCGAAGCGCTCGTGTGCGACGTCGCGGGCGCGTGCGCCGATTCTCCGTGCCAGGCATGGATCAGCCAGGAGCTCCCGAATTGACCCTGCGAGCTCGTCA
>JBDHWD010000128.1:0-7585 GCA_039810005.1 Thermomicrobiales bacterium | reverse complement strand
GCGCTGGAGGCGGCCGGCCACACGATCCACGATGCTGAGAGTAGTGGCAATCCGCACGAGATCATGGCGGAGGCCTGGGCGGATGCGCACCACCCAATGGTTGAGCTGAACGAGCACGACCGCGAGATCATTAATCAGATCAAGGATCTCGCCAGCCAGCTCAGTATCCGCACGTCATTACCCGAGCTGCTGGAAGCGCGCGCAAAGATCGTGCAGGGCGGCGGCTAACCGTCTGACACAATGAGCGATCCACGCCTTGTCGCACTCGCGGCGGTGTTCATCGTCTGGTGGGTGATCAGCGCGGTCAACCAGTATCGGACGGGTGCGCTGACGTGGCGGCTGCGCCGGCATATCCCGCTGGGCGTGATACCGATCTGGACGTTCTTTGCGCCGAATCCCGCCCGCTCTGATTCGCGGCTGATCTGGCGTGAGGAGCGCAACGGCGAGTGGAGCGGCTGGCAGGAGCTGCACTACGGGTACGCTCCGGCTGCCAGCCGCTGGCTGGTGAATCCCGAGCTGATCGAGAACAAGGCCATCACCGATCTCGTCTCGGCGCTGCTGCGCATAGATGCCGAAGTGGGCGACCGCAGCACGCTACTCAGCTCGCCGTACATCACGCTACTCAGCTTCGTCGTTCGTCAGCCGCGTCCATCAGACTGCTCAGCCATCCAGTTCGCGATCGTCCGCACCTCTCGGGCGTCCCGTGAGCGACAGGTTTCCCTCGCGTTCCTGTCCGAGGTGCATGATCTGGGCGGGGCGATCGCCAATGTTTACTGATACCGGGCTGCTGCTCTCCCGCCTGATCTTCATTGGCCTGATTGTCGAGGCGTTCGAGATTCTGCGGCTGCGTCAGTCGTTCGCCGATGGCGGGATGTTCTCGCGCTCGACACTGGCGATCATGACGAGCGGAACGCGCCGACAGGTGCAGATTGGCGCGACCCTCGGCGCGAGCACGGCGATCAGCGTAGCGATGATCGCGCAGCTGCTGGCGGCGGTCACCGTCATCGCCGTGGGGCTCGGCGTTCGCGTCGGCATTCTGGCGGCGCTGATCTGCCTGACGACGAACGCCTTCCTCCGGGCGCGGCGGCAGATCGGCAGCAGCGGCGCGGAGCAGTTGACCTTCATCGTCCTCGTCACGTTCGGGTTGGTGATCGCGGCCGGTGGGAGCGAGGAAGCCCGTCGCCTGGGTGATGGATTCATCGCTGCTCAGGTTATCCTCGCCTACGTCGCCTCCGGCGTCTCCAAGGCTGTTTCGCCGGTCTGGCGCGATGGACAGGCGCTGTCAAGGATCATGTCGGCCGAGGGGTATGGCATCCCGGGCATTGCGGCGCTGCTGCTGGCTCGCCCGTGGATCGACAAGCTGCTGTGCTGGTCGGTGATCGCCTGGGAGATCTCCTTCCCGCTCGTCCTGATCGCGCCCCGGCCGCTGATGATCGCGCTGCTGCTGGCCGGCGTCATCTTCCACATCTCCTGTGCGGTGTTGATGGGCCTGAACCGCTTTGTCTGGGCCTTCTGCGGCTGCTACCCGGCGGTGTGGGCCACGACGATGCTGCTGCGCTGACGCGGCACCTGCGGCGTGCAACGTGCAGTGTCGGCAGGGAAGCCGCTATGGCACGAAGCAGGAGAGCAGTTTGGTGAAGCAGTTCAAGGTCGGCGACCACGTCTCGTGGAATTCGGAGGCTGGGCGGGTGTGCGGCACGATCACGCGCGTCGTCACCTCGGAGATCACCTTCAAGGGCTACACCGTCCACGCCAGCGAGGACGAGCCGCAGTATGAGATCAGGAGCGACAAGACCGACCACATCGCGATGCACAAGGGTTCGGCGCTCACGAAACTGAAGTCGTGAGCGACACGCCGACGATCTACACCATCGGGCATTCCAACCGGACGATTGATGAGCTGGTCGCGCTGCTGCGGCAGGTTGATGTCGATCTGCTCGTCGATGTGCGCTCGTTCCCGCGCTCACGGGCCATGCCGCAGTTCAACATCGACACGCTGCCGGACGCGCTGGCCGCTGAGGGCATCGGCTATCAGCATCTCCGGGCGCTCGGCGGACGACGCCACCATCCGAAGGGCGCGCCACCGTCGCCGAACACCTACTGGCGCGTCGCGGCTTTTCGTAACTACGCGGACTATGCCGAGACGGACGCATTCCGGGCCGGCCTCGACGAGTTGCTGGCGCTGGCCGCCGATCACTGCTGCGCGATCATGTGCGCCGAAGCCGTCTGGTGGCGCTGCCACCGCCGCATCGTCAGCGACTATCTGCTGGCGCGCGGGATCGAGGTCGCGCACATCATGGGGCCGGGGCAGGTGGCGCCAGCGACGCTCACCCCCGGCGCGCAGGCGCTGCCGGATGGGTCGCTGCGCTATCCGGCGGCGGATGATTCTTCGTAGGGACAGCGCTGGCGCTGTCATCGCCGTGAGGCGACGCCCCCGCGTCGGCCCCGAAATGTAGGGGCGTATCGCATACGCCCGTTTAGCACCTCGACCCGTTCCAATCGGCAGCCACGGTGTCCGGGTGCCCTTATCAGATGGTCGTGTTTCTGGCCGGGACGTATGCAATACGCCCCTACATGTCCACGGCCGCAACGCGCGTGGGTGATGCGCAGATGCCCGACGAATGCTGTTCGGCACGCCAATATCCGGGCACGGGAGGGTCGCCTCACGGCGAGGACAGCGCCAGCGCTGTCCCTACGAACACATAAGAGTGCGCTCACGAGGTGGCTTTGTTGCTGGTCTCGCAGGAAGCAGTCTGATTGACACTGTAGAACATATGTTCTACTATGCAGTACCAGAGGGCCGATAGACCCCAACTCATGAGCGCCAGAGCGCCTGTTCCACCCCGGCTTTGTCCGGGGTGCCGCATTTCTCGGACACCTGTGTCTGAAAGGCAATGGTAGGCGACATATGCGCTGCGACTCAACGATCGGCTGTCTGGTCATCCCGCATCTTCCGATTCGGCTGGCGCTCCAGCAGTATCCGACGCTGGTCGGCGCGCCGCTGGCGATCAGTACGCCGGGGTCGCGGGCGATGCTGATTGACTGCTCGCCTGCGGCGCGTGAGCGCGGTATCCGACCGGGCATGATCACGCGCGAGGCGCAGAACCTCTGTCCCCAGCTGACGGTGCTGCCCGACGATCCGCTCGCTGCGGCGAGCTTCCAGCAGCGGCTGGTGCAGGACCTGTATCAGGTCTGCCCGACGTTGCGACGCAGGGGGCCGGGCTGCATCGACCTCGATCTGCGCGGCCTCGACCGGCACTATGCGTCGGCGGAGGCGCTCGGCGCGGCGCTGCTGGCCTGCGTCGATCCGGAGCTTGGCCCACGGGTCGGGATCGCGTCCAGCGCCTTCGTCGCCTTCGTCGCTGCCCGTCGGTCGCAGCCGGGCACGGTCGCCGTCGTCAGCCCGGAGCAGCAGGGGCGCTTACTGGAGCGCAGCCCGGTCGAGCTGCTGCCGCTGTCGCAGGAGACACGGCGTCGGCTGGAGCGCTTCGGGCTGCGGCGGGTTGGCGATGTCGGTCGGCTGCCGCTGACGGCGCTGGTCGCCCAGCTTGGCGCGGAGGGCCAGCGTGCCTGGCATCTGGCGCACGGGCAGGACCCCGATCCCTTCGTCGCTGAGCAGATTAGCCACCCGATCATCGAGCTGCTGCGGCTGCCGGCGGCTACCAGCCTGTCCAGCGATCTGGCTGTCGCCGGCCGGATCGTCACCAGCCGCTTGCTGGCGCGCCGGGACCTGCAAGGGCAGGCGATCCGGCGGCTGCGGCTCGATCTCTTTCTTGAGCATGGCGGGACTGCTGGGCGGACGGCGCTCATCAAGGGCGGGACGCGCGACCTGAAGCGGCTGGTGGATGTGCTGACCAGCCAGATGCAGCAGATCGCGCTCGATGCGCCGGTCATCGCACTGCAGCTTGAGGCGCTGGAGCTGGGCGAAGCGCCGCCGTATCAACCCCGGCTGGGGCACGAGGTGCATCGGCCGATCACCAGATTGCGGAGTGCTGTCGCGGAGCTTTCACAGCGCTATGGCACGTCGCCGCTGTATCAGATCGTGGAGGTGAATCGATGGGCGAGACTTCCCGAACATCGCTGGGCGCTGGCGATCTACGAGCCCTGAACCTCCCCAGACCGGTCGAGGTCGCGGTTGATGCGCGTGGTATCCCGCGGGCGGTCCGGCTGGATGGCGTTGCGGTGCCAGTGACCGATATCGCCGATGTCTGGCGGATCGATGATGGCTGGTGGCGGCCGGAGGCGGAGCAGGTGAACCGGCTCTACTTCGAGCTGACGCTGGCCAACGGCTCGCACCTGACGCTCTATCACGATCTCCGAAGCGAGTCCTGGCATGTGCAGCGCACCTGATGCCGGCTATGTCGAGCTGCACGCGCACTCGTGCTTCTCGCTGCTGGATGGCGCGTCGTTCCCGGACGAGCTCGTCGCGACCGCGGTCGAGCTGGGGTTGCCGGCGCTCGCGCTGACCGACCACGACAATCTGCACGCGGCGCTCGATTTCGCCAACATCGCCAACGCCGCCGGCCTGCAGCCGATTACCGGCGCGGAGCTGACGTTGATCGACGGCACCCACCTGACGCTGCTGGTCGAGTCGGTTGCTGGCTATCGCAACTTGTGTCGGCTGATCACCACCGCGCACTACACCGGTGAGCGGACGGTGCCGGCGGTCCCGATCGAGGCACTTGCCGAGCATCACGAGGGACTGATTCTGCTGACCGGCTGTCGACAATCGGAGCTCTGCCGCCGCGTCGATGCCGACGATCTGGCCGGAGCGCGGCGACTGCTGCGTCAGTTCCGCAGCTGGTTCGGGGCGGAGAACGTCTTTGTTGAGCTGCAGCGTAATCTGGTGCGTGGCGATCGGCGTCGCACGGCGCGACTGGCGGCCCTGGCGAACGAGGCGGGGCTCGGCATCGTCGCGACCGGCGACGTCCACTACCATCGGCCGGAGCGGGTGGCGCTGCAGGACACGCTGGTTGCCATCCGCCATCGGACGAGTCTCGATGGCGCGGCCCACGTCCGGCGCATCAACGGCGAGTGGTACATGGTTGGCGCAGAGGTGATGCGCCGACGCTTCCGGCTCTATCCGGAGGCCATCTCGAACACACTGGTCATCGCCGAGCGCTGCCGGGGATTCAACCTGGCGCGCAATCTGGAGTATCGCTTCCCCGACTACGCCGTCGATGACGGCGACACGCCCGACGACCGGCTGGAGCGCACCACGCGCCGACTGCTCGCCGCGCGCTATGGGGACGATCCGAAGGCGATCGCCCGTCTGGAGGAGGAGCTGGCGCTGATCCGTCGCCACCAGCTGGCCGGCTTCTTCCTGACCTACGCGGACATCATGCGGCTGGCCGGTGAGGTGGCCGACGAGATCCGTGGGCAGAGCATTGCGCGGCGGGTTGGGAACATGCCGCCGGGGCGGGGCCGGGGCTCTTCGGTCAGCTCGGTTGTCTGCTATCTGCTGGGTCTCTCGCACGTCGATCCGGTGCAGCACGATCTCTTCCTGGGCCGCTTTCTGCACGAGGACCTGACCGACGTTCCCGACATCGATCTGGATTTCCCGCGTGATATCCGCGCGGCGCTGATCGAGCGGCTGTATGAGGTCTACCCGGATCGGGTCGGGCTGGTCTGCACTTACGCGACGTACCAGATTCGCAGCGCCATTCGCGATGTCGGCAAGGCGCTCGGTCTGCCGCTGCAGGTGCTGGACCGGCTGGCGAAGCTGGGGGAGGGGCGGTCGGCGCGCGGGGTTGGCGAGCATCTGGCGCGCACTCCGGATGTGCCGCATCCCGAATCGCCGCTCTGGGAGCATCTGGCGCTGCTATCGGAGCAGATCGCCGGGATGCCGCGCCACGTTGGCCAGCACTCCGGCGGGATGGTCGTCGCCTCGCAACCGCTGAGCGAGCTGGTGCCGATGCAGCCGGCGGCGATGGAAGGTCGGCACCTGATCCAGTGGGATAAGGACACCTGCGGCGATGCCCGCTTCGTCAAGATCGACGTTCTGGGGCTGGGGATGCTCAGCGCCGTCGAGGGTTGCCTCGACCTGATCGCCGGACAGGGCAAGGAGCTGGTCGATCTCAGTCGGATCGATTTCAAGGACCCGGACGTCTTCGAGATGATCCAGCGCGGCGATACGGTCGGCACCTTCCAGATCGAGAGCCGGGCGCAGATTCAGACGCTGCTCAAGACGAAGCCGGAGACGCTGGAGGACCTCGTTGTTCAGGTGGCGATTGTCCGACCGGGGCCGATCGTCGGCGGCGCGACCAAGCCCTGGATTCGGGCCCGCGAGCAGTATCGACTGACCGGCAAGCCGGAGATCACCTACGACCATCCGTTGCTTGAGCCTGCGCTGAAAGAGACGTACGGCGTCATCCTCTATCAGGAGCAGATCCTGCAGGTGGCGATGGCGCTGGCCGGCTTCACGCCCGGGCAGGCCGACCGCCTGCGGCGCGCGATGAGCCGCAAGCGGTCGCACGGCGCGATGACGGAGTTGTGGGATGACTTCCGGAACGGAGTGCTGGCGAAGGGGGTGAGCGAGGAGGTCGCCGAGACGGTCTTCGAGAAGATCGCCGCCTTCGCCGCCTACGGATTCCCGAAGGCCCACTCCGTCTCGTTCGCGGTGCTGGCCTATCAGTCGTGCTGGCTGCGCTACTACTTCCCGGCTGAGTTCACTTGCGCGGTGCTGAACGAGCAACCGATGGGCTTCTATCCGCCGCACACGCTGATCGGCGATGCCAAGCGGCTGGGCTTGCGCGTGCTGCCGGTGGATGTCAACGAGAGCGAGGCGGGCTGCTCCGTCGCCGGGCGTTCGATCCGAATCGGGCTGGGCTACGTCAAAGGGATGCGCGATGAGGAGGCGGCCGCGATCGTCGAGAGCCGTCGAATGGATGGCCCGTTCCGCTCGCTGAACGACCTGATGCGGCGCGTCGAGGTGCGCCGCGAGATCGTCGATCGGCTGATCACCGTCGGCGCGTTCGACTGGACGGGCCTGCGGCGGCGCGAGCTGCTCTGGCAGCTGGGGCTGCTCCAGCCGCCGGTGCGGATGCGGGGGCAGGGGGGCGAGCGGGTTCAGCAACTCGGGCTGGCGATCCCGATCGAGCAGGATGCGGTCGATCTGCCGCCGTTCACGGCCTGGGACAAGCTGTGCGCCGACTACGACATCACCGGGCTGTCGGCCCAGTGGCACCCGCTGCTGCTGCTGCGCACCCAACTGGATAGCGCCATCCTGACGGCGACGCAGGTGACCGAAGCGCCGCACGGTCGGCGGATTCGGACGGCGGGGCTCGTTGTCTGCCGGCAGCGACCGGCGACGGCGAAGGGGGTCACGTTCCTGCTGCTGGAGGATGAGACGGGCCTGACGAATATCGTCGTTCACCAGTCGCTCTACGAGCGCGAGCGGCTGACGCTGCGCACCTCGCCGGTGCTGGAGGTGCAGGGGCGGCTGGAGCGGCAGGGGGATACGATCAACGTCGTTGCCCAGCGCCTGCTCCCGATCCAGATGTCACCACCGCCGGCACCCGAAGCGGACGCCGAGCCGGAGCCACAGGCGCGACTGATGGTGACGTCGCATGACTATCGGTGAGCG
>JBDHWD010000127.1:0-7777 GCA_039810005.1 Thermomicrobiales bacterium | reverse complement strand
TATGGCTCGGCTTGATCTCAACAACTCTCGGCATGGCGCAGGTCCTCCACGCCACCTTGAATCACGCCAGCCTCAATTTGGGAATCCCCGTCGAGTCAGGTCAGCGGGCCGTTGGTATAAATCCATGGGCCGCATACTGGATAGGCGCCAAGAGCGGCACGATCGCGCTGTCAGAGGAGGTGTCCCCGGCACGGCTTCATTCCCATACGGAATTCTACAACGACTGGCTGCGCCCGCAGGCGGTTGACGCAGCGGCCGGCCTGAAGATCGAAGGTGATCGGGGAGAAATGGTCAACCTACTCGCCCATTTCCCGCTAACTCATTCTGACACTTATGGCAGGGCCATCCTGCAGGTGATGTCGCGCGTACGCGGGACACTCGACCGCTCGGTCAAGCTCGCTCGGCTGTTGCGGCATGAAAGCAAAAACTGCGTCGCCGCTGCCGCGATCGTGGAGCGCAGTCGATGCGCGGCGTTCGTCGTCGAAAGCAACCGCCTTGTACGCGAGGCAAACCAAAACGCCGTGGACTTGTTTAGTCGCGGATCTCCTGCCTTTGTCCACCATAAGCGTTTTACGTTAGCGGACAACGTTGCAGACAACCGCTTCGGGGTGCTGTTGGCAGCGATGTCGCGCGGCATTCCAACAGAGCGATCGAGTTTCACTTTCCGGATCGGCGCGGAAGCCTGGGAGATCATGATGGCTCCTCTGCCGGAGCCACGCCCGGACCACGGTGTCCTGTCGTTGCTTCCACCGACGCGCATGGTCCTTGTGCTCTTGACCGAACTAGCTGCACACACGCCAGCTGGCGATCTAAAGGCGCTTTCGACGGCATTCGCACTAACCCCCGTAGAGATAGCCCTCTGCAAATGCCTGCTTGCGGGGGACACGATCGACGGCGCGGCCGATCGTGTCGGCATCACGCTCGAGTCGGCTCGTACCAGAGTGAAGCGGATTTTCCAGAAGACCGGCACCAATCGGCAAAGCCAACTACTGCTGTTGCTGTCGAAACTAACCTGAGGTCGATACTGCCGCGAACAACATGGATTTCGCCGCAGAAGCACAACTTCGCGTCGGAATCCACCTAGCCATACCGACCGCGCTAAGAAATTTCTCCGCCCCCAAGCCCGCCGCGTCGACCGGCTAGTCAAATACGCGAACCGACAGCCGTTAGCCGAGTTCGTGAAGGTGCTCCCAAATGGGAATAGGGAGCGTCAGGGTAAACGTTATTCTCTCGTTTGCGGAAATTTCGAGTGCCGCCGCAACGGAGGGAAGAATGGCATCCGTCGTAGTGGGCGATTCTACCGGCCAGTTTATTCCAGGTGTCTATGCCGGCGGAGCTATCACTTTCGATGCGGGCTTGGGCGGATATACATGGACGGAGCCCGGATCAGAAGAATATCTCTGCCTTGTTACAGGCGCAGACATCTCCTACGTCCCCGGCTATGAACCGACCGGCACCGTCACCGCATTTTATCTGTATGATGGAAGCGGCAATATTGTCTACTCGATCACGGGTGGGAGCGTAGGCTTCGCGGATTTCTTAGAAGCCGGCCAATACGACGATCCAGCCTATCCCGGTGGCGAAGCGCCAGTCTGGGCAGGTGCCGCGAAGCTCCTTTTACAGTCGGATCAGTTTCAGGGGTCGGAACGCGCGGACGGTTTCATCGGCTGGTCTGGCGATGATACCATTTATGGCCATGGCGGCGCAGATGACCTGAACGGCGAAGCAGGAAATGACGTCATCTACGGCGGCGACGAAGACGACCTGATTACCGGCGGCAGTGGCGACGACACGATCAACGGCGATGCCGGCGATGACAGACTTTCCGGAACGATGGGACTGGACACGATCAATGGCGGCGCTGGCGACGATCGGATAGCGCCGGGAACATGGTGGAGTTGGCCCAGTGGGCCATACACCTACGTCGGCGGCGTGATCGCGGACGGAGGAGCTGATACCGACTACCTGCTGGCGAACTTCTCCCACTATTCCGGTAATGTGATCCTCGACCTGCGCGATCCGTCGGTGCTGCAGACGATCGGTGACGGGTCCTCGATCGTCAACATCGAACGTTTCGAACTCACCTTAGGGTCGGGCGACGATACGCTGTATGACGGCGCTCTCGACGACGAGTACTATCTGGGGGCGGGTAACGACACTGTCCACTTCAGCGGCGGAGAGAGTTCGTCTTTCCAGTTGGGTGAGGGGAACGATCATTTCTACTGGACCGCGATGTCGATCTCGGGCCCTGGTCCGACCGTCGATAGTGGCGCGGACTTCGATACCCTGCGCGTCGACTGGTCCGCCCTTTCTTCATCTCCGGAGCACGCTATCTGGGGCTTTGAACTTGCCTACTTCACCGGAAGCAGCGGGTCGGACACGTGGATAACGGTGCAGCCGGACGGAGTGTTGATCGCGTCCGGCGGTGACGGGGCGGACGACCTCCGCGGAGGTAGCGACGAAGACCAGTTGAGCGGTGACCTAGGCGACGATGATCTCTACGGAAGGGCCGGCGGCGATATCCTTGAGGGGGGGGCGGGGCTGACGATCTCTATGGCGAGGATGGCGACGACATACTTGAAGGCGGCGGCGACGCCGACAAACTCTTCGGCGACGCCGACAACGACGTCTTCGTCATTGCGGCACCTGCGGACCACGCGCTCGGCGAGATCATCGACGGCGGCGCAGGTCTCAACGAGATTCGATTCGTCGGTTCGGACGACAATCAAACCCTGACGCTTCTCTCCTCGGTGAGTTTCGTCGCTGTGGCGCGAACCAGCGACCGTTTCGGCGATCTCAGCGGAACGCGGAGGCTGAACCTTGACGTCTCCCAGGTCGACAATGCGATGTCGGTTTACGGCAACGAGGGCGCAAACGCGTTGACCGGAACCGGATTCGGGGACCTGCTTCACGGCAACGGCGGGACCGACAAGCTGTTTGGTCTGCTTGGCAACGACACGCTGGATGGCGGCGCCGGGGCCGACACCATGACGGGAGGCAAGGACAATGACACATATTACGTCGACAATGCCGGCGACAGGATCGTCGAGAAGAACGAAACCGGTGTCGACACCGTTTTCTCATCCGTAAGCTTCTCGCTTGCCGGGCAGTACATCGAGAAACTTGTCCTGACCGGCTCGGCCGCCATCAACGGCACCGGAAACGGTCACAACAACGAGATCACCGGCAACGACCAAGACAACTTCCTGGATGGCGGCATCTACGGCAGCACCTCCGGCAACGACACGCTCTACGGCATGGGCGGCAGCGACACGCTCGACGGTCGCACCGGGGCCGACACCATGGTCGGCGGCAGGGACAACGACACCTACTACGTCGACAATGCCGGCGACAGGGTGATCGAGAAGAACGAGATCGGCCTCGATTCGGTTTTTTCCTCGGTGAGTTTCTCGCTCGCCGGGCAGTTTGTTGAAGAACTCGAGCTGACCGGCTCCGCCGCAATCAACGGCACCGGCAACGGGCACGCCAACACCATCATCGGCAACGACCAGGCCAACATCCTCGACGGCGGTACATACGGTAATGTCTCGGGCAACGACGTGCTCGCCGGCTGGGGCGGCAATGATACCCTTTACGGCCGGGGCGGCCACGACGCGCTGAACGGTGGGCTCGGCAACGACACTCTGATCGGAGGCGATGGCGACGACGCGCTGATTGGCGGGCTCGGAGTCGACCAACTGTTCGGAGGCGATGGCGACGACGCGCTGGGGATCTCCGTGGAAGACGACGCCGAAGGCGAAACCTACAGCGGCGGAGCTGGCCGGGACCATCTGGTCGTCTACGGCCCTGGAGGCACGATCAATCTGGGCGACGACACCCTCAACAGCATCGAAGTCCTTTCATTCTTGACATTCTTGCAGTACGAGACCGCCACGTTCCGCATGAGGGATACTCAGTTCAGCGGCATCGAGCTGGTCTGGGGCTGGCTTGGGAACGACATCGTCGACATCCAACTCGACACGCAGTCCACCTTCGATATCTCCGCCCTGGAGCTGTGGGATTTCGGCGATGGGAGGGGCAATGACCAGTTTGTCATCCGCGGCGACACCACGGCCGAGACCATCCGGGGGAGCGAGGCGACCGACGAGATTTACGGCAACGGCGGCACGGACACGCTTTTTGGCATGGGCGGCAAGGATGTTCTCGACGGCGGACTCGGCGCCGACAGGATGACCGGAGGCCTCGGCAACGACACCTTCTTCGTCGACGACGCCGGCGACAAGGTCATCGAGAAGAACGAGACCGGCATCGACACGGTCTTCTCCTCGGTGAGCTTCTCGCTCGCCGGGCAGTACATCGAGAAGCTGACCCTGACCGGCTCGGCCGCCGTCAACGGCACGGGCAACGGCCACGACAATGAGATCACCGGCAACGACCAGGACAACGTCCTGGACGGCGGCCTGTCCGGCAGCGCCTCGGGCAACGACACGCTCTTCGGAATGGGCGGGAACGACACGCTCGACGGCCGCGCCGGGAGCGACACGCTGAACGGTGGGCTCGGCAACGACACGCTGATCGGCGGAACGGGCAACGACTTCTTCGTTTTCGACACGGCGCTGAACGCCACGACCAATGTCGACACGATCAGCGGCTTTTCGGTCGTCGACGACACGATCCGTCTCGACGACGCGATCTTCGCCACAATCGGTCCGCTCGGCGCGCTCGCCGCGGCCGCGTTCACGATCGGGACCGCGGCGACGACGGCGGACCAGCGCATTGTCTACGACGCAACGACTGGTGCGCTCTCCTACGACACCGACGGACTCGACGGGTCGGCGGCCGTTCAGTTCGCATCGCTCGGGATAGGGCTCGCGCTCACAAACGCCGATTTCGTCGTAGCGTGAATAGGCGGCTGGTTCGCACGGGGTTTGATCGCGCCTAGACGGAGGCTCGCCATAAAGGTGGGATCCATGGAGAGGTTTTCGCGCTGCAACGCGGCTCGCGATGTAGCATAACTCCGATACTGCGTTCCAAAGCTCTTCTACTGGTACTTCATCGTATGCACTCTACAGAATAGATGGCTCAGGACAGCGGAAGTGGAAGGCAGCAATTCAAGCAGTAGCGGTTCGACATCGTCCGAGATAGGCAACGTGCTCAGCCAGAATGCGGGAGCCCTGGTCGGTGTTGCGCTGTTCTCGGCCGTCATCAATGTCCTCGGCCTGACCGGCTCCGTCTACATGCTGCAGATATACGACCGGGTGCTGGTCTCCTACTCGGTCCCCACGCTTGCGGTTCTGACCGTTGCCATGTTCGGACTCTACCTCATCTACGGATTGCTCGATCTCGTGCGATTGCGGCTTCTCGTCCGCATTGGCAACCGCATCGACCGGGCGCTCCAGCGCCGGGTGTTCTGCACCGCAATATCGCTGCCGATCCGCGCCGGACAGGACGGCAATAGGCAGCAGCCCATCGCCGACCTCGACCAGATCCGCGCCTTCATTTCGGGTTCCGGCCCGAGTGCCCTTTTCGACCTGCCATGGCTCCCAGTCTACCTGCTCGTCATCTATCTGCTGCATCCCCTTCTGGGACTGCTGGCGCTTTTCGGTGCGCTGGCGAGCGTGATCCTTACCATGCTCGCGGAGCTCCTGGCGCGCGCGCCGACGCGACGTGCCAGCGAGACGATGATCACCCGCAGGATCCAGGCCGACGCTGCCCGGCGCAATGCCGAGGCAGTTTGCGCCATGGGTTTGGGCGACAGGATGTCGGCGATGTGGAGCAGCACGTCGGAACGTTTCCTCCGCGACCAGCGACGGGTTGCCGACGTCGTTGGTGCAACAGGCGCGGCGTCGCGCACCTGGCGGCTAATCCTTCAGTTGTTGATGCTGGGCCTAGGCGCCTTTCTTGTCATCGGCGGCGAAGCCTCGGCGGGCGTCATCATCGCCTCCTCGATCATGCTGACCCGCGCCCTGCAGCCGATCGATGTCGCCATCGCCAATTGGCGAAGCTTCGCCGGCGCGCGCCAGAGCTATGCCCGCCTGACGAGGCTCCTTCGCGCCGTACCGCCTCGGCAGACGCGGCTCGTCCTGCCGCGCCCGCGCCACAGGTTGTCGGTCGAGGATCTAGCGATCGCCGCCCCGGGCCAGCAGCGGCCCATCCTGCACGATGTGAGCTTCTCGCTCGTGGCCGGTAACGGCCTCGGCATCATCGGCCCGAGCGGATCGGGGAAGTCGACACTGGTGCGCGCACTTGTCGGAGCGTGGGTTCCGCTGCGCGGCAGGGTTCGGTTCGACGACGCTTCGATCGACCAGTGGGACGAGGCCGCACTTGGCCGCGACATCGGATACCTGCCGCAGGACATCGAGTTGTTCGACGGCACCGTAGCCGAGAATATCGCCCGTTTCGATCCGGACGCAGGACCGGAAGTGATCCTGGCAGCCGCGGAAGCCGCCGGAGTAAAGCAACTGATTCTGCGCCTGCCGGAAGGCTTCCAGACACGTCTCGGCGAGAGTGGCGCAGTGCTATCGGCCGGCCAGCGGCAACTCGTGGGGCTGGCGCGCGCGCTTTACGGCGACCCCTTCCTAGTCGTCCTCGACGAGCCGAACTCCAATCTCGACGCGGACGGCGACGCTGCTCTCACCGCCGCTGTCCGCAAGGTTCGCGATCGAGGGGGTATCGTAGTCGTCGTCGCTCACCGGTCCTCGGCGTTCGCCAACATCGACCAGTTGCTCTTTCTGGCAAACGCCACGGTGCAGGCCTTTGGACCGCGCGACGAAGTCCTTCAGCGGGTTACGCGGAGCGCCCAGCGGCCGGAGCCCACCGAGCAGCGGCCGCAGACCGTGGTTCCGCTTCCCGAACGCCGTCAGGACAAGCCATGATCGCATCTCTCGCCGAACCGGCCGTTACGCGAAAGGGGACACGATGACGGATGCAGCTGCCGCTGAAATCGCTGGCCGCCGGGTCGTCCCGGTGCCGCGCGGCGAGTATCACGATGGCATTCGCGGCAACATGCTGCTCGGTGTTGCGACCACCGTTGCGCTCGTATTTGGCCTCGGAGGCTGGATTGCGACGATATCACTCGACGGAGCGGTCATCGCAGGCGGAACGGTCGTCGTCGAATCCAGCGTCAAAGCCGTCCAGCATCAGGTCGGCGGGTCCGTCGGGGAGATACTGGTTAAAAACGGTGACAGGATCGCCGCTGGCGACCTCGTGATGCGCCTCGATGACGCACAGATGCGTGCCAACCTAGGAATCGTCGCCGACCACCTCGACCGCACCCGTATCCGCATCGCGCGGCTTGAGGCCGAATTGGCCGGTTCCCCTGCCATATCGCTCCCCAAATCGCTGCTCGATCGGGCAAGCGAACGCGATCTCGCCCTCCTTCTTGCCGGCGAACGCGCCCTATTCGATAGCCGCACCAGGTCTCTGGCGAGCAAGATCGCGGCCGTCAAATCGCGCAGCGAGCAGTATCTGCAACAGATAGCCGGCCTGGATGCGCAAAGACGCGCCGCCGATGACGCTCTGGCCGTACTAAAGCGCGATCTAGTAGCGGTTCGAGATCTCTATGATCGAAAGTTGGTGTCGCTCGAGCGGCTATCGTCCCTAGAAATGCAGATCGCGCAGCAGACCGGTGAGTGCGGGCGCTTGGTCGCGGCGATCGCCGAAGCCAAAGGGCGCATTAGCGAAAACGCCCTGCACGTTATACCAACGGCCCTTACAATTGACCCTCATGCGCCCAGGTGCGCATTCCGATTGAGGTGATGGTGTGCGGCTGGGCGAGGAGTTTTCGCCATGCGTCGCAGGCAGCTTCGATGATGGC
>JBDHWD010000126.1:0-7940 GCA_039810005.1 Thermomicrobiales bacterium | reverse complement strand
CGCGCAGAAGTCGGAGACACTGGCGATGCGGCGCGGGACGTGCCTCGCCGCGATGTTCCAATGCTGGAATACGGAGGTCCGACGCGTGGGAATCATGGATTTCTTCAAGGGGGTCAAGCGTCCAGACGAGGACGCGTTCGTTATCACCGAGCCGGAACTGCGCGACCGGCTGCTGGCGCTGAACCATGAGCAACTGCCGTTCGCGATCAGGCCTGGCGACATCAGTGAGCTTGAGGCGAGCTGGAAGATCGTCGATGCCAACTGGTACGAGATCTTCGGCAAGGCCGGAATCAAGAAGACACACACCATCTACCTGACGCTCGACGAGCGCAAGCACGAAGTCCGCGCACTCGAAGAATCGATGGACGTCGAGTGGCAGGCCGGCGTGCCGCAGCTGTCGCTCTCGGTCGAGAAGTTCCAGGGACGGACATTGGGCTCGAAGTCCTTCGGCACCGGCTACGCCTTCACCAGCATCGACCCGCTCGACTTCGGCAAGGCCTATAGCTATCGCTTCGACGTCTCCGAGATGAAGGACCCGATCGTCCAGACGATCCTTGAGGCCGGCTGGTCGTACGTCCCGGTCGCGACGATGTCCCGCATCCGCGCCAGCTAGCAGGGTGCGGTGAGCGCGGGTCAGAGTCGTCCTCTGGCCCGCACCTGTCGAGCGTCGCAACGCCCACTACGCGCTCGGATTGATTGCCAGTTCGCCGTCTGCGGTCGTCGGCTGCGGCCGGGCAGATCGCGCGCTCATCAGCAGGCAGATGATGACAAGCGGGATCAGGATCGCCAGACTCTGGTAGACGGCGACGTAGTTGTCGTTGCTGACGACCAGTGCCGCGCCACCCCAGGCAGCGCCGATGGCCAGGCCGACTTCGGTGCCGGCCGCCTGCAGCGCCATAACCGCGCCGCGCGCTTCGGGCAGCGAGTCGAGCAGGAGGATACCGGTGATCAGGTAGAGGCTGACGCCGAGCAGTGCCGTGATGCCAACGAACAGCGCCATCGTCGGGATGTTCGTGTAGACGATGCCCGCCCCGAGCAGATTGACACCCATCAGTGTCGCGAACGTGGCGTGGACCCGGCGCTTCGGCACCCGCTCGATCACCCGCGGCACGAACAGGCTTCCGGTAGTGAAGCAGATACCGCTGACGAGGAAGATCAGGCTGGTCGCATTCGCGCTGGCGCTCAGCTCCGTCTCCAGATACGCGCCGAGATAGACCGAGAAGGCCGACCAGACCGACAGCATGCCGATGAAGACCACCAGCAGCCAGACTGTCTCACGGTTGGTCATCACCTGGCGGTAGCGCGCCCGGTAGGCACTCCACAAGCTACCCTCGTCGTGCTGCAGCGCATCGGAGGGCAGCCAGCGCGTGCCGAGCAACGCCACGAGTGGCGGAACCAGCGTGGCGGCCACCGCCCAGCGCCAGCCAAAATAGGCCGAGATCTGCGTCAGCAGCGGCTGGCCGGCGATGATCGCGACGCTCGCGGCGCTGGCGATGATGCCGATCCGGCGGTTGCGCTCGACCGGGTTCGCGAACAGGTCGCCTGCAGCTGCCATACAGACGCCGAAAATGAATGCCCCGCCAATCCCATCCAGCCCGCGGCCGATGGTGAGCCAGATATAGCTCGGGGCCAGTGCCGAGAGCAGAGTCCCGACGAGCAGCATGCCGCACTCGAAGCGCAGCATGGCGCGGCGCGAGTAGCGGTCCATCAATGGGACGACGGCGAACGCAATGACCGCCGCCAGGGCTGAGTAGAGCGTCGCCAGCTGGCCGACGCTGGCGTCGCTGACGTTGAAATCGGCCGAGATGTCCTTTAGCAGCGGGCTCAGCATCGAGCCGTGCAGCATGGTCGTAAACGCGCCAGTCGCCAGGACGAAGGTCAGCGCGTCGTCACGTTTCATCGTTGTCCCCCACCCGTTGCCAAACCCGCCAGAACGGTGGTGATGCCAGTAATTCCGCGACGATGCCTGCGAATCGTGTCGTTGACGGAATCTGCCGGCGCCGGAAGCTGCGGGTCGGCCGGGTCGGGGTTGCCGGTCAACAAGCGGCGCATCGCGCGCTGCCAGTCAGCGAGAAACGTGTACAGCTCCGGATAGGACGCGCGAATCCACTCTGCCCGTTCGGCAAGCGTCTCAGCGGAGGTGGGATCTGTGACGGACATCGGGATGCTCCGTTTCGGCCCGATCACGAAGTGGTCAGGCGATCAGCCTTCGGTACGCTGCTGCGGTCGGGCTCAGGCGGCGACGCCGCCATTCCTGGACTGACCGACATGTTCGCGCCCAATCCAGTCGGTGAGGCGATGGAGCCGCAGCACAAAGCCGCCCAATCCGTTGTGGGTACGACGGCTGACCGGTGGGAGCAGCGCGCCAAATCGATCCGCGGCGTCAACGCGAGCGGTGTGGCTGAGAAGGCGAGTGTCGAGCTCGGCTGGGTTGATCACGGGATGGCTCCTTTCTGCCTCCACCACAGCTCATGGTGGTATCAAGACAATAGGAGCTCACCGCGCGGGGCACATCCGGGGCATTACGCAATGCGTTTTCATGGTGGAGATTCCCGGCATACGTAATGTTACCGGGGTGGCACCCCTTCCCGACCTCATCGGCATGCGCGGGAAGGGGTGCAGCCTGCTGGGCGACGTGCGCTAGGCCACGAGCGCGTCAGTGCCGACGATGCGTTCGCGAGCGGCGCTGCGGTTTTCGGCGCGAAACTCATTGGCTACGTCCTGGCCACGAGTCTGGGCGATCGTGGTGTAGGCAATGATGCGGTTCTGCAGCTCCAGCACGCCCTGCATCAGGTCCTCCGGCAATGGAGGACAGCCGGGGATGTAGACATCGACCGGCACAATCTGATCGACACCCTGCACGACGGCATAGGTATCAAATGGCCCGCCGACGTTTGCGCAGGAACCCATCGAAACGACCCACTTCGGGTCGCCCATCTGATCGTAGAGCGTCCGAACGGTCGGGGCCATCTTCTTCGTGACCGTTCCGGCAACGATCATCAGGTCGGCCTGACGCGGCGATGCGCGATAGAGCATCCCGAAGCGCTCACCCATGTCGAAGCGCGGCATCTGCGCTGAGATCATCTCGATGCCGCAACAGGCGAGGCCAAATTGCAGCCACCAGAGACTGGAGCGCCGTGCCCACGAGAAGAGATGGTCTGCCGAAGTGGTCAGGATGTTTCGCGACGTCCGGTCGGTTGAGAGCGGCATGCTGCCTCCCTGGAGGTACGGGGCGCAGTGATGGAGGCGTCCCTCGTTTTGAGCCCAGCATAGGCCGCGTCATCCGTTAGCACACCGTCCACCCTGCCGCTCAAGCCGTCGTCCAAACGGACAGGATTGGCCCGTATCCGGCAGGAATCGTCGTTATGTCGTGCGTAGTGTCGTGGATCGTAGGCGTTGATTGAAAATGCTTGACGAAGTCGCTTGCCGTCACCATAGTGCGCGACTGATGGAGGGCGGTCACAACATGTCGACGAATGCGGAAGCCGAAGATTCACCACTGAACGCGCCGGGCGGGCTGCGTGAGGTCGCGCTGCTGATGTTCCGGCTAGGATGGACCGCGTTCGGCGGACCGGCGGCTCACACAGCAATGCTGCGCGACGAGGTCGTCGTCCGGCGCAAGTGGCTGACCGACCAGCACTTCCTCGACCTGATGGGCGCAGCGAATCTGATTCCCGGCCCGAACTCGACCGAGCTGGTCATCCACTCCAGCTACCAGCGCGCCGGTTGGCGCGGGCTGGTCGTCGGCGGGTCGCTCTTCATCCTGCCGGCTGCCACGCTGGTGCTACTGTTCGCCTGGCTGTACGTCGAGTACGGCACAACGACGACCGGCGAGTGGCTGCTCTACGGGATCAAGCCGGTTGTGATCGCCGTCGTGGCGCAGGCGCTGTGGGGCCTGGGACGCGCGGCGCTGCGTGGGCCGTTGCTGACTGCCGTCGCCGCCGGCGTTCTGGGACTCTATCTGCTCGGCGGCAACGAGATCGCGCTGATGTTTGGCGGCGCGCTCCTCGTCACGCTCGTGCGCAACTGGCGGAGGCTGAGGGAGCGCCGCACCGGCACACTGTCGATCGCGCCGACACCCGTCATCTTCGCCATGCTCGGCGCGGTCAGTGGCGCGGCGCTCGTTGAGTACAGCGGAACGCGGCTGTTCCTCACGTTTCTGAAGATCGGCTCGGTCCTCTACGGCTCCGGCTACGTCCTGCTCGCCTTCCTGCGAAACGACTTTGTGAATCGCCTCGGCTGGCTGACCGAGCAGCAGCTCCTCGACGCTGTCGCAGTCGGTCAGTTCACACCGGGGCCGGTCTTCACGACCGCGACATTCGTCGGCTACGTCGTCGGTGGCTTTCCCGGCGCGGTGCTGGCGACGCTCGGCATCTTCATCCCGGCCTTCTTCTTCGTCGCGCTGTCGATCCCGATCCTGCCCCACATCCGCCGATCGCCTTGGACTGCCGCTGCCCTGGACGGCGTCAACGTCGCGGCGCTGGGCCTGATGGCGGCCGTGCTGATCGAGCTGGCCGGTGCGGCACTCGTCGACGTCATGACGGTCGTGCTGGCGGGGGTGGCTGCTGTGCTGCTCATCCGCTTTCGGGTCAACTCCGCCTGGCTCGTGCTCGGTGGCGGGCTGATCGGCATCGTCTGGGGCCAGTTGACCTGACCTTCCGACCAGTATCGTGATCATCTATAACCTGCTATAAGCGTATACAGGAGTTAGATATACCGCACTGGAAGAGGGACACTGTGACACAGACAGCAAGCGAGACGGTTGCTTCGGGCTGGCAAGCCCTGATGGACGCGCTGGACGGGATTCCAGAAGAGCGCATGACCGAACGCGGGGCGGCTGGCGATTGGTCGGTCAAGGATCTCCTCGGCCACATCGCTTTCTGGGACAGCTGCACCGTCGAGCGCCTGGAGAACCAGATCAGTGATGCGCCGCAGGAGGTCGACGACGGCGAGGTCGACTTCGAAGCCCTTAATCAGGAGCAGCACGCCCTGCGACAAAACCAGCCACTGAGCGACGCCATCGCCGAGATGGAGAGAACGCACGAGCAACTCGTTGCGCTGCTCACCCGGATCCCGGATGTGTCGCCGGAGGAAATCAAGGGCAACACGTTCGGCCACTACGCCGAGCATACGCAGGACATCCTGGCCTGGCGCGAGCGCGCTGGAATCTAAGACAATACTGCCGGGCGGCTGACCGTCGTCGCCCGGCAGTAGTCAGGGTGTCGCAGATGGCGGATGAAGATTCGGCAGCAGCGCAGCGGTTCGCGTTCGTCGGCGGAGCGCTGTGCCTCGATTTCTCGAATACGGCCGACTGGCACGCCAGCGAGACGCCGGGCGAGATGCTGGCAAGCTACGACGATCTTCTCGCCTGGGCGATAGAGGCCAGTGTCGTCGAGGCCGCTGAGGCAGCCCGCCTTCAGCCGCTCGCCACAACCGATCCAGCGACCACCGTCGAGGTCATGCGCCGCGCGGTTGCGCTGCGCGAGGCGATCTATCAGCTGTTCTCGCGGCTCGCTGCCGGTGACGAGATCAACCCTGCCGACCTGATGACGCTGAACACTGAGCTTGCGATCGCCCTTCCGTTCCGCGCGCTGGAGCGCGGAACGGAAGGCTTCTCGTGGACCTGGCTGCCGGGCGGGCTCGATACCCCCCTGATGGCGATTGCGCTCTCGGCGGCCGAGCTGCTCGCCTCCCCGACGCTCGACCGCGTCCGTGAATGCGCTGGCCACCCCTGCGGCTGGCTGTTCATCGACACCAGCCGCAACCGCAGCCGACGCTGGTGCAGCATGGAGTCGTGCGGCAACCGCGCCAAGGCGCGCCGACATTATCAGCGCTCGCGCACAGCTGCAGGCGAGCGCGTCTGATCTGCAACATCAGGGCTGTGACATTGCGGAACAGCCACGAATCCGCTATATAGAGAATTATGATCCAACGTATCGGGACCAGTCGAAGGTTCCAGGCGCGTTGACCAGCCGAAGGTAGGCATCCGATGGCTGATCCCTCCCTGGTTGTGGTCGTTGACGACGATCAAACGCTGGCCGGCCTGATTACTGATGTGTTGGAGTTCGCCGGCTTCGATAGTCTCGTGTTTGATGATCCCGAGATGGCGGTCGGGCAGATCTCCACTATCCGACCTGCAGTTGTGCTGCTGGATGTCTGCATCGGCTGGCGTGAGCGTGGCTGGCAGGCGATCGTGCAGCTCTGCGACGATCCGCAGACGACTGGCATCCCGCTCGTTGTCTGCACAGCGGATGACGGGTTCCTGCGCGAGCACGCCGCCGATCTCGTCGCCCGTGGCATCCCCTACCTCCCCAAGCCGTTCGAGATCGACACCTTGATTGATGTCATCGCTGGCGCTGCGCACTGCGGATCTGGCGACGCAGCCCTGTGCAGGCGGCATTGACCGAACCAGTCGAGATTGTGCGCCGGGGATACGATCGTATCGCCGAGGAGTATCTGCGTTCACGCAGGGCCGATGATCCGGATATCCGGCTCGTCTGGGATCTCAGCGAGCAGATCACGCCGGGCGGGCGCGTGCTGGACGCCGGCTGTGGGGCGGGCTGGCCGATCTCCGCGCTGCTGGCCGAGCGATTCGTCGTCAGCGGTATCGATCTCACGACCGCGCAATTGCGGCTGGCGACCGCCAACGTGCCGGATGCCGGCTTCGCCGCTGCCGATCTTCGGGCGCTGCCGTTTATCGATGCCACCTTCGCCGCTATCGTCTCGACCTACGCGCTGATCCATGTGCCGCGCGAGGATCACGCCACCGTGCTGGCCGAGATGCGGCGCATCCTCCAGCCAGCCGCGCTGCTGCTGGTGACCATGGGTGCGTCTGATCTGCAGGACGATGTGGACGACGACTACCTGGGCACCGGTGTCGCGATGTACTGGAGCCACTACGGGCGCGAGGCCAATCTGCGGCTGGTGGAGAGCGCCGGCCTGGAGATCGTCCGCGAGGAGCTGATCGTCGAAAACGAGGGCTTCGGCGGCGGCGCGCACCTGTTTGTCCTGGCGCGCCGCCCCGAAGAGGATATCTGACTATTCGGCGACGATCACTGGAATCTCAACGACATTGATCGGTGAACCATCCTTCGCTGAGTACTCCAGCACGACGACCGTGGCTGGTCCGGGTGGAAGATCGAACGGTACCGAGATGTCGAACGTGCCGCGCGTGCCGGTGCCGGATGTTGCCATCGCAGCCTGATCGACAACGACTGTCCCATCAGCAGCGCGCACCTGAATCTGGAATGCCGCTTCGAAGGTGTTGGCTGTTCCGGCGAGCCGTAGCGGGCTGGTGATGCGATCGCCGATCGCGACGGTGTCAACGAAGATGGCCGGTGTCAGGTTCTCGAAATCGGCGCGGGCAGCCGGATGATCGAGGACGATCCCTTCACCACCGAAGACGTCGACCGGCTCGCCATCGAGTGAGAACACCACCGACTCAATGGTTGGGAACTGCGTCAGCGTATAGGTGACCTGCGCCAGACGCGCCGTCATCGACAGGCTGCCGCCGCCGGACTCGAATTCGCCCGACAGATCGACTGTCGCGATGTTGTCATCACTGATCGTGATGCCGAGCAGGCGGGTGCCGTCCGGTATCGAGGTCGTCATGCCGGCGGCCTGCTCCTCAGCGGACGGGCCGGTCAGCAGCTCCTGCATCGCCGCTCCGGCGACCTGCAGCGTGTGCGGGACAGTCCGATGGGCCAGCGCGACCTTCTCGTCGCGCATGAAATAGATCGACAGCGTGAGCATGTCGGCCGAACCGGCGACGGTCGCCGTTGGCGGACTCAACGGGACGGTTGCTTCAGCGGCCGGGCTCGTGCTGGTCGGCTCCTCGGGTGCTTCGGTGGCGGGTTCTTCGACCGCCTCGGTCGGCTCCTCAGTTGGCTCGTCCGTCGAGTCCTCAGTAGCGGCCGCAGCGGTCGTGCTGGTGGCAATGG
>JBDHWD010000125.1:0-8009 GCA_039810005.1 Thermomicrobiales bacterium | reverse complement strand
GTCGTCTCGGCCACCTTCGGCCGCACCACCGGCACGCCGAGGATGTCCGACTGGAACTGCATCAGCAGGTCGTTGTAGACCATGCCACCGTCGACCTTCAGCTCGGCGAGATGCGAGCCAGAGTCCTTCTCCATCGCGTCGGCAACCTCGCGGGTCTGGTAGGCGGTCGCCTCGAGGGTCGCGCGAGCCAGATGGCCCTTGTTGACGTAGCGGGTCATGCCGACGATCGCGCCGCGCGCGTCGCTGCGCCAGTAGGGGGCGAACAGGCCGGAGAAGGCCGGAACGAAGTAGATGCCGCCGTTGTCCTCGACCGTCTTGGCCATGTCCTCGATCTCGGGCGCGCTCTTGATCAGCCCGAGATTGTCGCGCAGCCACTGGACGAGCGAGCCGGTGACGGCGATCGAGCCCTCCAACGCGTAGACGGCCGGCTGGTCGCCGAGCTTGTAGCACACGGTCGTCAGCAGGCCGCTCTTCGACGGCACGAGATCAGCGCCGGTGTTGTAGATCATGAAGTTGCCGGTACCGTACGTGTTCTTCGCCTCGCCGACACCAAAGCAGACCTGGCCCATCGTCGCCGCCTGCTGGTCACCCAGGATGCCGGCGACCGGCGTGCCATCCAGGACGCCGCCCTTCACATCTCCGTACACCTCACTGCAGGAGCGGATCTCCGGCAGCATCTGGCGCGGGACGCCGATCGCATCGAGCAGCTCATCGTCCCAGTCGAGCGTCTCGAGATTCATCAGCATCGTGCGCGAAGCGTTGGTGACATCGGTGATATGAATACCACCGTCCGGCCCACCCGTTAGCCACCAGGTCAGGAAGCTGTCGATGTTGCCGAAGATCGCGTTGCCAGCCTCGGCCGCCTCGCGGGCGCCGGAGACGTTGTCGAGGATCCAGCGGACCTTCGGGCCGGAGAAGTAGGTCGCCAGCGGCAGACCGCACTTGTCGCGGAAGCGGTCCTGTCCGCCATCTTTGGCCAGCTCATTGACGATCTGGTCGGTCCGCGTGTCCTGCCAGACGATCGCGTTGTAGAGCGGCTCGCCTGTGCGCTTGTCCCAGACGACCGTCGTTTCACGCTGGTTGGTGATGCCGACCGCAACGATGTCGTCCCTGCGGACGAGGCTCTTGGATAGCGCGCCCTGGATAACCTCCTGCGTGCGCTGCCAGATCTCGCCGGGCCGGTGCTCAACCCATCCCGGACGTGGGAAGACCTGCTCATGCTCCTTTTGTTCAACGGAAATGACATTACCGGAGTGATCGAAGATCATGCAGCGGGTACTCGTCGTCCCCTGATCGATCGCCGCTACGTATTTTCTGTCTGACATGGAGTCCCTCCCTCGACTGACGCGCCGGACGACGCTGTCCGACTCTTGCTTGGCGTGTTTGCCGCCTGTCGGGACGGTGAGGTTGGAGCGGCCGCGACCACGCGACCGCTCCGGCAGGTGCTAGTCGCCTGCTGGCTCGTGCGCAACATCTGCGCCGCGAGGCTCCGGCTCCTCTTCCTTCGGGAGTGGAAGCATCGGCTTCACCAGGAAGTCATAGAAGAACGCACCCGCAATACCGCCGAGTAATGGCCCGATGATCGGGACGAGGAAATACGAATCCTTGAAGGCCGTGTCATCTCCTGACAGGAAGATGCCGGAGAAGAGGCGCGGCCCGAAGTCACGGGCGGGGTTGATTGCGTAGCCTGTCGGGCCGCCGAGTGAGAGACCAATCGCCAGCACGGCCATACCGACCATGAACGGCCAGAGGTTCGCACCTGGTCCGACATTGCGGATGTTGTCGACGATCGCGTAGATCAGCAGGACCAGCATGAACGTACCGATAAACTCAGCGAAATACTGGTTGAACGTCGCCCCGTCGTAATGCGTACTCGGGCCGGTATAGAAGACGTTCTTCCAGCCCTGGCCGTCGAAGTCGCCTTTGTAGGTCACCCAGACGAGGAACGCACCGACAAAACCGCCAGCAACCTGGACCACCATGTACAGCACACCGGTAACCATATCCAGCGTGCCGCGCGCCATAGCAGCGGCGGTCACGGCCGGGTTGATGTGTGCACCGGTGATACCACCTGCGACGTAGACCGCCATGACGACGGCGAATGCCCAGCCGAGGGTGATCGTGTTCCAGTTGTAGCCGGCCCACGGATTGTCGGGCGCTACGCCCAATCGAGAAGCAAACACGGTATTGGCAACGACGCCGTCACCGAGGATGATGAGGAGCGCTGTGCCAACGAACTCTGCCCATAGTTTGGCAGCAACTGTATCTCGACGCATCCACGTACTCCCATTGCTCCCAACTCGCATCGCGAGCGTGTCTGTCGCCAGCCGGCGCTGATCGAGCCTGCAGGCTCGAACCGGAGCCAGTCACCGGAGCCTGCACTGCGCAGGCGTGGAGTCTGCGGATCATGCCCTCCTTTCGATATGTTTCTGCCTCGTCTCAATCGGTCGAATCGAGTGGCCGCCTGGCAGACTCCCGGAGCATGCGCACAGACGCTGGTCTGGTGGATGATGGCCACCACTCGACTGTCGGCCGCTACCGGCAGACGCTGATGCGGAGAGCCGGCTCGCTGTCCCTGCTGTGCGCGCGAGCGGCCCGTCCGTACGAAGGGATTACGCTACTGATAGTCCAATAAACGGCCCTTGTCAACACAAACCCAGCGTCTGGCCATAGCGAATTGCCCTCCAGACGATGCAAGACATGCCTCTTCTCGCCAAACCACTAGCGTAATTGGCGCGAATCGCTCATGATACGTAGTGTCGGGCCGAGGTTTCCCGACACAACACCTCAGCACGGTTGGCCCACTGCGGGCAGATGCGACCGACGGCAGGGCCACCGCAGAGACGGATGGAGAGCAGCCGTGAAGAAGCTCATCAACCAGGTTGACGACGTCGTCCGTGAATCGCTTGAGGGTGTCGCAGCCGCTCACCCAAATCTGCTACGCGTCGATACCGATCTGAAGGTCATTGTGCGTGCCGATGCGCCGATCTCCGGCAAGGTCGGTGTCGTCTCCGGGGGCGGCAGCGGCCACGAGCCGCTCCATGGCGGCTTCGTTGGCATGGGCATGCTCGACGCCGCCTGCCCGGGTGAAGTGTTTACCTCGCCAGTGCCGGACCAGATGCTCGCGGCGACGAAGGCGGTCGATGGCGGCGCAGGCGTGCTCCATATCGTCAAGAACTACACCGGCGACGTGATGAACTTTGAGCTGGCTGCCGAGCTGGCGCAGGCCGAGGGCATTGAGGTGCGCAGCGTCGTGATCAACGACGACGTCGCCGTCCAGGACAGCCTCTACACGGCTGGGCGCCGCGGCGTTGGCGGGACCGTGCTGGCCGAGAAGATTACTGGCGCGCTTGCCGAGCGCAAGGCCAGCCTCGACGAGGTCACCGCAATGTGCACAACGGTCAATGACAACGTGCGCACGATGGGCATGGCCCTGACCTCCTGCACCGTCCCGGCGGCAGGCAAGCCGACATTCGATCTCGCCGAGGATGAGATGGAGATCGGCATCGGCATCCACGGCGAGCCGGGTCGGCACCGCATGCCGATCGCTCCGGCCGACGAGATCGTCGATATGCTGACAAAGCCGATTGTCGAGGATCTCGGGCTGAAGACCGGTGACCGCGTGCTGGCGTTCGTCAATGGCATGGGCGGCACGCCGCTGATGGAGCTCTACATCGTCTATCGCCGTCTCGATCAGATCCTGCGTGGTCAGGGCATCACGATCGCCCGCTCGCTCGTCGGCAACTACATCACCTCGCTGGAAATGGCCGGCACGTCCATCACCCTGCTGCGCGTCAACGACGACTTGATCGATCTGTGGGATGCTCCGGTCCTGACAGCCGGATTGCGCTGGGGCGTCTGATAGCCAATTCCCGCGACGAATGAGGAGGCTTGATGGGCAATACCGAAGGACTGGGACTCGCGATCGTCGAGCGCATCCAGGCGACCATGGCCGAACACGCTGCCGAGCTCACGCAGCTTGATTCAGACATCGGCGACGGCGACCACGGTACGAACATGAACCGCGGCTTCACAGCCGCGCTAGCGAAGGTTCGCGATCTGGAGGATCAGTCGCTGACGTCGGTCACAAAGACCGTCGCGATGACACTGATCTCAACGGTCGGCGGGGCCGCCGGGCCGCTCTATGGCACGGCCTTCCTGCGAGCGTCGACGGCGCTCGGCGATTCCAACGAAATCGATACCGAGAAGCTCGCCGCTGTCATGGCAGCGGCACTTGAGGGAGTCCAGGCGCGCGGCAAAGCCACAACGAATGAAAAGACGATGGTCGATGCGCTCTCGCCGGTTGTCGACACGCTGAAGGCAGCGGCCGCGGATGGTACCGCCCCACGCGCCGCACTCGATCAGGCTGTCGAGGCTGCTCGTATCGGTATGGAAGCGACAATCCCGATGCTGGCGACTAAGGGTCGCGCCAGCTATCTGGGGGAGCGCAGCATCGGCCATCAGGACCCTGGCGCAACATCCACCTACTATCTCCTCCGCGCCATCGCTGACGCAGTGAACGATCGTACCGGTTAGCCACCGGCCCGACCACCATAAGGAGGCGCAATGCCGGTTGGCATTGTCATCGTGAGCCACAGCCGACAGCTCGCCGAAGGTGTCCGCGAGATGGCCGAGCAGATGGCCGGCGGCATGGTCGCCATTCGTGCAGTCGGCGGCACAGCCGATGGCGAGCTCGGCACAAACCCGGACGGCATCCGCGAGGCACTTGCTGCCGCCGATGCTGGCGACGGCATTCTCGTCCTGATGGACCTGGGCTCGGCCGTCCTCAGCGCCGAGACAGCCATCGAGCTGGCCGGCGACGCGCTCAAGTCCAGGGTCATCCTCAGCGATGCCCCGCTCGTAGAGGGCGCAGTCGTGGCGGCGGTCGAAGCGTCGATCGGCAACGACCTCGAGGCCGTCGCGGCTGCCGCGCTGGGAGCCAGGGATCTACAGAAGGTATCGCCATAGCACAAGGATGATTCCGCCATGCAGGAAGCTCGCCTGACAATCACCCATCCGGCCGGTCTCCACGCTCGACCGGCGGCGTTGTTTGTCCGTACTGCCGCATCATTCAAATCGGCGGTCCGGCTCACGAACCTGACGCGCAATCCGAAGCGGGATGCCGATGCCAAGAGCATCCTCAGCCTGATGACGCTCGGCATCGAGCACGATCACGAGGTGCTGATCCGGGCCGAGGGCGAGGATGAGGAAGCGGCAATCGCTGCGCTCCGCGACCTGGTCGAAAGCAACTTTCACGAGGAGACTGCATGAGCAGGCAGGCCCTGAGCGGCACGCCGGCGGCCGACGGCATCGCCGCTGGCACAATCGTCGTCTTCGATCGTCGCGTAGCAGGACAGCCGCACGACACTGCTGCCGCGATTGATCCGGCGCACGAGGCGGAACGTTTCGCTGCAGCCGTCGCCACCACCCGCGAGCGCATCGAAGCCACCCGCGCTGCGGCAGCCGACCAGGCCGGAGAAGCGGAAGCCGCGATCTTCGACGCGCATCTGATGTTCCTCGACGACCCGGCATTCGTCGGCGAAATTGAGCGCGCTATCAGCGAGCGCAACGCCGCCGCCGACGCGGCAGTGCACGAGGTCAGCGACTCGATTGTGGCGATGTTCGAAGAGCTGGACGATGAATATCTCCGCGCCCGCGCTGCCGACGTTCGCGACGTTGCCAACCAGATCCTCAGCGCACTGAGTGGAGGCGACGCATCGCACACCACCCTGCCCGCCAACGCTATCGTCGTCGCCGAGGAGATCTTCCCTTCCGACACCGCAACAATGGACCTGACCAGCCTCGCCGGCATCGCCACCGAGCGCGGCAGCCCGACCGCTCACGTCGCGATCCTGGCGCGCGCCCTCGGCGTGCCGACGATCGTCGGTGTCTCAGAGCTCCTCGCCATAGCGCAGAACGGGCAATCGGCGATCCTGGATGGCTCCAGCGGCTCACTGATTCTCGACCCCTCGGACGACGAACAGGCGGAAGCGGCAGCGCGCATCGCCGAGCAGCGCGAACGCCGACAACAGCAAGCGGCCGACCGCGATCAGCCGGTGATGACAACTGACGGCGTGCTGGTGTCACTCGAAGCCAACATCGGCGTGCCTGCCGAAGCCGAGATTGCACTCGCTCAGGGCGCAACTGGCATCGGCCTCTTCCGCACTGAATTCCTCTTCGTCAACCAGCCGAGTCTCCCCGACGAGGAGACACAGTTCCGCGCCTATCGGCAGGCAGCGGAAGCAATGGGCGATCATCCGGTCATCATCCGCACACTCGACGCTGGCGGCGACAAGCCACTCCCCGGGATCACCGATCATGGCGAGACGGAGGCGAACCCGTTCCTGGGTGTGCGTGGACTGCGACTCTGCCTGGAGCACCCTGACCTGTTCCGTAGCCAGGTGCGCGCGCTGCTGCGTGCCGCGACGGTCGGCAACATCTGGGTCATGTTCCCGATGGTCGCCAACGTCGCCGACGTGCGCGAGGCGCGGGAATTCGTTGCGACAACCGCCGCCGAGCTGGCTGCCGAGGGCGTCGAGCATAACCCGTCACCACCACTCGGCATCATGATCGAAATCCCCAGCGCTGCCGTCGCCATCGACGTGTTGATCGACGAGGTCGATTTCGTCAGCATTGGCACCAATGATCTCGTTCAGTACACGCTTGCGATCGATCGAACGAATCCCTCGCTGGCGCGCAAGTACCCGGCTGACAACATCGCAGTGCTGCGCCTGATGCAGCAGGTGCTGTCGACGGCGAACGCCGCCGGCAAATACGCCGGCATCTGCGGCGAGATGGCTGGCGATCCAGCATTCATCCCGCTGTTGCTCGGCCTCGGTGCCCGCGACCTCAGCATGGGCGCTGCGCGCCTCGACGCCGCACGGGCGCTCATCCGCACCACCAGTCTCGCCGACGCCCAGCGCATCGCCGAGGAGCGGCTACAGACTGGAACATAGCCGCAACCTGCCGAACGACGCCAGCCGCTATTTATATACCTTGACATTCATATGATTGCTGAGGTATGTTATTGAGCATGGATGGCTTCACTGTTATTGCCGAGCCAACTCGGCGCGCAATCCTCGACCGCCTGCAAGTCAGCGAATGCGATGTCGGCTCACTGGTGCAAGAGCTGGGCATTTCGCAGCCGCTTGTCTCGAAGCATCTTCGCGTTTTGCGCGAGGCAGGCGTTGTTGATGTCGAGGTCGTCGGCAAGCGGCGGGTCTATCGCTTGTCCGACGAGCCACTGCCTGACGTGCTCGACTGGGTGAAGCCATTTATACGGCGCTGGACCGAGAGCTTCGACAAGCTCGCTGAGGCACTGGATGAGGACAGCCAATGACCAACTCAACAGTCGACAATGTCATCGCCGCCGAGATCAACGTGCCGCTTGACGTGACTCTTGCTCGCAGCGACGAGCGCTGGACACTCGTCATTCGCCGCCAGTTCCGGCAAGCCCCGGAGCGTATCTGGGAGATGCTCACCGAGCCAGATCAGCTCGCGCGCTGGTCGCCAGTCGTCCCGGATCGCCCACTGACGCTGCCCGGCCCGGCGACGTGCCGCGAGAACCCAGGTGACGAGCCGATCAACGCCACGGTCATCACTGCCGATGCACCCCGGCTGCTCGTCCACCACTGGGGCACCGACCTTCTCAAATGGACGATCACGCCATCCGACGATGGCTCCATCCTTGAGCTTCACCAGACGTTTGACGACCGCAACATTGCGAGCTCTTACGCAGGCGGATGGCAGATCTGCCTCGGCACGCTCGCAGCCAACGCAGACGCTTCTACCCACGAGCGCGTCACCGGCCAGCGCGCAATGGACTACGGCTGGGAGCAACTCCGTGACTTCTACCATGCGGAGATGGAGAAGATGTCGGCCGGCGAGTAAGAGCAAGACACCATTCTGGATCTGACTTATCGACACTTCTCTCAAGCCCTGTCACGCTGAATAGTCGACCGTAGTGAATCTGTCAGGCGAGCCGCCGCCGATACGCTCGTAGGGACATG
>JBDHWD010000124.1:0-8024 GCA_039810005.1 Thermomicrobiales bacterium | reverse complement strand
GCCAGCGCCTGTCAGCGTCAGCAGCCTGACACTCGGCTCATGCAGCAGGCGACTGATCTCGTCAATGTCCTGCGAACGTCCGATAAAGCTGGTTGAGGGTGTCGGCAGCATGCTGGACCTGCCGGATGCGGCGGGAGGCTGTGCGCGAGCAGCACGCGTCAGCGCTGCGCCGTCGTCGTCGCCCAGATCCAGCGCCGCGACGAGACGCCGCACTGTATCGCGGCGCGGCAACCGGCGCGCGCCGCGCTCGAGCAGACCGATCGCGTCAACGCTCAGTCCACTCCGCTCGGCAAGCTCCTCCTGAGTCAGCCCGGCCGCACTGCGGTATGCACGCAAGAGGTCACCGAACGGTCTGCTCGAATCCATCGATCCCCTACTGATCCGCCGCGTTGTCAGCGTCGTTGTCAGGGTTGTGTCACTGGCCCGAGGCGCGTGAATTCAACATTATCGTCTCACGAGTCAAGCGCCAGTACCCGAAAGGACAGCCACCATGACCGCTGAGCAGATGATCGACACGTTCCGGATCGTGATCGACGAAGGCTTCAACAAGGGCAACGTCGCGGCCCTCGACGGCTGCTTCAATCCGACGCTCACCGAGCATCAGTTCGACCTGCCATCAACCCGGGACGAATTCAAGAACACCATCCTCTGGCTGCGAGCGACGATGGCCGACTTCCAGCTGACGATCGAGGACATTACCGTCGCTGATGACACCGTTTGGGCGCGAATGACGGCGCGTGGCACGAACGTCGGCGAGTTCATGGGTCGCGCACCGACCAACAGGTCGTTTGCGATCACCGTCTTCGACGCCTGCCGCTTTGAGGACGGCAAGATCGTCGAGCATTGGGGCGTGCCGGATCGCTTCCACATGCTGATTCAGCTCGGTCTGATCCCCGGCCCGCCAGTGCCGCAGCACTGACGCTCTGGCCGTCTCGCGTCGCTCTCTGCCCGGCGGCTCCACCCGCCAACCTGCCCTGCCTCCACGTTTCCGACACGCTGACCGAGGCTGTATCTCACTGGTCTGTGGCCGTCGGGCAGAGGGCGACGCGACCGTGCCAACCTGCTATCGTGCCGCCAGACAGCGAGTGTGATGAAGCGGAGGCGGCACGATGGCACGGCTGGCAGGCAAAGTGGCGATCATTACTGGCGGGGCGTCCGGCATCGGCGCGGCGAGCGCGCGGTTGTTCGCCGCCGAGGGCGCGAGCGTCGGCATCATCGACCGGCAGGCTGACGAGATCGACCGCATCGTCAACGAGATTCAGGCCGCTGGTAGCAAGGCATGCGGCCAGACCGCCGATGTCTCCCGCTCCGACGAGGTGCAGCAAGCCATCGACGCCATTGCTGCGCAGTTTGGCGGAACACATGTCCTGTTCGCCAACGCGGGCGTGTCGGGTCACGGCAGCGTCGTCGAAATCCCCGAAGACGACTTCCGTCGCACAATCGAGGTCAACCTCTTCGGGGGGTTCCTCTGTGCCCGCCACGCTATCCCGCACATGACCGATGGCGGCTCGATCATCTTCACCGCCTCGGAGCTCGCGCTTGTTGGTTCAAAGCGCAACGCGGCCTACACGGCCTCGAAGGCCGCGCTCATCGGCATGGCGCGCTCGATGGCGCTCGATCACGCGCCGGACGGCATCCGCGTCAATGTCCTCTGCCCCGGCCCGATCGACACGCCGATGCTGCGTCGCTCAATCGACGGGCACGAGGACAGCGCCGCCTACGCGCAGATGATCGTCGACGAAACGCCGCTGCAGCGCATCGGCCGACCCGACGAAATCGCCCGCGTCGCGCTCTTCCTCGCCTCCGATGACTCGTCCTATATGACCGGCAGCACCGTCGTCGCCGACGGCGGCGCGACCGCGCAATAGGTTTTCCACCACCTGGAGGTGTGCCGTGAGCCACAGTGACCCGAGCCACGCTGGACGCATCAAGGTCGGTCATGCTGAGCTGGCTTACGAGGTCAGCGGCAGCGGCCCGGCGGTCGTGCTGGTCCACGCCGGCATCGCCGACAGGCGTATGTGGGATCCGCAGGTGACGGCGCTCGCTGCGCATTTCACGGTCGTGCGCTACGACATGCGCGGCTTCGGCGAGTCGACGGGCGGCGCGGAGGACTACGCCCATCACGAGGATCTGGCCCACCTGATCGCCGAGCTGGATCTCGGTTCGGTGGGTCTGGTCGGCTGCTCGTTCGGAGGCCGGGTGGCGATTGACATGGCGCTCGCCTACCCGGCGCTGATCGAGCGGCTGGCGCTGATCAATCCGGCGCTGGGTGGCTATCCGTGGCCGGCAGAGCTGGATGCGTCCGAGGAGGCCATCGAGGCGGCTGTGGAGGCCGGTAATCTCGACGCTGCCGCCGAGGTGGACCTGCGCGTCTGGGTCGACGGCCCCTCGCGCCAACCCGACGAGGTGGACGCGGACGTCCGCGAGCGCGCGCGAGTCATGGCTCGGCAGGTGTACGACGCTGGCGAACCCGCCGGTTCGATGGTCGCACTCGCTCCGCCGGCAATCGAGCGCCTTGGCGAGCTTCGCGCTCCGACGCTCGTCATCTCCGGCGAGCTCGATCAACCGCTGATGCGCGACATCGCCACGCTCATCGGCGAGCGCGTTGCCGGCAGCCGGGTTGTCTCGCTCCCGGGAGTCGCGCATCTGGCGAGCATGGAAGCGCCGGATGCCGTCAACGACCTGCTGCTCGACTTCTTCAACGAACAGGACACCGAGCATGAGTACCGTGGCGCTGCGCGAGATCACGACTGACAACTGGGAAGAATGCATCCAGCTGAAGATCAGCGAAGATCAGGCCGGTTATGTCGAGCCGAACGTCGTCTCTCTGGCCGAATCGCGCGTGCATCCCTGGATGCTGCCACTGGCGATCTACGCCGAAGACAACATGGTCGGCTTCGTCATGTACTCGGACGAACGCGACCCGCGTCTGCCGCGCTACTGGATCCACCGACTGATGATCGACGAGCGCTATCAGGGCCGCGGCTACGGGCGTGCGGCGATGCAGGCGGTCATCGCCCGCCTGCAGCAGAAGCCCGATTGCGACGAGATCTGGGTAGGCTATGTCAGCCACAACCAGCCAGCAAAGCGCTTCTATGCCTCGCTCGGCTTCGTCGAGCAGGGTCCAGCGCCGTGGGGCGACCATGAACTCGTCGCTCGATTGACGATCGATGCCGGATAGCGCGAAATCTCCGTCAGTGCGGCTAAGATAGCGGCAGTTCGATTGACTGACATGGGGAGGGAACTGCAATGAAGATTGCCCGCTATCAGAAGGACGGCGCAACCGCCGTCGGGATCGTTGAAGGCGACGATGTCTACGCCGCCAGTGGCGACGTGTTCGGTACGCTGACGAAGGGCGACCGCGTCGGCAGCGTCGGCGATGTCGCGCTCGACATTCCGATCGTGCCCGGTAAGATCGTCGCGATCGGCCTCAACTACGCCGCCCACGTGACGGAGAACGACCCGACGCGCGAGGTCCCGACCGAGCCGGTCATCTTCATGAAGCCGACCAGCGCCCTGCTGCCGCCGGACGGCGAGATCCAGTTGCCGGCCGAAGGCCGGATCGACTACGAGGCCGAGCTCTGCATCGTCATCGGCAAGCAGGCGTCGCGCGTCACCGAGGCCGACGCGCTGAGCTACGTCCTGGGCTACACCTGCGGCAACGACGTCTCGAACCGCGATCAGCAGCGCAAGGACGGCCAGTGGATCCGCGCGAAGGGCCACGACACGTTCTGCCCGCTCGGCCCGTGGATCGAGACTGATCTGGAGCCAGGTAACGTCGCGATCCAGTCACGGCTGAACGGCGAAGTCCGTCAGGACAACCACACGACGAACATGATCTTCAATCCCGCGTTCCTGGTCAGCTTCATCTCCGAGGTCATGACCCTGGAACCAGGCGACGTCATCATGACCGGCACGCCCGAGGGCGTCGGCGCGATGAAGCCTGGCGACACGATCGAGGTCGAGATCGAGGGCATCGGCACGCTCAAGAACACCTGCATCGCCCGCGACTAAGCTGTTGTAGCTCTCCGACCCGCGTCAGAAGCGATTCTTCAGACGCGGGTCGATTGCGTCGCGCAGCCCGTCACCGAGCAGGTTGAAGCCCAGCACCGTGATCATGATTGCGACGCCGGGGATGGTCGAGACGTGCGGCGCGATGCGCAGGAAATCACGGCCGCTGGCAACCATCAGCCCCCAGCTGGCGTCCGGCGGTTGCACACCCAGGCCGAGGAACGAGAGCGCCGCTTCCAGCAGGATCGCGTTCGCCATGTAGAGCGAGGCGAAGACGATGACCGGCGCGATCGTGTTCGGCGCGACGTGGACAAAGAGCTGCCGTGTCGTCCGCGCGCCGAGCGCTTCGGCGGCCAGCACGTAGTCACGCTCCTTGATCGTCAGCACCTGCCCACGAATCACGCGGGCGAAGTTCGGCACCGCCCAGATCGCGACCGCGATCGTCGTTTTCCAGACACCTGTGCCGAGCGCGGCCACGACTGCTATCGCCAACAGGAGGTACGGAAACGCCAGCAGGATGTCCATCAGGCGCATCAGCACCTCATCGACCCAGCCACCGAGGAAGCCGGAAACCAGCCCGATTGCGCCGCCGATGACCGTCGCGATCCCGACCGCCAGCACCGCGACCATCAGCGCCACCCGACTGCCGTAGATCAGTCGGCTGAGAATATCGCGCCCGAGCTCGTCGGCACCGAGCAGATACTCGCGCGATGGCTCCGCGCGCTTGTCACTCAGCACAGCCGTCGCTGGATCACGCGGGGCAAGCACCGGTGCGCCGATGGCCGTGACGACGAGGATGCCGACGATGATCAGGCCGGCGAGCGCCAGCTTATTGCGCAGAAAGCGCTGCCAGGCATCGCGCATCGGCGAGCGCGGACGGGTCATCTCGATCTCGTGTGCCAACTCAGTCATAGTGGATCCGCGGGTCAATGTAGGCATACGACAGGTCAATCAGCAGATTGATGAAGACGAACGCCATGGCGAACGTCAGGACTGCGCCCTGCACCAGCACGTAGTCGCGGGCGAAGATGCCGCGCACTGTCAGGCGGCCGAGCCCCGGCCAGGAGAAGACCGTCTCGGTCAGCACCGAGCCGCCCAGCAGCTGGCCGAACTGCAGGCCGACAACGCTCATGACCGGAATCATGGCGTTGCGCAGCGCGTGGCCGGTGATGATCTTCGCGCCCTTGAGGCCCTTGGCTCGGGCTGTCCGAATGAAGTCCTCGCCCATGACATCCAGCAGGCTGGAGCGCGTCATGCGCGACAGGACGCCAATCGACGGCGTCGCCAGCGCGACGGCCGGCAGCACGTAGTGCCGCGCCGAGCCGGTGCCGCCGACCGGGAAGATGCGGAAGTAGTAGGCAAAGGCGTAGAGCAGCACCAGACCGAGCCAGAAGATCGGCATCGACAGGCCCACTAACGCCAGCACACGCGCGACCGTATCGACGATGCCGTATGGGCGGATGGCCGAGATGATGCCAACGGCGATGCCGACGACGATCGCCAGTGCCATCGCCGCGATGGCGAGCAATAGCGTGTTCGGCCAGACATCCATGATCTCGGCCAGCACCGACCGGTTGGTCTGGATCGAGCGGCCCAGATCGCCGGTCAGAACGTTGCCGACGTATTTCACGTAGCGCACCGGCAGCGGCTGATCCAGCCCGAGATGCGCGCGCAACGCCTCGACCTGTTCCTCGCGCGCGTTCTCACCGAGCATGATTGCCACCGGGTCGCCCGGAATCAGCTCAATCGTCAGCATCGTGACGAAGATGACTCCCAGCAGCACCGGTATCAGGCCGATGAGTCGACGGATGACGTACCTGCGCACGGCTCCCCCTCGCGGTTATGTCGGGTCGCAGGCTTGCAGCCTGGCAAGCCTGCGACCGCTCCGCACTTAGGACTTGTCGATCGACACCTTGTCCAGCCACAGGTAGTAGTCGATCGGGTGGATCACGAAGCCCTTGACGTAGTCGCCCGTGATCACGCTCTCGACCGAGTTGTAGACCGGCACCCAGACGGCGTCCTCAGCCAGGATGTCCAGCATCTGACCGTAGAGCTCCTTGCGCTCGTCCTGGTCGGTCGAGATCTGTGCCTGATGCGCGAGATCGTCAAATTCGGGGTTGGCGTAGTGGTGCGAGTTCCAGCCTTCCGGCGGCAGGTTCTCGCTGCCGAACAGCGGACCCAGGGTGTAATCGGCGTCGCCGGTTGCCGTCGACCAGCCAAACGTCAGCAGGTCGGCGTCAACCGTCGGTTGGCGCGACTGCTCGAAGAGCGCCGCCCACTCCATGATCTCAAGATTGATCTGGACACCGATCTCCAGCATCGCCGCCTGAAACGCTTCGGCGCACTCGGCATCCTTCAGGTAGCGACCGCGCGGGGCGAGGTGGCGCAACTCCAGCTTCTGGCCGTCCTTCTCGCGAATGCCATCGGAGCCTTCCACCCAGCCGGCCTCGTCCAGCAGGCTTTTGGCTTTCTCGACGTCGTACTCCCAGGACGCGCTGATGTCCTTGTAGCCGAAGATCGCCGGGGAGATGTACGACGTCGGCACGCTGGCAGCACCCTCAAGGATGTTGTCGACGAAGTCCTGGCGGTTCACGGCGTGGTTGATCGCCTGGCGCACCTTCACGTCACTGGTGATCGGTCGGTTGAGCACAAAGCCGAAGTAGAAGACACGGACGCCGTCCGTCTGGACGACATTGAAGTTGTCGTCGGACTTGAACGTCTCCAGCTGGCTGGGAGCGGGCTGCATGACCATATCGACCTCGCCCGTCTCGACGGCCAGCATGCGGGCGCTCTCCTCGGGGATCACCCGATAGACCGCCTTGTCGAGCAACGCCTTGTCGCCCCAGTAGTCATCGTTGCGCTCGATTGTGATTGAGTCGTTCGAGCGCCACTCGACGAACTTGAACGGGCCGGTGCCGACCGGATTGCGTCCGTAATCGTCGCCAGACTTCTCAACTGCCGCCGGGCTAACGATGCCGGTCGCGTAGATGAGCGAGATGATGTTCAGCAGCGGGCCGTATGGGCCGTCAGTGATGATCTGGACGGTGTGATCATCGACCGGCTTGACCTCGGTGATGGCCAGCAGATTGGACGCGCTGCGGCCCGGGTTGTCCGGGTCCTTGATTCGGTCGATGCTGAACTTGACGGCGTCGGCCGTGAAGTCGGTACCGTCGTGGAACTTCACGCCCTGCCGGAGCTTGAACTCCCAGACGGAATCCTCAACGTGTTCCCAGGTCTCCGCCAGCCGCGGCTCGAACTCGGAGTCGACGTTCAGCACCACCAGGTTCTCGTAGAGGTTGCTCATCACCCAGTTGCCGGGGGACGTCGATTCGGCGTGCGGATCGAGCGACACCGCATCGGACGGCCGACCGATGGTCAACGTCCCACCGCTCGCCCCGCCGCCATCGCCTTCCGCCGGCTCCTCGGTCGCGTCACCTTCCGGGGCTGCGGTTGCCTCGCTGCCACCGGTGCTGGTCGTCGGTTCGCTGCTTCCGGAGCTTTCTGAATCGTCGCTGGAGTCGTCATCGTCGCCGCCGCAGGCAGCCAGCAATCCGCCGGCCGACACAACCAATGCGCCCGCTCCGACCGCTCGCAACAGGTGTCGCCGAGAAACGCTAACGCTCAGACGTGTCGTGAAGTCGTCGCCCATCTTCACCCCTCCTCTTTTTTTCGTCGAAGCTGACGCAGTTCCTGCTGGTAACAGGATTGTAACGTACAGTCGGACTCTCTCTCATCCAGGACGCTACTTCGCCGTTTCCGTGCGTCTGGCTGGCGGTCGAACGCTGACTGCTGCGTACATGGAACCGAGAAATCGGCTCGGTCTGGACGCGAGCTTTCGCGTCCCGGTATAGCCAGCACGGTCGGCAATGACTCGCCACGTAGAGAACGACAGCGGCCAGGGAACCCAACGATTTCCGTGGTCGGTGTCGTACTCAACGATGATCAGGCGGCCACCAGGGCGCAGAGCGTTGCGCAATTGTCTGACCACCGCTTCCGCGTCCGGCTGGAAGTGC
>JBDHWD010000123.1:0-8053 GCA_039810005.1 Thermomicrobiales bacterium | reverse complement strand
CCCGCGACTGCTCCGGCCAGCCGCCCCGCTTCCAGCTCGACCCACTGCCCGCCTCGGACGTCGGCGTGCCGCGCCTGACTACCTGGTTCCGCTCGTTCTGCGAAGTGCGTGATCGCGACGGAGCCGAGCGCGCGCTGGCCAGTGCCGCCGAGGCCGGCGCGACGCCCGTCGAGCTATCCCACATGCTCCTCGCCGCCGCCACCGACCACCTCTTCCTCGATGGCGGCCACACGCTCGACTTCATCAATAAGGCCTGCGAAGCGCTCGATGTCGTCGGCTGGGATCGCGCGACCGACGTGCTCCCCAGCGTCATCCCGTCAATTACGGGCGCATCCCGCGCCGAGGAGCTCAACACCTGGCGGCACCCAGTCGACCTCGTCGCTTTGCTCGACGAGTCGCTCGCCACGCTCCCGCAAGCGCTCCAGTCGCCGCGACACAATGCCACTGTCGACCTCGCTGCCGCCGCTGACATCCTGCTCGCCGACGATCCGTACGCCATCGTCGCCTGGCTGATGGAGTCGCTGCGCTCCGGCACGCGCCCGACCGAGCTGACTCGCGCGCTGGCCTATGCAGCCGTCCTGCGCGTCGCTCGCTTCCACACGTCCAACGAGTTCTCCGACTGGATCACCGTCCTCCACACCTTCACCTACGCCAACGCGCTGCACCGCTCGATGCTCCGTGCGCCGTCTCCGGAGCTGGCCCGTGGCCTCTTCCATGGCGCGATGCGCGTCTATCTCGATCGCTTCCTGAACATGCCCGCCGCGCGCCTCCCCGATGAGCGCCCTACCGCCGATGACTCACCTGACCCCTCCGCGCTTCTCTCCGAGCTGCTGGAGTTGACTGACCGCGAGCAGCGGGTCAACGAGGCCGGCCAGCTCGCCGAGCGCTATCTCGCCGCCGGTCATGACCCAGCCGAACTCATCTCGACTCTCGGCCACGTTCTGCTGCGCGAAGACGGCGAATTTCACTCCTATCAGATGCTTGAAGCCGGAACGCAGCTCTTCCACGATCTGCAGGACAGCGAGCCGCTGGCAGCCCGTCGCTCCCTCGTCGCCGTCGCGCGCTACCTCGCCGCGCACGCCCCGACCTCGCGAGCGATGTACCAGACTGCTCGCACGGCGCTTCGTCTTCATCGTGGCGAGGCGATCTACGAATCTGCCGAGGAGGACGCTGCCGCCGACTGACCTGGCCGTGCGACAATTCGGCTCGTGCCAGGAAGGGAGGCCGAAATGTCGATTACAGCAGATGTCGTCGTTATCGGCGGTGGCGTAAACGGAACGAGCACCGCCTATCATCTGGCGAAGGCCGGCGTGAAGAACGTCTACCTCGTCGAGCGCCGCCAGTTGGGTGCCGGCGCGACCGGCAAGTCCGGCGCGCTCGTCCGCACCCACTACACGAACGTGCCCGAGTCGCAGCTCGCCTTCGAGAGCCTGAAGGTGTTCCGCAACTTCAGCGAGTACACCAACGGCGGCGACGCCGGCTGGGACGAGCCGGGCTTTGTCCAGGTCGTCGCGCCCGGCTACGAGGACAAGCTCGCTGCCAACGTCGCCGCCCAGCAGGCCATCGGCATCGACACGCGCATGGTCAGCCGCGAGGAGCTTATCGAGCTCGCCCCCGGCATGTTCGTTGATGACGTCGGCGGGGCAGCCTGGGAGCCGGTCTCCGGCTTCGCCGACCCCAACGCCACCGCCTACTCATTCGCCCGTGCTGCCGAAGCACTCGGGGCGACGATCTGGACGAACTGCGAAGCAACCGAGATCGTCCGCGACGGCGACCGCGTCGTCGCTGTCGAGACGACAAAGGGCCGCATCGCCACCGGGCAGGTCGTCCTCGCTCCCGGTGCCTATGCGCCCGCGCTCCTGAAGCCGCTCGGCCTCGACTACGGCCTCTATCCCCATCGCTCGATGGTCGCCATCTTCCACTGGCCGGTCGGCTGGAATCATCGCCACGTTGTCGTCATCGACAACATCAACCATAGTTGGCTGCGTCCGGAAGGCCCCCGCACCTCGCTGATCGGCGCTGAGCAGCCGCGCAAGGACTGGGACCCGGACAACTTCAACGAAGGCGTTGACGAGGGCTACGTCGACTACGCCCGCCGCACTCTCGCCGCTCGCTTCCCAGCCTTCGCGCAGGCAACGATGCGCGGCGGCTGGTCCGGTATTTACATGATGAGCCCCGACGGTCGCCCGATCATTGACCAGGTGCCGTCAGTGCCCGGTCTGTATGTCATGCTCGGCGACTCCGGTACCTCGTTCAAGACGTCCCCCGCCATCGGCATGTGCCTCGCCGAGTGGATTACCGGCGGCGAGCCGCGGACCGTCGACCTCACCCCGTTCCGCTCCACCCGCTTTGCCGAAGGCAAGCCCTGGGTCGACGAGAACGCCTACAGCCCCAAGCTCCAGACCATCTCGCGCTAACCCAACGACGGGCCACTGCATCCAACGCGGTGGCCCGTTATCTGTTGTCCACAGTGAAAACGATGCCGTTTTATCCTATTATGTTGAATGCGCTGTCATCATTGTCGAGTCGCCCGATCCGACAGGCACCCCCGGAGCCTGTCATCTCGAACCGCAGTGAGAGATCTCCCACTCGCCCTACGCAGTCCAGCCCAGGCGCGACGAACGATCTCCCCCGGCTCGACCCCATCAAGCACGGGAGAGACAATTCATCGCTCTTGTAAAGCGGACGGCTACCCCGCATCCACGTCCCGCGTGAACACGTAGCGCTGCCCGACGTTAATCTCCCCCTCCATCTCAGGGGAGACCGCCGCCAGCGTCCAGCCAGAGCTCTGCAGCCGGAACACCTCGCCGTGCGCCTGCATTGCTAGCTCACGCATGTAGTCGCGATACACCATCACACCCGGCTCGTTGATCTCCTCCGGTGTCCGATAGAGCCCCAGCGGTGGATCCTGGAATCCGGCAATCACCTGCTCGACCCGCCAAGCCGACGGCACGATGACACTAACCGTCTGATGCGCGAACCCGAGGTAGGTTTGCACCTCCTGGCTCAGCCGCGACGGCGCAAGTCGGTGCCGCGAAGTCGGCCCCGCGTACTCCCAGGCGATCGTCGCTCCCTTGTCAGCCGGCTCGATCAGGAACATCGAAACGCGAGCGATCCGCCGATCGCGCGGTTCGTTCTCGTGCAGCACGCCGTACGCCTCAGCCACGTCCCCGTTCTCGTCGCTCAGGACGCTGAACGGCAGATCGTAGCGTTCGCGCAGGTCGCGATTTGTCTCAGGAGTGTCGTTTGCGGCCGCAATCAGGTCGATGCCGAGGCCGCGCAGTTCCCAGTAGTGCTGTCGCAACTGCGACAGGTAAAGTCGTCAAGTGGGTCACCAGGCGCCCCGGTAGAGGTGCAGCAGAATCGGCCGCTGCCTCACCAGTCTGCGAAGGGTGACGAAGTTCCCCTCCTCGTCCTTCATCCGAAACTCGGGGGCCGGCTGCCCCAGCAGCGACGTACGCCCTGGCAGCTCCTCCGGCCCCGGCAGATGTGGGGCGATCTTCTCCATCGACTCCGCCTCTCTCAACCTCTGATCCCGCGCTCGGCGCCATCACCACGCGCCCGGATATCCTGCGCCATCTCGGTTCGTCAGGCAAGACAGCCGACGGCCCTCACCCCCCAACCCCCTCTCCCAACGCTGGGAGAGGGGGAGCTTAGGGCTAGCGGAGAGGCTGCCGTCCTCCGTTTCGTAGGGACAGCGCGGGCGCTGTCATCGCCGTGAGGCGACCCCCTCGCGCCACCGCGCATGCTCTCCGAGAGAGTCTCATGCGCAAACCCTCTGTACGGACAGGACCAGGCCTGTCATCGCCGTGAGGCGACTCCCCCGCGCCAACCCATCGCCTCTCCGCAAATCGCCGGATCCAGAATATGAGACAATTCCTGCACCTTCCCCATCGGCCGCCCAAATCTGGGAACAGGACCTACCCATGCGCACACTCTCCATCGCCCTCGTCACAATCGCGCTCGTCGTCCTCATCACCGCCTGCGGCGCCGCCGATGCAGGTCTTCGATCGGGCGAAGATGTTGCACCGACGGCAACGGTTCCTGTTGACGTGCCAGATGTTGCCTCGCCTGTTGCTGAGGACATGTGCAATCATCCCGGCCCGGATCTTGATCCGGCGCTCATGGGCACACCTGAGATCAGTCCTTCAATATCGCCCGAGCCTGGCAAGCCGGCGTTTACCGAAGCAGACGTGCAGACGTACATCGACTCACTACAAAGTGAAACGCCCATCACGCTGAAACGCGTTGAGTTCATGTCGGCTTGCGAGGTCGCGACGAAGGTGAATCATCCTGTCTATCGGCCAGACGACACGCTACTCGCCCTCGTCACCCTCACCGGCGATTGGAGGCCCAGCCTGCCCTCAGAAGTCAAGCTGGAAGGCACCCCACTCCCCGGCACCGTCGCCTACTGGATCTTCGACGCCACCACCGGCAACAAAATCGGCGAAACCTTCGGCAACGAGGGCGAGTAGGGACCTCACCCCCGTCCCCTCTCCTCCGAGGAGAGGGGTGTCATCACCCTGGCATCGTGGCTGCTGCTACGAGGTCGGCCCGCCAACAAACCCCTCTCCCAACCGCGGCCCGGGGGGTGGGGTCTCACGGCAGCCACCGCTTCCGCCTGATGACACCCCCTCTCCCCACGGGAGAGGGGGCCGGGGGGTGAGGTCACTCCACGTCCGCCCCCACCACATCCCCAATACTCCGCCACCCCCGCGCATCCGCATCCGCCGACAGCGCACCGAGCAGCGTCTCTGCAAACCGCGGCCCCGCGTACGTGAACCCCGTATACACCTGCACCAGCGACGCCCCGGCCCGTACCCGCTCCACTGCGTCAGCGCCACAGCTGATCCCGCCGACCCCGACAATCGGCAGTCGCCCGCCGACCCGCTGGAACAGCAGCCGACAGACCGCATTCGCCCGTTCCCGCAGCGGCCTGCCGCTTGTCCCGCCCGGCAGCTCACCAAAGCGCTCCGGCAGCCCCGCCCGGCTCGTCGTCGTGTTCGTCGCGATAATCCCGCTCGCCCCGCCTTCGAGCGCCGCCTCGGCAATCGCCGCGATCTCGTCATCCTCCAGATCCGGCGCGATCTTCACCAGCACGGGACGCGGTCGCAGCCCCGCCAGCACCGCCGCTTCTGTATTGGCCTGATTGACTGCATCGAGAATGCGCAGCAGCTCCCCCGCCGTCTGCAGCGAGCGCAGCCCCGGCGTGTTGGGCGACGACACATTGACCGCAATGTAGTTGGCGACATCAAACAGCGCCGACACCAGCGCCGCGTAATCCTCGACCGCGCGGTCCAGTTCCGTATCGCGATTCTTGCCGATGTTGATCCCCACAATGCCCGCCGGTCGTTGCCCGATCAACCGCGCCCGCACCGCCGCAGCGCCATCGCTCGGAAACCCCATCGCGTTCACCAGCGCGCCCTGCTCGACTGCTCGCCAGACGCGCGGCTTGGCGTTGCCCGGCTGCGGTCGCAGCGTCACCGTGCCGACCTCGACGTGTCCGAAGCCCAGCGCATGCAGCGCCGGCACCGCTCGCGCGTCCTTATCCAGCCCGGCCGCGATCCCCAGCGGATTGGCGAACGGCAGATCCCACAGCCGAATCCTCAGCCGCTCATCCGGCTCCGGCACCAGCGCCCGGAGCGATGCCATCCCCCCCGGCACACGCTCCGCCGCCCCCAGCATCCCGATCGCCAGATGATGCGCCCGCTCCGCATCCCCCCGCGCCAACGCATTCCGATACAACCACCCGTACATCCGCCATCACCCCCGGCCAAACCGGCACCCAACCCGCCAGGTCGATGACTCCCCCTCCCTTCGCAGGGGAGGGGGGCGGGGGGTGGGGTCCGTGCTACTATCCGCGCCAGTGTACCGGAGCGAAAGGGAGAAACCGTGACCGACGACCTCTCGGCGAAGATTGACCGTCATATCGAAGAGAACCTCGACACCTACCTGGCCGACCTCGCAGCCCTCTGCCAGCTGCCCAGCGTCGCTGCCCAGTCCCGCGCCATCGACGAAACAGCCGAGCTAACCCGTGCCCTGCTCGAGAAGTACGGCGTTGCGGCACGCCTGATGCCAACCAACGGCAACCCGGTCGTTTACGGCGAAGCATCCGGCGACGTCGACAAGACAGTCCTCTGCTACAACCACTACGATGTCCAGCCGGCCGAGCCGCTCGAGCTCTGGGATTCCGAGCCGTTCGACGCTCAGGTGCGCGACGGCCACATCTATGGCCGCGGTGTTGGCGACGATAAGGGCCACATCATCTGCCGCCTCGCTGCAATCGACGCGGTCCGCGCCGTCACCGGCAGCCTGCCCTGCAACGTCAAGTTCATGATCGAAGGCGAGGAGGAGGTCGGCTCGGTCAACCTCGATCCATTCATCGCCGCTAACGCCGACCTCTTCAAAGCCGACGGCTGCCTCTGGGAGTTCGGTGGCGTCGACTACGACGGCCAGCCGCAGATCTTCGCCGGCATGCGCGGCGATCTCTACGTCGAGTTACGCGCGAAGACCGCCAACCGCGACGCCCACTCCGGCCTCGGCGGCTCGATGTTCCCCAACGCCGCCTGGCGGCTGACCTGGGCGCTCGCCACGCTGAAGGGTCAGGACGAGCGCATCCGCATCCCCGGCTGGTACGACGATGTCCGCGAGGCCAGCGCCCGCGACATGGAGCTTCTCGCCGCCCTGCCGGACGAATCCGATCGCCTGCAGTCGACCTACGGCCTCTCCGGCTTCCTGCTCGATGCCGAGGGGCTGGAGCTGAAGCGACGATCGCTGTTCGAGCCGACTTGCACCATCTCCGGCCTGTCCAGCGGCTACCAGGGGCCGGGCTCCAAGACCGTCCTGCCAGCCGAGGCGATGGCCAAGGTCGATTTCCGCTTGGTTCCGAATCAGAGCGCGACCGATCTGCTGGAGAAGCTCAAGGCCCATCTCGTCGCCGAAGGTTTCGGTGACATTGAGGTCATCAAGCACGGTGGGTATGACGCGGCGCGCGTCGATCCGGACGATCCGTTCGTCAAGCTGGTCGCCGAGACAGCCTGGGATGTCTACGACCGTCCGGCAATTGTTCACCCGACCAGCGGCGGTTCCGGCCCGATGGATTCGTTCGTCCGCCATCTCGGTGTGCCGGTCGCCAACGTTGGCATCGGCTATCCGGACTCGGCCGCCCATGCGCCGAACGAGAACGTGCGCATCGACGACTTCATCAATGGCATCCGCCAGACAGCGCGCGTGTTCCTCGGCATGGCCGCTGCCGGGTCGAAGTCGGAATGAGTGACTCGGCGCGCTCAGCGCGAGCCTGGCTCCGCCGTGCGCGCGATCTCCGCGACCGCCGCACGCGGGAGGCCGAAGGCTCCTGCATTGTCGAGGGCATTCGGCAGGTCGCGTCGGCGGTTGAGACGGGCCACGAAGTGGAGGCGTTGCTGGTCGATCCGGCGCGTCTCCACAGCGATGTCGCCTGGGCTGCCGTGAACGACGCAGTCGAGCGTGGTGCGACGCTCGTCGAGCTGACCAGCCGCGACATGGAGCGCATATCCTCGCGCGACAATCCAATCGGTCTCGTCGCGATCGTCCGTTGGGCTCCAGCATCGCTAAGCGCTCTGGCGATTGAGCCGGACGGTATCTATCTTGTAGCCGACGACATTCACGATCCCGGGAATCTCGGCACGCTCGTCCGCGCTACCGATGCAGCCGGCGGCAAGGCGCTCATCGTCCTCGGTGGCACCGATCCCGCCCACCCGTCCGCCATGCGTGCCAGCCTCGGCACGTCGTTCCACCTGCCGATCCACGCCGCCACATCCCACGACGAGCTCTTTGCCTGGGCCGATGGCCGCTGCCGCACCGTCGCCACCTCGGCGCACGCCAGCGGCGAAGTCTGGGACACTGACCTCCGTGTGCCCGTCGCAATAATCGTTGGTAACGAAGCCCGTGGCCTCGCTCCGGAGACTGTCTCTCGCTGCGATATCACCGTGCGCATTCCGATGCTCGGCACCGCCACCTCGCTCAACGTCTCCGTCGCTGCCGGTGTGCTGCTCTACGAAGCCGTCCGCCAGTC
>JBDHWD010000122.1:0-8239 GCA_039810005.1 Thermomicrobiales bacterium | reverse complement strand
TTCGTCATAGGGTTCTTCGAGCGCGCCGGTGTTGGCGTCCGGTCCCCACATCCAGGTGCGCAGGACGCTGCCGTTGGCGACCGGCTGGTCGGTGCGTGCCCACGTGCGCTGGAACGCGTCGTTGGCCGGAGTCTCTGCGGCCGCCGACCAGGCCAGGCTGGCTGCGGCGAAGAGGACGGCGATGACTCCAACGATGCGAGCTCGTCTGAGGACGGAGTTGTGCATGATGTGATGCCTTTCCAGCATGTCGGCACAGGTGTGGCAGTGAACTGATAGCGGCACGATACGCCTGCTCGCATCAATGTACAACGCCCCGCAGGTGCGGGGCGTTGTTGCAGGGGTTGTAATCTACTCGGACTTGAACTCGCAATACAGCTTGCGCAGTGGCTCGTGGACGTTCCACTCGCCGGTCCAGCCCGGCGGGAAGGTCATGGCATCGCCGGGGCCAAGCTCAACGACAGTACCGTCTTCTGCGGTGCAGGTCATGCGTCCGCTGACGACCTGAATGAACTCGCCGCGATCGGCGAAGCGCGCCCGAAACGTGCCGGCGTCGCACTCCCAGATGCCGGTGCCGACGCGCTCGTCCGGGCTCACCCAGACTTCGCGTCCGCGAGCTTCCATCTTGCCACCTACGGCTGACTTGATCTCACCCCAGTTCTCGACTGGTGACGTCGCCGCCGTCTGCGGATCCAGCTTCAATGACATCCTTAGTCCTCTCCACCCATACGCCATAGTGCGCGCCAGGCGCGTGGCATCTCGGCACTCCAGAGCCGCTGCGCGAAGCTCGGCTTCTCTGGATACGCGCCAACGCGCTCGACCTCCTCGGCGGCGCGATAGCGGCCGCGTCGGACCAGCGAGTAGCCGGCCCAGCGAATCGGCTCCGGCTCCCACTCCATCGGGGCATGGCGCGTCATCGGCAGGCGCGTCAGGTCGCTATCGGTCTCGGTGATCAGATCGGCCAGGACCCGACCCGACAGATTGGCCGTAGCAACGCCCTCGCCGCTGTAACCATAGGCCATCCCGACACCAGTGCGCTTATCGAACTGCATGATCGGCATGTGGTCGCGCGGGACGCCGAAGACACCGCCCCAGGAATGAGTGAAGCGCGTACCAGCCAGCATCGGGAACCAGTCGAGCGCCGACTTCCGCGCGTGCTCGAAGATCTCCTCCTGCCGATCCAGCTCGTCAGTGATTGCGGAGTTGAATGGGTACTTACCGCGATACGGTCCAAATGCGATCCGACCGTCAGCCGTGTGGTTCAGATAGCCGCCCTTGGTGCCAAAGCCGCCGACAACATCGCGGTGCTGCCAGCGAATTTGCTCCCAGATCTCATCCGAGAGCGGCTCGGTAATGACGATGTGCGACGTGGCCGGGACGATCCGGCGGCTGACCTGCGGAATCTGCGACAGATACGCTTCGCCGGCCAGCACAATCGCCTTCGCCGAGACGTTGCCGCGCTCAGTGTCGAGGCGTGGCAGCGGTCCTGGCACGAACTGCGTCACGCGCGTCTGCTCGTAGATCGTCCCGCCGTGGCGCTCGACCGCGCGGGCCAGACCACGCGCGAGTCGCGCCGGCTGGATGGCAGCGCCTTCCATATTCCAGAAGGAGCCGAGCGCTCCGGCGACCCGGATGCGTTCCTCGGTCTCGGCCTTGTCGAACAGGCGGTAGTGGTCCTCCAGCCCGATCGAGCGGTACTCGTTGTACATCTCTTCGAGCTTGGGCAGGTCATACGCCGCCCGCGCGATCTCCAGCTCGCCGCCCTTGGCGTAGTGCGCGTCGATGTTCTCGCGCTCGCAGACCTCGCCGACGTTGTCGACCGTCTCGTACATGGCCAGCGAGACGGCGCGGGCAGCGTCGCGCCCGTACTTCTCGGTGAGCGCCGACGGTGAGTAAGGGAAGCCGGAGAAGCACCAGCCACCGTTGCGGCCGGACGCGCCGAAACCGGCGATCTCGGCTTCCAGCACAGCGACATTTAATGAAGGATCGCGCTGCAATAGATGATAGGCAACCCACAGGCCGGTGAACCCAGCGCCAAGGATCGCGACGTCAACCGACGTCGAGCCATCCAGTGGCGGACGGGGAGTCAGGTCATCCCCGGAGTTCTCCAGCCAGAAGCTGTAACGTGAGTAGTCTTTCATCATCACTCCCTGTATTCGCGCTGAATCAGCGCGGCGTTTCCTGTCGTTGGCCGGGGTGCCGGGCACTTTACGCACGCGGACGGCCACGGTCGCGGGCCGGAGACGGCGCCGATGGTCTCATGTTGAGAGGTAGCGTGTCAACGAAGGGTATACTGTCTCATCAGTGTTTACAGGTCGCATCAGTCCGATGTTGGCACGAAACCATGCGCATGAGGGCATCCCCGGCGGCCTGACAGCCGTTAGGCCGGGCGGGGGCGTATATCGTTATAGCCGAATTGGGCGGAGAACCGTCGCTGTAACGGTGGCCGACAGTCGTGCCATGTGACCTGGGCCGGGCCGCATTCGCGGAGCCTGCAATCTGAGAAACAACTGAGACAGTTTCTCTTGGCGAAATGTCGGTAGCAAATGTGGGATAGAGGAGTGAGACACGAATGGACGAACGAACGTTGAACGAGCAGTGCGCTGACCTGTTTCGGCAGGCGCGCCGTCTGTCTCGACGCGAGGTTATGCGCCGAGGTCTGGCGCTCGGCCTGAGCACGCCGATTATCGCCACGATGCTGGCAGCCTGCGGCGACGATGATGATTCGACCGAGCCGACGGTAGCTCCGACGGCCTCCGGCAGCGAGCCGACCAGCGCCGACAGTGGCGAGGCGACCGCGCCCGCCGAAAGCAGTCCTGATACGGGCTCGACCGGCGACACGCCGTGGTACGTCGATCCTGCGCCAGGCGACCCGGTATCGGGTGGCACGATCAACTACCTGCTCTATGAAGATCCTGACTCGATGAACCCCTATATCGGCCAGACGAGCATCGCCTCGCAGGTGACGACGGTCATCCTCGAGCCGCTGGCCGAGACGCTGCCCAATGGCGACTGGAGTCCGGTGCTGGCCGCCGAGATCCCGACGCTGGAAAACGGTGGCATCTCAGAAGATCTTCTGACGGTCACCTGGAAGCTGCGCGAGGGCGTCCTCTGGCACGATGGCGAGCCGTTCACGTCCGACGACGTCAAGTTCTCCTACGAGGCCGCTTCGGACGTTGACGCCGGCTCGGCCTTCGCCTCCGAGTTCGAGAAGGTCGCCTCAGTTGAGACACCCGACGATCTGACTGTCGTCGTGACGTACTCGGAGTTCAATCCCGCCTACGTTGACCAGTTCAAGTACATCATCCCGCGCCACGCCACCGGCGAGATCAGCGACATGATGAACTGGGACTTCAACCGCAACCCGGTCGGCACCGGCCCGTTCAAGTTCGAGGAGTGGGCAGCGGCCGATCACATCACCGTCGTCAAGAACGAGGACTATCGCGAGGAGGGCAAGCCCTACCTGGATGCGATCAACTTCCTTGTTGTGCCGTCCGAAGAGTCCCGCAGTGCCCAGATGCTGCAGGGCGACGCCCACGTTATGCTCTGGCCAGGCTCTGAGGCAAGCGACAAGTTCCGCAACTCCGACGTCGTGCAGACCCGCATCGCGCCGGGTATCTGGACGGTTGCGATGCGCTTCAACCTCTCGAAGCCGTTCGACAACGACGCCGGTGTGGAGCCGCCGCACCCGCTCTTCGGCGATCCGGAGTTCCGCAAAGCGATCGGCTTCGCCATCAACCGCGATCGTATCGCCAACGAGGTGCTGAACGACTCGGTCATCATCGACTCGGTTCTCTCAGTCGGCTGGATCATGGCCGAGGTCGACACCTGGGTCTACGATCCGGATGAGGCCGCCTCCATCCTCGATGCTGCCGGCTGGAAGCTCAATGGCGACGTGCGCGAGAAGGACGGCGTCAAGGCCGAGTTCGTCTGCAACGGCTACACCGGCTACCTGCCGAACGAGCTGCAGCAGCTGGCGATCCAGGAAGACCTGGCCAAGGTCGGCATTACGATGAAGATCGAGAACCAGGACTTCGCCGTCATCTTCGGCACCTGGGCAGATGGCTCGCCGCGCATGACCGGTGATTTCGACGCGCTGTTCTACGATGATGGCTTCTTCATCGAGCCGCACAACTCGATCGTCCTGCGCTACCACCCGGACAGCGTCCCGAGCGAATCCAATCCATCCGGACAGAACTTCATCCGCTGGGTGCGTAAGGACGTCGGCGAGTGGCTCGACGCTGCCGGATCGACGCCAGATCGCGACATTCGCCGCGAGAACTACCAGAAGGTCGCCGAGGCAATGCGCGAGGATGCGCCGGTCATTCCGATCGTGCAGTTCACCGAGGGCAACGCCTACTCGACCCGCCTGCACGGGTTCGTCGTCAGCACCTGGGAATACTCAACCTGGGATGCCGAGAACTGGTGGCTGGAAAGCTAGCCACACCCGCCAATACGCCCGCCGGGGCGTGATGGCACACACGCCGTCACGCCCTGGCCGGACGTTTGACTCGGATCGGGGAGGGTAGCGGGAGCATCCCATGGGGAACTATGTCATCCGTCGGTTGATCATGGCTGTGCCGCTGTTGCTGATTATCAGCATCATCGTCTTCGGCCTGCTCCAGGCAGCGCCGGGCGGACCGATGGGTGCCTATGTCCGGCGCGGCAGCTTCAGCGAGGAAGACCTGCGCCGCATTGAGCAGCGCCTGGGGCTGAATGCGCCGGTCTACGTGCAATATGGCAAGTGGATCAGTAAGGTCGTGAAGCTCGACTTCGGTCAGTCGATCACTGAGCGCCGCCCAGTCACGGCAGCGATCCGCGACCGGCTGCCCAACACCCTCTATCTGATGGGCACTGCCTGGATCGTCACAATCCTGATTGCGATACCCATCGGCGTCATCACCGCAGTCAAACAATACTCATGGTTCGACCATGTCGTCACCGGGTTAACGTTTGTCGGGCAGTCGGTCCCGATCTTCTGGCTCGGCCTGCTGCTCATCCTTGTCTTCTATATATGGCTGGATAACCCCTTCAGTAGTGGGCCGCTCTTACCTGCCGGCGGCATGTACACACTCGGGCAGGACTTCTCGCTCTGGGACCGGATCAAGCACCTGATATTACCGGTCACCATGCTCTCGGCCAGCTGGGTCGCCTGGTACACGCGCTTCCTGCGCGCCAGCATGCTGGAGGTGATCCACCAGGATTACGTCCGCACGGCGCGGGCGAAGGGTGTCCGTGAACAGGTGGTCATCATGCGCCACGCATTCCGCAACGCGGCGATCCCGCTGGTGACGCTGATGGCGCTCGACCTGCCGCTGATCTTCTCCGGCGCACTGTTCACCGAGGTCATCTTCTCGTGGCCGGGGATGGGGCGCTTGTTCTTTACCGCCGCCGACCGGCGCGACTACCCGCTGCTGATGGCGATCATCATGATCACGGCGACGCTGATCGTGCTATCCAACCTGTTGGCTGATGTCGTCTACGCCTGGCTGGACCCGCGTATCCGCCTGCGCTAGCGGAGCTTGAATCAGACTCGTTTTCGGGGGATGGAGTTCATGGCAGAATCGCGGGCCACCTCGGCCGACGCACGTGATGCAGAGAATGCCGTCGCCGGTCATCGTCAGGACACGATGACCCGGTTGATCATGCGGCGCTTCCTGCGCCATCGGCTGGCCGTCATCAGCCTGTTTGTCCTGCTGGCGCTCGTTCTCAGCGCAGCCTTCGCTCCGCTCATCGCGCCGTACGATCCGGATGCGCTCTCAACATCGGAGCGCCTGCAGGGCCCTTCCGCCCGGCACTGGCTCGGCACCGACGACGTTGGCCGCGACATCTTCTCACGCGTGCTCTACGGCGGGCGCATCTCGCTGCTCATCGGCATCGCCGCGACGGCCGTCTCGCTGCTTATTGGCACCATCGTCGGCGCAGTCGCTGGCTACTTCGGCGGCTTCCTCGACAACATGCTGATGCGGGTCGTTGACATCTTCCTGTCGTTCCCGTCGCTCTTCATCCTGATCGTGCTGGCGACCGTCATCCGCACCAACAGTGTATTGCGTCAGTACTCCGGCAGCATCTGGCCGATTGCGATCGTGATCGGCGGCCTGTCGTGGATGGCGCTGGCCCGGCTCGTCCGGGCGACGTTCCTGAGTCTGCGCGAGAAGGAGTTCGTCGAGGCGGCCCGTGCGGCGGGCGCGAGCAACAGCCGGATCATGATCCGTCATATCCTGCCCGGCTCACTCGGCCCGATCATCGTTCAGGGCACGCTGCTGATCGCGGCCACGATCATTACCGAGTCCGGTCTGTCCTATCTCGGCTTCGGCGTCCAACCGCCGACCGCCACCTGGGGCACGCTGCTCGACAATGCGCAGGGCAAGATGCAGGAGCTACCGCTCTTCGCCATCGCTCCCGGCCTGATGATCTTCCTGACCGTCATGAGCATCAACTACGTCGGCGACGGCCTCCGCGACGCCTTCGACCCGCACAGCTTCCGCTAGCCGCCGATCGCGCCGCGTGGCGTCAGGAACAGGAACCGGTCGACCTGATAAGCGTCGATGTTGCCGGCCCACATTGCCGGCGCGCGCTCGGGCGTGCTCGGGACCGCGCCGGCCCAGACCGACTCGTAGGCGTCGTGCAGCGCGCGGATGTCCTCCGGGGTCATCGGCGCGCCGTGCGCGGGGTAGATGACATCGACCGCATCGAGCATCCCGACGACGCGTTCCAGCGTCGCGCGATAGGCGACGGGATCGCTCTTCTTCAGCATGAGCAGGATCGTGCCGGCGCGCAGCGTGTCGCCGGCGATCAGCACGCGCGCGTCGCGGTCGAGCAGGGCGACATGGCCCGGCGCATGCCCCGGTGTGTGGATCACCTCCAGCGTCCGTCCACCCAGATCGATCCGGTCGCCGTCGCTGAGGTCGCCAGTTGACCGACAGCCGGGGATGAACGCGCCCTCGCGGGTGAAGCCTTCGGGCAGCCACTCGTCGCGGATCTGATCGGGGCCGAAGTGCGTTGCGTAGAGGTCCGCCTGCTCGCCCTTGCGCAGGAACGGCGCATCCTCCGGGTGGATCAGCACCCGCTCGAACCGGTGGCAGGCACCGATGTGGTCCCAGTGGCCGTGCGTCTGGACGTTGACGACCGGCAGGCTCGTCAGGCGATGGACCAGCCCGTGGAAGTCGCCGACGCCGGTGCCGGTATCGACGATCACCGCCTCGCGCTCCCCTTCAACGAGGAACGATTTCACGTCTGCGCCCTCGCGCAGCGGCTCGCCGATGGCGGTGATGCCATTGCCGAGCGGCGTAATCGTGAACCAGTCGCGCTGTGCCCGATTTCCCTGCTGCATGACCGACTCCCTCGATGACCCAATAGACAAGCTGACAATGACTGGCTGAGAGCGGGGAGGTGCGCCTCCTGTGCGCCCGCTCCACGCCATCCCGAATTGGAGTCACGTCGTCATTATGCACGCGGTTGTGAGGGCAGCATTGCGGTTCGGGACATCGAGTGGGTCGTCAGCCATGAATCTCCGCGGCGTCGGACTCTGTCGAACGGGTGGGAGATCTCTCACTGCCGGGTGCCCCTTGGGCGGTAGATGACAGGCGACGGGGATAGCTGCCGTATCAGACTACTCGCCATTGCTGGCGCTGACAGCCTACTGCATGCGCTATCCAGCATGGGCGTTGGTTCGGCAGTCTACCTCGTCTCCTGTCATTCCGAACCGCAGCGAGGAATCTCCCACCGGCCCGACCCTGTCCGACGTGGGGAGAACGGATTCTTCCCGCCGTTCAGAATGACAGAGAAGGGGCTGGCGTGGCTGTGGTTGGCTGTTTCCGACACAGGGGAACCTCTCGCATACGCGGAAGCCCTCCAGGCGGGAGATGACAGAGTCCATATCCGAGCCATTGCCATCCATAGGTGATGGCCTCACATGCAAACGGCAGACAACCCCGTCAGCCCAACGACACCCCCTCTCCCAGTATTGGGAGAGGGGGCTGGGGGGTGAGGGCCTACTCCCCGTACGCGCCTTCGCGCAACAGGAAGTTGAACTCGCCCATCTTGTGGACATCGACCGGCACCTTCTCGGGGAAGCCGATATCCCAGCGGATGCGGCTGTCTGGCTCGCGGCCAGCCCAGACTTCCTCAAACGCCTCGTGGGCGAAGCGCAGGTCGCTGGGTGGGATCGGCGCGTGCTCGTGTGATGGGTAGATAGCCTGGAAATGGTCGGACATCTCGGCGAGCATGCGGATGGTGGCGC
>JBDHWD010000121.1:0-8463 GCA_039810005.1 Thermomicrobiales bacterium | reverse complement strand
GGCGCAATCTGTCGGCCGCAGCGTTGGCACGTCCCATAGGTGCCCTGCGCCAGCCGCTCCTGCGCCGCGCGAATGCTCTCGATGCGATCGTTCAGGTCAGCGCGGTAGGCGGTAAGGCGTTCCATCTCGTAGACGTCGGTGCCCTGATCGGCCATGTGGTTCGACGGTACGCCACCCTCGTCGTCCTCGTCGCGGCTGAGAGCCGGAATCTCGCGTTCGACGTGCTGCAACGATTCCAGTGCCTCGCGAAGTTCCTCTTCGAGCCGCGAGGCAGCCTGCCGCGCAGCGTCAGTGGTATCGGCCATGGTCTGTGTCCTCAGATGATTCGCCCACGCAGGTGCGGGCGAGCGGATGACGTCCAGATCGTGGTCGCAAAGTCCGTGCCGGATGCGCGCCGCGTGGCGATGAACGGCAATTTCCCGCTATCATGAGTGTGTGTCCCGAGAACCGGTCGGAATCGAGTGGGGTGGTCGGGGCCGTTGAGTGAGACGGCGCAGGCAGGGGGAGCGTGGCGCAATGGGCTTTACTGAGGACGATCGTAGGCTGCTGGATGGGCCTGCAGTTGCTGTACTGACCACACTTTTTGCCAGCGGCGAGCCGCATTCGACTGTTATGTGGTTCAGGTTTGCCGATGACGTGGTGCGGATGATCGCGCCGGCATCGGCGCTGAAGGCGCGTCATATCGCCAACGACCCACGCGTCAGCGTGGTTGTGACCGATCCTGAGAATCCCTACGCCTACGTGACGGTGCGCGGCCAGGCGAGCCTCGTTCGAGACGACGCGGCCGCTCGCGCCGAGCTGCGCCGGATCGCTGCCCGCTACATCGGTGAGCGCGCTGACGGCTATGTCGATTCTCTCTCGGCCGATCCTCGCGTTCTGATCGAGATCCATGCGACACGCGTGAGCGGCCGGCATCGGCAGCCTCCTGCCTGACCATCCTGCCGGACGGCAGCACGGGGCCGATAACCTGGTGAGTCCCTCGCACGACCGACGGGATACTTCGTGGATCATCCACATCTGGTCTTCACGATTGGCATAGCCCTGGCCGCGGCGTTCGCCGGTGGCGTCGTCGCGCGCCGCCTGAACGCGCCCGTCATCCTCGGCTATCTGATCGCCGGCATCCTGATCGCGCCATCGACGCCAGGTATCGACCTCGACCTGGAGATTGTCCAGACGCTCGCCGAGCTCGGCGTCGCCTTCCTCATGTTCTCGCTCGGCGTCGAGTTCTCCCTCCGCGAATTGCTGCACATCCGCCGGATCGCCATCGGCGGCGGCACGCTACAGATCGTCATCACCATGCTGGCCGGTATTGTCATTGGCCTGGTGCTGGGCTGGTCAATGACGGCGGCGGTCGTCTTCGGCATGGCCGTGGCGCTCGGCTCGTCGGCCGTCGCGATCAAGATGCTGATGCTGCGCGGCGAGATGGAAACGCGCCACGGTCGCGCGACTGGTGGTATCGCCATCTTTCAGGACCTCGGCCTGGTGCCGATCCTCGTCAGCCTGCCGATCCTGGCCGACACTGGCGGCGGGAACGTGCTGGCCAGCATTGGCCGGTCGGTGGGTATTGCCGCGGCGGTGCTGGCGGCGGTGATGATCCTCGGCCTGCGCCTCGTTCCGGCGCTGCTCGAGCTGGTCGAGCGCACAAAGTCCCGCGAGCTCTTCGTGCTGGCGATCATCGTGATCGCGCTCGGCGCTGCGCTGGTGACCGAACGCGCCGGTCTGTCGATCGCGCTCGGCGCGTTCCTCGCTGGCCTGATCGTGTCAGAATCCGATTTCTCGCATCAGGTGCTGGTCGATATCACGCCACTGCGCGACGCGTTCGCCACGCTCTTCTTCGTCTCGATCGGGATGCTGCTCGATCTCAATCTGGTCGGCAGCCGACTCTTTACGATCATTGCCCTGGTAGTGATCGTCCTCATCGGTAAGACCGTGATTCTGGCCGGTGTGCTGCGCGGGTTTCAGCTCTCGCGGTCCAGCGCATTGATGGCTGGTGTGCTGCTGGCGCAGGTTGGGGAGGTGTCATTCATCGTCGCCAGTGAGGCGCTGGGCTACGAGATCATCAGCGATGAGCAGTATCGTCTGATCCTGGCACTGTCGCTCGGAACGCTCATTCTCGCGCCGCTACTGGTCAATGCGACGCCGCATCTCCTCAGTGTGTTGCCAAATCGCGGAGGGGCTGACACGCCGGCAGAACTGTTCGAACCGATTCTCGACACCTCGTTGCGACGGCACACTATTATCTGCGGCTATGGTCGGCTCGGCACTCAGTTAGCAGAATCCCTTCACCGGCGCGGCTTCCAGTTCCTGGTCGTGGACAACGACCTGCCGACCGTGCGGCTGGCGCAGGCGAAGGGGTTCACTGCGATCTTCGGCGATGCCGGCAATCCCGACCTGATGGAGAAGCTTGGCGTTGCTCATTCCCGCGCCTTGGCGGTCGCCATCTCTGATCCGCTGGCGGCCGAGGTCGCCGTGGCTGTTGCACGGAAGCTGAGCTCGCGAGTGGACATCATCGCTCGCGCCCGCAGTCAGGAGCAGATGCGGCGACTTCGGGAGCTTGGTGCCAACGAGGTCATCCAGCCGGAGTTCGAGGCCGGGCTTGAGCTCGTGCGGCACGTTCTGCACCTGCACGGGCTCGACCAGCGCCAGATCGCTGCAATCACTCAGCGACGACGCTCGATCTACTACGAGCGCGAGGAAATCGAGTAGCGGCCGGTACGTTCTGGATCAGTCGCCCGCAACACCGGACGGCGCCAGCCCCGGCACCGTTGCTGGAACTGCCTCGATCGGGCGCTCACGAATGGCGAGAGTCACGACGGCTGCGGCGACGCCCATGCCGATATTGGCCAGCAGCGAAGCGTGGTAATTGCCGGTGATGTCGTAATCCAGGCCAGCCAGCCACGCGCCAACACCGGAGCCGACATTCATCGCTGTGAAGATGAAGCCGAAGATCGTTGCCATCGATGCTCGACCGTAGATATTGGCTGACATCGCGGCTGCGAGCGGTGTCGTAGAAGTCCACGAAATCCCCAGCACAATCGCGGCGATGAAGATGCCGGGAATCCACGAACCGACAGCCAGCAGAATCAGGAACGACATACCGCGCAGGAAGTAGGTGAGCGCCAGCATCTGCCGGTGGCCGGCGCGGTCGGAGAGGAAGCCCATGATAATCGCGCCGAGAATGCTGCATGCGCCGACGACCGAGAGCGCCAGCGAAGCCGTCGTCTGCATCGTGTGAGCCGAATGCTCCGGCATGTCGGTCAGATACGGGATCATGTGGACCGAGGTGAACGACATCGTGAAGCCGCAGACGAACATGCCGAATGACAGTTGCCAGTAGATCGGCGTCCGGATGGCGCGTCCGAGCGAGACCTTCGGCCGGTTATCGACCTTTCCATCATTGCCGACCGCCGCACGATCGCGTGGCGCATCCTTAATGAACATGATTGAAATCGGCAGGATCATCACGAGCATAGCGATCGTGATCGCCAGATAGCTCGCCCGCCAGCCCCAGTTCATCAGGATGACGGTGGCGATCGGGACGATCAGCAGCTGGCCGTAGGCTGAGCCGGAGGTCGCCATCGAGAGTGCTAGTCCGCGGCGCTTCTCGAACCAGCCGTTCACCAGTGCGGTCGTGTTCACCGGCGAGGTCGCGGCGAAGCCGAAGGCCGCCAGGACGCCGTAGAACACGTAAACCTGCCAGAGGCTCTTGACGACCGTCATCGGCAGCATCGCAATGGCTGTGACGATGACACCCGCAATCAGGATGCGGCGCGAGCCGTAGCGGTCCACCATCCAGCCGATGGCGGGCTGCAGAAATGAGAGCGCCACGACACTGATCGTCACCGCCAGCGCCAGGTCGGCGCGATCCCAGCCAAACTCATCGCTGACTGGCTTCAGCACGACGCCAAACAGGAATCGACCGCCAGAGCTGATCGCCAGCGTCAGCATGACAGCGATAACGACGACCCAACCGGTGTAGATGCCAAAGATTGAGCGGTCGCTGCGTTGGTCCGGCATGCGGTGGATCCTCCCCCGTGGCGGTAATACCTGACCAGTTTGTCGGCTTTACATGACCAACATGCTGAAATATCTGAACTTCGATGGCGCGAACGTCTATCATCATAAACGACACGGATCGCATTGTCTCGCATTGCGATGCCCGAACGTGGCCAGATGGATGGCGCGCGCAAACCGTTGTGTTGAACAGGTGGAGTACGCCTTGATGGACATTCGTGAACAGGTCGAGCTTGCGCTACACAATTACAGCGAGCTTGAACAGGTGCCTCTCGCAGAGGACACCGCGGAAGATGTTGCCTATCTCGCAACTCCGGACCGGTTGGCCTTCGCCCTCGGCTGGATCGTCTCGAACGCGATCGTTGGATCGCGCTACGCCAGCTCGGCAATCGACGCCCTGCCGATTTTCCATCCCGAGAGCGGCTGGGATCGCTTCCTGCTCACGCGTCGAACAACCTCGACCACATTCGCTCGCGAGACAGCGAACCGCTTCGGTATGGTCATGGTCGATGGCAAGGACGCGCCGCGGCTCACCAAGCCGAGCGGCGCGGATCGCCTGACCCTCGGGAAGGCGCTGCGCTCCGATCCGGAGAAGGCGATCGCCTCGGTGCTGAAGGAAGTCAGATCCGGCTCGCTGCTGCCGCTCGACCTCGGCATGCGCTGGCGTGAGCGCAAGGTGCAGTACCCACGGCTCTACGCTGCCGTGACCGAGCTGATCGTCGAGGTGCCGGGCGTCGTGGCCGCGCGTGAGATCTACGTCGATGACCAGCAGGTTGATGGCGCATACCATCCGCTCTATCTGCACGGCGCTGCGCCGCAGCCGACGATGCTCTACGACTGGTTCCTCATTCAATACGCCGACCGCGCTGCCTTCTTCCGCGTCCACGGTGGCCAGTCGATCTACGAGACCGAGCGTGGCGGCTGGTCGACGGTGAAGAAGCAACTTGCTGCCGAGGAATCGGTCGATGCTATCAAGCAGCGCATGAAGGCCTGGCTGCGGATCGATGGCGAACCGGACCCGACGACAAAAGACTAGACGTGTCTGGTAAAATACCCCCATGGGGTATAGCGATCCGAGAGGAGCCCAGGATTATGGCGACAACACGACCATCGCGACTGGCCGGCTATCGACAGCGCCGCGATGAGTTCATGCGCACCAACGAGCATTCGCCTCTGACCGAGACGCAGAAGATGAGCTTCGTCCCGCTGGACTATTTTGAAGAGAACACCGATCTGGCATTCGTGCTGGAGGTCGATACCGACGTGCCGCACGATCCGGTCGAGCTGCCGACCACCACGGGCGAGGTCCGCGAATACATCCCGTATGGCCGTATCACGTTCAACGTTGATGGGCAGGATGTGACGCTGACCGTCTATCGCGAGCCGGAGCGCGGCCGTCTGCTGATCCCGTTCCGCGACAGCACCAACACCGCCGAGACCTACGGAGCGGGGCGTACCGTCGATCCGCAGGAGCGCCCGGACGGGCGGCTGTCGGTCGACTTCAACTACGCCTACGCGCCGTACTGCCAGTACAACGACAACTGGGTCTGCACCGTCCCGCCGATGGAGAACTGGCTGCGCGTCCCGATCCGCGCGGGCGAGAAGATCTATCCGAACAAGGAATCCAGCGAATCGCACGAATAGCGACTCCGCTCGATAAGTCGTACGAGGCCGCATGGATGTTCTCCATGTGGCCTCGTGGATTTGGAGCGTGCAGGACCGGCGGCCAATCCGCTCGTCCGGCGTTCGGGAGTTCAGCAAAGGGGAACGGATTCTTCACTGCCGGGTGCCACTGCCCAAGGGCTCCCGGCGTCGAATGACAGAGACAGGGGATGCGGCGCGGCAGCCACTCCCGCCGTCTGTCATTTCGAGCGCGCACGCGAGAAATCTCCCCCGGTCGTATGCAGACGACCGCAGCCGCGCCCCAGCCCTCTCCTCTGTCATTCATGGCCCGGTTGCCTTTTAGGCGGTGGCACCCCGAGCGAAGAATCCGTCCCCCGTCCGATTGCCGCAAAAGGGTGGGAGATTTCTCACTGCGGTTCGAAATGACAGGCTTCGGGGCTGGCTGTCGCGCCGAACAACGAGACACGCTCACACATGTCGCACCACGCGCAGGCGCAATCACACCCGCTGCAGAATGCCTACTTCGCCAACGAGACGATGTCCTCATAGTCACTCGTGAGGATTTCGGCGAGCTTGGCAGGGTCAATGCTGCCGCCGCTGATCATCGCGATGCTCTTGCCTGCGCCGCCGTGCCGCACCGCCGCGGCGACCGCCAACGCGCCAGCGCCCTCGGCGACGATCTTGTTGCGCAGCGCCAGGTGGCGGATGGCGCGCACGACATCATCATCCGGCACGGTCACGATGTCATCGACCAGATCACGCAGGACCTCGTACATCTCCGGGAACATGAAGTTCACCGCGACGCCATCGCAGATCGTGTTGACCTCGACATCGACTGATTTGCCGGCAGCGAGTCCGGCGATCACCGGCGTGCAGCCCTCCGGCTGAACGCCGACCATCCGCACGTTCGGCGCGAGCTGCTTCAGCGCGTTGGAGATGCCGCTGATCAATCCACCACCACCGATCGGCACGAAGACCGTCTCGACATCCGGCATCGTCTCGAAGATCTCCAGCGCGATCGTGCCGTGCCCGGCAAGCAGGTCGCGATTGGCGACCGGATGGATGAAGGTGTCCTCGAAATCCTTGTAACCGCCATGCCGCAGATAGCCGAACGCCTCATCGAACGAGCGCATGTCCGGAATGCCGCCGTACGCCTCGGTCGCACGCACCTTCGTCTCGGGCGTCGTGGTCGGCATCACGGCGCGAGCCGGAACGCCGAACTTGCGCGCCGCCCAGGCGACCGCCTGAGCCGTGTTGCCGGACGAGACAGTGCTGACGCCTTTGGCGCGCTCCTCCGGATCGAGCGCAGCGATCGCGTTGAACACGCCGCGGATCTTGAAGCTGCCAACAGGCTGCAGGACTTCCGGCTTGATCCAGATCGAGTCGCTGCCCCACAGCTGCAGCAACGGGGTCTCGACCGTGACGCCGCGTAGCCGCGCCCGCGCCGCGTAGACCTCATCCATCGTCGGACGGAGCGAAGATACGACCGTCATTGCCTGTCCCCTCATTTCCCATTTCCCGTGACCGTGATCGTGTCGTCATTGTAGACCCGATCGAGCGCTGGCACTCACCAACGAGCCGATGCGAGGACTCACCTTCATCGGCCACGAACGTGCGTAGTAGTGTCGCGCGGACCGTTCCGTTATGCTGACGGATGAGGGCAGTGGGTTGGACATGGTGGTGAAACGGGGGAATTGCCGTGAGTGCTGACAGCGAGCGGGTTGCGCTCCATGCCGAGCTTCGCGCGATGGTTGGTGAGCTGAGTCGACGCTTTACCGATGACTACTGGCGCGAGCTGGACCAGAAGCGTGGCTATCCCGAGGAGTTCGTCCAGGCGATGACGAAGGCGGGCTACCTCTCGGCACTCATCCCCGAGGAGTACGGCGGCCTCGGCCTCGGTATCACCGAAGGCTCGATCATCCTGGAAGAGGTCAACCGCTCCGGTGGCAATGCCGGTGCCTGTCACGGCCAGATGTACACGATGGGCACGCTGCTGCGGCACGGCTCCGAGGAGCAGAAGCGCGAGTACCTGCCGAAGATCGCCAGCGGTGAGCTGCGTCTGCAGGCGTTCGGCGTGACCGAGCCGGATAGCGGCACCGACACGACCAGCCTGCGCACGACCGCCGTCCGACGTGGCGACCACTACGTCGTTTCCGGCCAGAAGATCTTCATCTCTCGTGTCCAGCACTCCGACCTGATGCTGCTGCTGGCGCGCACGACGCCGCGCGACAAGGTCGCTCGCAAGTCGGACGGTCTGTCCGTCTTCCTCGTCGATCTGCGCGACGCACCGGCCGACCGCTTCGAGGCGCGCCCGATCGAGACGATGATGAACCACGGCACGAACCAGGTCTTCTTCGATGGGCTGGAAGTGCCGGCGAGCCAGCTGATCGGCGAGGAGGGCAAGGGCTTCCGCTACATCCTCGACGGCATGAACGCCGAGCGCATCCTGATCGCGGCCGAGTGCGTCGGCGACGGCGACTGGTTTATCGACCGCGCCACGACCTACGCGAAGGAGCGTGTCGTCTTCGACCGCCCGATCGGTCAGAACCAGGGCGTCGCCTTCCCGATCGCGCGCGCCCACGTCAACATCCGCGCCGCCGACCTGATGCGCCAGCGCGCCGCCGAGCTCTTCGACGCCGGCCAGCCCTGTGGTGCTGAGGCAAACATGGCCAAGATGCTCGCCGCCGACGCCTCCTGGGAGGCCGCCAACGTCGCCCTGCAGACGCACGGCGGCTACGGCTTCGCCGCCGAGTTCGACATCGAGCGCAAGTTCCGCGAAACCCGCCTCTACCAGGTCGCCCCGATCAGCACGAACCTCATCCTGTC
>JBDHWD010000120.1:0-8629 GCA_039810005.1 Thermomicrobiales bacterium | reverse complement strand
CAGCAGCCAGAAGGCGCAGTTCACGGCGCTGACCACGACGCTGTCGCGGTTCAACAACGGCTACATCGGTCCGGGTCGCTGCCGCTAGCAGCGCGACCGAACGGGCGGTGATCGCTCACCGCCCGTCACAACCCGAATCCCCCGCGCCCAACCAGGGTGCGGGGGTTCTTTTTACGCATCAGAAGTTTCTCGATATATTGGTTGAGGAAGTGTGACAATTCTCATAGCAGGAAGCAGCGCCACACGGAACGATTAGGTCTGGCGTGATTGTTTGCTTCCAGTGAGAAGGATTGCGATATGGCGACAGTGAGACCCGATGCGACGATGACGGAAGAGATCCGGACCGAGAAGATTCGCGTCCTGGTCGAGCGCTATCCGCAGCTGATGGAGCCGCTGGCGCAGTACGGCTTTGACCTGTGCTGTGGCGGCGAGCATCCCATCGCCGAAGCTGCCCGGCTACACGGTATCGACGCTGAGGAGATCTTTACAACGGTCTTCAATACGCTCGATCTGACCATGCCGACCGCGTAGCCGATGTTTCCACGACTCGTCCCACTTGGAGCGTTGTTCTCGGCGCTGGCCCTGACTGTCGCGGCTGGTTGTGCGGCGTTCGTTCCGGACCATCCGCGGCTCTGGAGCGCGCTCGTTGCGCTGGTCGTGCTGGGGGCCATCACGCCGATGATCCTGGCGGTCAACGTCCGGATCGTGCCGGTCTTCAGCCGCCGCGCCTGGCAGCAGCCGAAGGTCATGGCTGCCGCGATCGTGCTGGCGGTCCTGAGCGGCTGGACAACGTTCCTGGGACGAGCCGTGCCGAACGGCAATCTGGAGACACTCGGCGCAACCCTGGCGCTCGTCTCCGGCCTGTGCTTCATGATCTCGATCATGCGGCTCTTCCGCTCTGGGCCGGTGACGCAGGTTAGCCCACCGCTGCCCTTTCCCGAACAGGCGCAACTCGATAAGGTCGCCACCGGCTTCACCCGCCAGGCGGGCATGTATCTGATCCTCGGCCTGATCGTCGGCCTGTTGCTGCGCTTCTGGACGCCGGACCGTGGCCGCTGGGATCTCGTCTGGGCGCACGCGATGCTGCTCGGCTGGTTCCTGAACATGGCCTCGGGCGTCTGCTACCACACGCTCTCGCGCTGGACCGGTCTGCGCTGGCGCTCGGCGCGCACGATCCAGCTGCACCTGCGGGTCGCGACGCTGGCCCTGCCGCTGATGATCGTCGCCCTGGCGATCGACCATCGTTGGCTGTTCGCGCTTGGCGGCGTATCGCAGGCAGCGATGCTGGTGCTGTTCGTCATCAACGTCGCGCCGATGGTCGTCGGCCTGCCACTCGTCTCGCGCGTCGGGACGCTGGCGGCCTGCACGGCGCTGACGAGCGGCGTCGTGCTCGGTGGCTGGTTCGCACTCGACCCGGTCGCGGGCTACCGATTGCGCACCGCCCATGCCTCGCTCAACCTGTTCGGTTTCGCCGGTTTGCTGATCGCCGGCGTCGGCTACTACCTGCTGCCGCGCTTTGCCGGGCGCCCTCTGCGCTGGCCGCGCCTCGCACTGGGCCAGGTCGTCCTTCAGATCGTCGGTGTCGTGATGCTGGCATCCGGGTGGGCCTGGCGACAATATGGCCACGATGGCGGTACCATGATCGTCATGATTGGTGGACTGACAACGATGGCTGCATTGATGCTGTTCGCGACAATCCTCGCCGCTACCTTCCGTAAGCGGGTGCGGGCGACGATTTCGAGCGTAACGCTCTCGCCATCGCCGAAAACTGCTCGCTAGCCTGTGGATCGCGTCAGCATCCTCTATACGCGCGCTGCGCTGCTCTGGCTCGTGGCGGGTGTCATCCTGGGCTCGCTGATGCTCTCCGACGACCTCGTGCCCGGCAGCTGGCGGCTCTGGTTTGCGCCAACCCACGGCCACATGCTGTTCGTCGGCTGGTTCCTGCAGTTTGCCATCGGCGTCGGCTACTGGCTGCTGCCGCGCAAGCGCAACACCGACCTGCCGTACGGCTACAACGAACGCGCCGCGATCGTCGGCATGGCGCTGCTGAACCTCGGCCTGCTCACTCGCGTGGTCGCCGAGCCGCTCGGCCGTGCCGGCCACACCGGCAACCTGCAAGACGCCGGCGAGGTGATCTCATCGCTTCTCCAGCTCGCCGCCGTCCTCATCATCGCCACCCAGATCTGGCAACGCCTCATCCCCCGCCCCGCCAAGCTCGTCCGCGACGGCAAGCCGGTGCGCGGGCAGGGAGCAGAGAAGGAGTAGGCGCGGACGCGAGGCACGCCGTCGAAATGTAGGGGCGTATCGCATACGCCCGGTTAGCCCCCCACCACCGTGGTGCGTGCCAATCGGCAGGGTTGGCGATTGGACGAGCGGTCCGACCAACCCAACACATCGGCACATTCCGACGTGGTCGTGGACCTGGCCGGGCGTATGCGATACGCCCCTACATTATTTCCGGCGCTCGCGCAGTGTCTGCTTGAGGCCGCCACCGCCGCGACGGCCAGGGCGGGTCTTGTGGCTGCCGGTACGACGCGAGCCGACAGATGACTGGCGCTTGGCGCGCGGCCGCATGGCGCGGCGCATCGCGCCGAGCTCGCGCCGCACGAGCGCCGCGATGTCGTCGGGCGTCAGGTCCGGCGCGCTGCGGGCCAGCCGCTTGGCGATGCCGCCAATCGTCGCGGCGTCAAACGGCGCGTTCAGCGAGCCGAGGGCCAGCGCCACGCGCAGCAGCAGGATGTCGGTGGCGCGCGGACCGGCGACGGCGCGCGCTGCACCAATCAGGTCGCGCTGCCCGGCCGGGCTGCCATCCAGCCCCTTGAGCGACATCGTTGCGCCGAGCGCCCGCCACTCGTCGGCGTGGCGCTGCTGGCGCTGCGAGCGGTCGCCGCGCGTTGCGCCGACGAGCTCGGAGACGGCTGCGGCGTCGATGTCCATACCGGCGCTTTGCAGGTGGGCGATCGCGATATCAATCTCGCGCGGATTGACGCGATATCCGGCAGCAGCGCGGACGGCGGCGACGAACTCCGCCGCCGGCATGACGATGCCGGCGTTCAGCAGCGAGATGCTGATGCGCTCAAGGATCGCCTCGCGAGAGGCCGACGTCGTTGGCTGGCTCGGGCTGGATTCGCCAGCGGCAGGCTCGGCGGCTGTCTCCTCCGGCGGGGTGGTCGGCTCCTCAGCGTCTGTCATCAGATGATCCCGTCTGTGCGCAGCTGGTCGATGGTGGTCTGGTCGTAGCCGAGGCGCTCGCGGAGCACCTCGTCGGTGTGCTGGCCAAGCAGCGGCGGCGCGAGTCGCACCTTCGGCGGCGTCTCCGACATGGCGAAGGGGATACCGGCCATCTTCAGCATCCCGGCCGTCGGGTGCTCAACCTCAACCAGCATGTCGCGCGCCAGCGTCTGGGGATGCTCGAAGACCTGTTCGATCGTGTTGATCTTGCCGCTGGGGATGTTGGCCTTGTCGCAGGCGGAGATCCAGTGGTCGGCATCTTCGGTCTCCAGAACCGACTGCAGGATGCCGACGATTTCCTCGCGATTGGCGACTCGCGCTGAGTTCGTTGCGTAGCGCTCGTCCTGCGCCAGCTCGGGGCGGCCGAGGATCGCGCAGAGCGCCTGGAACTGCCGGTCGTTGCCGACGCCGAGCGTCATGTACTGATCGCGGGCGCGGAACGTCTGGTAGGGGACGATGTTGGCGTGCGCGTTGCCGTAGCGCTTGGCCGGTTTGCCGGAGACGAGGTGGTTCTGCCCGACATTGACCAGCCAGGCGATCGCGGACGTGAACAGCGACGCATCGACGCGCTGGCCGACGCCGCTGGTCTCGCGCGCGTGCAGTGCGGACAGGACGCCGACAGTCGCGAACAGCCCGGCGGTGACGTCGACGATGGCGACGCCGACCTTCATCGGTTCGCCGTCCGGCTCGCCGGTGATTGCCATGATGCCGGCCTCGCCCTGGGCGATGAAGTCGTAGCCCGGCTTGTTGGCCAGCGGGCCGGTCGGGCCGTAGCCGCTGACGTTGGCCCAGATCAGCCCGGGGTTGTCAACGCGCAAATCCTCGAAGCCGAGGCCGAGACGCTCGAACGTGCCGTGCTTGAAGTTCTCAACGATGATGTCGCTCTCGCGCGCCAGGTCGCGGATGATCTGTTTGCCCTGCTCGGACTTGATGTCGACCGTGATGCTGCGCTTGTTGCGATTGACCGTCAGGTAATAGCCCGCTTCGCCACCGGCCCAGGGCGGTCCCCAGGCGCGCGTGTCATCGCCCTTGCCCGGCTGCTCTACCTTGATAACATCTGCGCCGAGGTCGCCGAGGGTCATCGTGCAGTACGGCCCGGCGAGCACCCGCGAAAGGTCCAGCACCCGGATGCCGTCGAGCGGCCCGTTGCTCTCCGTCATCGTTCACTTCCTACGTTTCGTGATTGAATCGAGCCGCGACCAGCCCCTCGCGGCGCGGCGTATGGCTAGCCTATCACGGAAGCCTGGAGCGAGAGCGTCCATGTCTCGCGTCGAATTGATGCAGGCAATTGCCGAAACGGACAACACGTTTCGCCTGGTTGATGGCGACTGGATCGGCAAGTGCCTGATCTGTAACGGACCGCTGCGCTTCGATTCGCACACCGGCATCGGCGCGACGGTCGAGCACATCGTGCCCCGTCGTGGCGGCGGCACGAACGACCTGCTCAACCTCGGCCTGGCGCATCCCGCCTGCAACTACGAGAAGGGCGTGCACTGGGATGAGCCGAAGCGGCGGCGTGGCCGGATAAAGGAATACGAGTCACTCGTCACGCGGCTGCTCACCACCCGCCGGGCACGCTGGCGCGAGCCGGATCAGGCAACGACCAGCCGCACCGACTGATAGCCGGTCATGCCGTTGGGATGCGGGTCGGCCTCGGCCTCAATCTGCACCTGCCCCGCGCCGTCGACCGCCCGGACCGTGACCCGATGTTCGCCGGTCGGCGCATGCCAGTCGTAGCGCCAGCGCTGCCAGACGAAGGCAGGCTCATACGGTTCCACCTCGGTGGCCAGCCATTCGCCGTCATCGATCCGCACGTCTACCCGCTCGATGCCGCGTGATCCGGCGAAGGCGATGCCGCCCAGCGGGACAATACCGTCTGCGTCCGGCTGGACTGTGCCGCGTGGCGTCTCGATGGTCGAGATGACCTGGATCGTCGCGTCATCGGTCCAGCCACGCTCCTGCCAGTAGCCCTCATAGTTGTGATCGACGAGCTCGATACGCTCCAGCCACTTCACATTCTTCTCGCCGTACAGGTTCGGGACATACAGGCGGCAGGGGAAGCCGTGGCTGCGCGGTAGCGTCGTGCCGTTCATGCCGTAGACCAACAGTGTCGTTGGTTCCAGCGCCTTGGCCAGCGGGATCGAGTCGGAGTAGCCGCCCGCGCCGTTGCAGACGAGGTCAACGACGCCATCCTGGATGCCGGCCTGCTGCAGCACGTCGCGGAGCGGTACACCGGTCCAGCGTGTCGTTGAGATCAGTCCGCTGTCGTAAGTGAACGAGATGCACATGAGCGTGCCGTCCTGCTCGACGGCCGGTAGCGCCAGCAGATCCTGCCATCCGAACATGATCTCGCGCTCGACCAGCCCGCCGATTGTCAGCGACCAGCCGTCCTCGACGATGTTGGGATCGCGCGTCGAGATGTCGACGAGATAGAAGTTCTCGTTCGGTGTATAGCGCGGCGGTATGCCTTCTGGCGCTGGGAAGTCGCCGCTGTCGGGGATGACTTCGCCGGGTGGCGTGGCGCCTGACGCTGCGTCCGCGGCCTGGACGGACGTCAGCGCCTGCCCGGCTGCCGTCGGCGCGTCCGGTCGCAGAATCGCACCGCCGATGCGGCCGACCGCGAGCCCGCCGATCCCCAGCCCGAACGCGACCAGCGCCGCCTGTCGCAGGAGCTGTCGTCGACCAGCGTCGCCCGGCTGATAGAGCCAGCTTTCCAGTGCCGCACGGTGCTGCTCGGAGCGCAGCACCTCCAGCGTATCGAGCAGGCGGTACAGCAGGAAGCCGCCGAGTGCAGCTGACCCACCGAATGCGACGGCCAGCCAGAGCAGGCGCCCGGCGCTGTCGGCTTCGCCTGCCCAGCGTGCCAGTGCCAGCGCCGCGACGAGCGATCCACCCGCAGCGGTGGCGCAGCCAGAGAGCTTGCGGTGACCGGTGGTGAGCGCGACCAACGGCCAGGCAGCGATCCAGATGAGGACGCCGAACGCCAGCAGGAGCCGTTGGGCGAGGTGGCCGAAGGTTTCGATCGCCCAGGTCGCCGCGTCACCCGGCGCGATGCGAATGAGCAGATCAGCCAGATCGAAGGGCGGATAGGGCGTCAGGTTCGCCTGATACAGCCCCGCCCAGAGGCCGACGACGGCGACACCGGTCGCCGTTGCCAGCACTGCCGTCGTCCGGGCGTCGGGAGTGGTATGTGAGCTATCTGCCATGCCGCGCCCCATTCATGCGCGGCCAGCGCCGCACTATGGCTGCGGCGCGGTCGCATTGACGTTCTGCAGGACGTTGATCGCCCATTCGAGCTGGAAGTCATTCAGGTCGCTGGGCGGTGGGCCGGAATTGGTGACCGGCACGAACGGAAACTGACCATCGCGCAGGCCGACGATGACGTCCGGTCGGACACCGTGGTCGCGGATCATCCGACCATCCGGCGTCAGCCACAGCTCGGTGCCGAGCAGGACCCGCCCGCCGTTGTCCAGATTGAACGAGCTCAGGACGGTTCCGGTGCCGAAGGTCCGCTCGCCGATGATCGTCGCGTTCGGTGTGTTGGCCTGGATCGCGCCGGAGACGATCTCCGAGGACGATGCCGAGCCTTCGTTGACCAGCACGATCAGCGGTAGATTGCCGATATTCTGGTCCTGTGCGTCGGCAGTGTGCTCCTCGCGGCTGCCGTCGCGGAACTGACTGATAAAGATCGTCGAGCCCTCCGGCACGAAGGTCGACGCGACCTTGACCGCTTCATTGACGTAGCCGCCCGGGTTGTTGCGCAGGTCAAGGATAACGCTCGCCGCGCCCTGCTCCTTCGCCTCGCCGAGCGCCTTGATGACATCGTCACCAGCGCCGGACGAGAACTGCGAGAGGCGGATGAGCGCGGTGTTGTTGTCCAGCATCACCCAGGAGACGGACGAGACTTCGATCTTTCGCCGAGTCAGCACGACCTTGACGGTAGCGTCCTGGCCTTCGCGGCGGAACTCCAGCGAAACGTCGGTACCCTCCGGGCCGCGAATGATCTTCACCACGTCATCAACAGACTGGCCGGTGACATCCTTCCCATCGACCGACACGAGAACGTCACCCGGTCGGATGCCGGCCTCCATTGCAGGCGAGCCGTCGATCGGCGCAACGACGACGATGCCCTCGTCGCGCTGCTCGACCTGAATGCCAACACCGACGTACTCCCCGGAGAGCGACTCGGACTGTGCCTGGCTCTCTTCGGCGGTCAGGTAGCGGGTGTGCCCTTCATCATGAAGGGTCTCCAGCATGCCCTCAATCGCAGCGCTGGTCATCTGGTCGTTGTCGATCGCCTCCTGATCGACAAACTGATCCTGAATCAGATCCCAGACCTGGTTGATCGTTTCCGGGCCACTGCCGCTGTTCTCGGCTGCGCTCGCACCGCTGCTCGGCGGATCGACGACAAAGCGCTGGAACAGCATGCCGCCAGCGAAGACAAACAGCAGCAGGCTGAGTGCGACAAACGACACGACTGCCTTGACTGCCCCGCCGGAGCCGTTGCGCTGCGGTGGCGATGGTAGGGCAGGCGGCTGCGTTGCTGGTTGCGCGGGTGGCTCTCCGGCCTGCGGCGTGTCTGGATACTCAGGTGTGTTCATTGCTTGATGTCGTCTCTGCTCGGTTCGGGTCCGTCGCGGGCGCGTGCCGGACATCGGCAAGGGTGTTGCCTGGCAAGTATACGGACCGCTGAAGCGCCGCTTCGGCCCGCCAGAAGATTTCAGCCAGATTTCAGGTTCGGGTCATACACGGTTCAGCAACAGGGTCCATAGTAACTACAGCGTTCAAATAACGCTGACAACCAACCACCCCCTACCCCCACACGTCGGTCCCGCGTGTAATCGGGATCGGACCCCAGAGAGCCTGCCAGATGCGCACCTGGCAGGCTCTCCCCCTTTTCTCCAGCAAGGACATTGCACAGCATCCGATCCGAGAGTACGGTGAGAACGAGATTCGCGTCAGGTATCGGAGGATCAGGTGCCGTTCTACACGCGTGGCGGAGACAAAGGCTATACCGACCTGCTGGGCGGCCGCGTGCCGAAGTTCGCCGAGCGTCCCGAGACATTCGGCACGATCGATGAGGCGACGTCCGTGATCGGGCTGGCACGCTCGATGGCGAGATCCGACCGCACGCGCAGCATTCTGATCGACGTGCAGCGCGATCTCTATCTGATGATGGCCGAGCTCGCATTCACTCCCGAGATGACCCAGCAGCGTTATCACATCAGTGCCGACCACGTGAGCCGCATTGAGGCCGAGACGGACGCGCTGGAGGCGGACGTGCCACTGCCGCCGCACTTCATCCTGCCGGGCGACACGCAGAGCGGCGCGGTCCTTGATGTTGCCCGCACCGTCGTCCGCCGCGCCGAGCGCCTGGCGGTACGTCTCGCGCACGAAG
>JBDHWD010000119.1:0-8710 GCA_039810005.1 Thermomicrobiales bacterium | reverse complement strand
CCAGATGGCGCGTCCCTGGATGGTCAAGGGCACACGATCACCGCTGTCGACCCTGCCGGTGGCAAATTTCTCGGCGCAGTCGTCCAGAATGCCGGCAGCTCGATGAACATCACGCGCCTCGTTGTGCGCGGCGACCTGGGCGCAACCGCCTGCGATACGGGCGCGAATCGGCTCGCTGGTGTCCGGTTCGATCGCGCCGGTGGCTCGATCACCAAGAGCACAATCCTGAACATCAACCAGGAAGCGTCCGGCTGTGCGGAAGGCTACGGCATCGAAGTCCGTAACCCAGTGGGCGAGAGCAACGGCACAGTGCGCGTTCAGATTTCCAACAACCGCGTCGAGGACTATCAGAAGACCGGTATTCTGGTGAGTGGCGATGTCAATGTGACGATGTTCAAGAACACCGTCAGTTCCGGCTATGACCAGTCTGCGCTGGCCGCCAACAGCGTTGACATCGGTGATGGCGCTGGTGGCTGGGTCAGCGACAACACGATCTACGGAAACCAGTGGCTCGGTACCTCCTACTGGATCGCCACGGCTATGGTGGTGTACGACGCGCACAACCTCCAGCTGACGAACAACTCGATCCTCGGGAACTCTGATATCGGCATCGCGATCCAGTACTCGTCGAACATCATGCTCCGTGGAAACGCCATTCTCGATCAGGGCCAGGATGCCGGCGTCTGCCATATTAACGGCGACACCTGCGAAGTCTTCGATATCGGCGTCAGTAGCTACGCGAGCGATGGCGTCTATCTCGTCCGCAACCGGATTCAGGGATTTGACGTTGCGTACGAGTCCGATACAAGTCAGCAGCGCGTCGGTGGCGATAACAACCGACCCGGACGGTCCGGTCGGTAATCGCTGGATCGATAGTCGCTCGTAGAGAGACACGCTGATTGCTCGTTGTCGTCCATGGGGACTCGGATTCAACGCGGCAGTGGATCGCCATCAGGGCTCTGAGACCTTCCATGGACGGCAGCGTCATCGAAACCGTCTCCTGCATCGACGACAACGTGCTGCTCCACGCAGGCATCATGGCCATCCGCTAGAACAGCCCAGTGGGTTCCACATCGTGGAGACGCTCACTGCCGATAATGGCAGTGAGCGTCTCCACGATATCGCGCAATATTCTGTGAGGATCGGCGGCGCTAGTCCGGGCTGTTGATCGAGCCGCCGTTGTACCTCTACACCTGGATCATGGTCGAGCGGTCGAACAGCCCACCCCCCGGCCATGCCGAATGCTCCAGGTCGGACAAATATGCGCCGGTCGTGTCGCCCGGGAGCGGGCCACTCCCTTCGCCCGAGCGCAGCATCGAGACGACAAGCTGGCAATCGTCGCTGCTGAGCTCGAAGCTGGCGCACACGGCACCGCCAACGACGACCAGGAACTGTGGAGACCTGACCGCGTTGCGCGCCATCGGTCGAGGTCCACAGGTTGCCAAGGGTGTTGAAGTTGACATTGTCCGGACAAGCGATCGTGAACGTCGACGCGAGGATCATCCGGATTCGTCCGGGCGAGGCCACGATAGAGCTCGCCGCGCCCTGACACCTGATGCCAACCGAGGTAGTCACATTTGTAGTCGACCTGCTGCGCCTGCGCTTCAAGAGGATGCGGAGGGTTATCCCGTCGCGGGCTTCGTCACGAAGAAGGACTGGTGAACGTGCTGTCGCGTCCAGAGCAGCCTGACGCCGATCCTGATCCGTGATGAACGAAATGTTTCCGAATCGCGCCGAACGGGTTAGACTCTGCGCTCTCCGAACCGACGTGGACAAAGGGCGATGCAATGAAGCTGTTACTCACCTCTGGCGGGATCTCGAATTCAGGCATCCGCAGCGCATTGGTCGAAATGCTGGACAAGCCGATATCCCAATGCCGCGCGCTCTGTATCTCGACAGCCTCGTACGCGCACCCCATGGCCGGCCCGGAAGCGGCGTGGCGATTCATCAGCGGACGCGAAGAGACACCGATGACCAACCTGGGCTGGAAGTCTGTTGGCGTCCTGGAGCTCACTGCGTTGCCAAGTCTGGGCGAGGATCTCTGGCATCCGTGGGTACAGAATACCGATGTGTTTCTGGTGAATGGCGGCGACCCGATGTTTCTCAGCTACTGGATGCAGAAGTCTGGTCTGGCGGGTCTTCTGCCGACATTACCGGCGGTCTGGGTTGGTCTCAGCGCCGGGAGCATGATCATGACGCCCAGAATCGGGAGAGAGTTCATCCAGTGGAGTCCGCCAAACGACAGTGATGAAACGCTCGGGTTTGTGGACTTTTCGATCTTCCCGCATCTGAATCACGAGAGCCTGCCCTGGAACACAATGGCCAACGCGGAACGATGGGCCGCCAACATCCCCGGCCCCGCCTATGCCATTGATGATCAGACCGCATTCAGGGTGATTGACGGCGTCGTGGAAATCATCACCGAGGGGCACTGGGAGCTTTTGCACTCCTGATAGCGCGCAAAGGCAGACAACAAACGAGGCCCGGCTGTTGTGGCCGGGCCTCGTTGATGTGACTGTGGATGCTGGGAGCTAGCCGATGCGGCGCGCCGTGTAGTAGCGCGGACCCCAGTAGCTATCCCAGATGTTGGCGATGGCAACACCGACGCGCTCGCTCTGCGCGTTCACCATCTGGCCACCACCGATGTAGATGCCGACGTGCGACAGGCCCCACTTGTAGGTGTTCTGCTGGAAGACCAGATCACCCGCCTGCAGGTTGTCCGGATCGACGTAGCTGCCGCTGACAGCCTGGACCTCAAGCGAACGCGACAGACCAGCGCTTGTAACCTGATTGACAACATAGTAGGTGAAACCAGAGCAGTCGAAGCCCGACGGGGTCGTTCCGCCCCAGACATAGGGCAGGCCGACGTAGTTGAGTGCTTCGGAGACGATGGCGTCACCAACACCGCTGACAGGTGCCACCGGAGCCTCTGCAACAGGCTCTTCAGCGACCGGCTCACTCGGAGCAGGTGTTTCGACCGATTCCAGCGCCGGTGCGTTCGACGGAGCAGCATCTGTCCAGGACAGGTAGCCGCCATGCACCCAGCCGACGGTGCTGGAGTAATCGACCTGATACCAGCCGTTGCCTTCGCCGTCCCAGGCCGGGCCGTCGATGATGACAACGACATTGCCCTCAGGGACCACGGTCAGCACGCTCGCGCCGTAGTACGCCTCGGCGCGGACATTCAGACCGCCGCCACCGGTGCCGGACACTGCTGCCCGATCGCCGACGCTGAGGCCGCTGGTCACTGGCTCACTGGCGACTGACACGGTTTCACTGGAGCCGCCACCGATCGAGAGGTAGTCCATCGATGCGTAGCCGGCCATGCCTTCGTACTGAATGCTTGCCCAGCTGCCGCCGTCGCTGCCGGTAATCCACGACTCGACGACGCCAACCGAAGCGCCCTCAGCCATGACGGCGATCACGCCGGCTGCCGTCGTTGCGCCATCTCGCAGGCGCAGGCCGTAGCCATCGGTGCCAACAACGGTCGCCCAGGTGGCGACTTCGGCGCTGGCGACGGATTCGTATCGGACAGCTGAGGGATCACCAGACACATAATCTGCGATGACCCAGCCTTCGATCCAGCCATCCCAGGTGTCGGCGGAAATGTAATACCAGCCCGAGCCATCATCAGCCCAGACCGGACCGTCAACGATCGAGACTTCAACCCCCTCGCCGAGGGTCGCGACGATCGCCCCGGAGTACCCGGCTGCAGTACGCACGTTCACACCGTCACCGTTGGTGTACGCGACCTGTGCGTAGTCGCCAGGAACGAGATTCAAATCTGCAGCTACTGGAATAACGAGCGCCAGAGTCATCGTGGCCGCAACGGCAATTGCCATGAACGACCGACTGCGTCTCATGCGTCGCAAACGTGTTCCCTCCTACGACACCCCTTCCAGAGAATCCCGGCTGCTTTTCGCACGCAACATCCACAACCACAATCTGGCAGTGATGAATGTCTGGATTCTCTTGGAGCAGTCACGGTCGCCCGGCGTCAGCCTGGAACCGTATCCGACTGCTCAGCCCCTCCCGAAGGCTGTCCTGGGTGTTGGCGGCCCGGCGTCTTTAGCGTCGCACTCCCCTTGTGCGAGCCCTGCCATCGAGAGCAGTAACCCCGGAACCTGACGATTAGCGCCCGACCCAGCTCCATTGCCCCACAACGGCTCCGGATCAGGATTCTCATCTGTGCGCTCCGAGCACACAGCGATGGGTCTGCTGGCTTTCCAAACAAACCCGAGACATCGTCGTCTCAGGACGAAGGCACCTTAGCACAAGATTTCGAGCCATGTCAACCAATTCACAAACTATGTACGTACACTATTACGCACCTGATCATGGCCATTCATCATGGCTACGCTCATCAATCTTTCGGGCCAAATAGCCCGTCCCCAAGCCAAAACCGAGGGCGGATGCACTGGCAATCAATAGCCCGATTGCGAGGAATAACACAAGCGTCACAATCACCTGAATTACCCGTGTTCCTGCCGCTAAATCATCACCTCCGCCAGTTGACAGGATGACACAGAGGGGCAATGACGCAATTGCGGAACAAAGTAGCGCGAGAATTGCGCGCCGCACTCCACGACCGTGAGCAACGAAGAATGCTTCGCCATAGCCGAATGCAACACCGACGGGGATGAGAAGGAGCCAGCCAATGACGGTTAGCGCGCGGCCCACAGCGCCATCGATAAGCCCGCCGGCCGCCACTGCAAGCGCCAGAACCAGCAAAGCCGACGGCGACCATCTGCGCAACACGATTGGATCGCGCAAGTGCCGCATCAGCAGCGCCAGACGACTCGGAGGCTGGTACATCGCGCGCCGCCGTCAGGCTGGCCCGGCGAAAGGCTGTCGAACCGGGACGCCCCGCGATGCCAGATAGTCCTTCGCCTCGGCGATGGAATAGGTGCCGTAGTGGAAGATGGACGCGGCCAGAACCGCCCAGGCACCACCGGACATGAGCCCGTCATACAGGTGCTCAAGCGTCCCAACGCCACCGGAGGCGATCACCGGCACCGGCACGGCATCGGCAACTGCGCGAGTAAGCTCCAGGTCGTAACCCTGCTGGGTTCCGTCACGGTCCATGCTGGTCAGCAGAATCTCACCTGCTCCCGCCTCGACGCCGCGCTGCGCCCACTCGATCGCATCCAGACCGGTCGGGCGGCGTCCGCCGTGGCTCACGACTTCCCAGCCGCCATCGGCGCGGCGTTTGGCGTCGATCGCTAGCACCATGCACTGATTGCCGAAGCGGTGCGCGCCCTCGGCGATGAGCTCCGGCCGGGCAATCGCGGCTGAGTTGACGCTCACCTTGTCAGCACCGGCCCGCAGCATCCGGTACATGTCATCCGTCGTGCGGATACCGCCGCCAACCGTCAGCGGAATGTGGACCCGCCTGGCGGTCGCGCGGACGACATCGACCATCGTCTCGCGGTTATCGCTCGTCGCGGTGATATCGAGGAACGTGATCTCATCGGCCCCGGCAGCATCGTAGGCCGCCGCCATCTCCACCGGATCACCCGCATCGCGCAACTCGACGAACTGCACGCCTTTGACGACGCGTCCACCGGTTACATCGAGGCAGGGGATGATTCGTCGACACAGACTCATACGCCACTCCCCTGTCGCTCCGGCCGTTCGCCGGTCGAATCCTGCTCGACGGCGCGCCGCGCGTCCGCCACTGCCTGCATCTCGGCCTGCGCCTGCTCCAGCCGCATTCGCGACCGCTGCTCGTGCAGATGCCACACCTCGCGGCGCAAGCGGCTGGAGAGCTCGCGCGTTTCCTCAATGCGCAACTCCAGGACGCTGATGCGATAGGCGAGCTCGCGATCGATATCGCCCAGCGATTCCAGTCGCTGACCGAGGCGTTCGACGCGCAGGTCAGATGTCTCGCGCAGATCGCGCACCTGCGTCTCAACCTGTCGCCGCACGTCGTCAATGCGCTGGGCATTCAGGTCGTCGCGCTCATCGGCCTGCCCGGCGAAGCGGGTGATCGCTTCATGAAGGCGCTCGTCGTTCGAGCGCAGCTCTTCTAGCGCCGGGTCGATGTGTACGATTGAGCCGCGGACCTCATTAATCAGCGCCTCGTGCTGCTCGAAGAGCGGCGGCAGATCGTCCAGCCGGGCAGCAAGATTGTGGGCATCCTGGCTCATCTCAGCAATGCGGCGGCGAAAGTCCTGCTCGGCAATTTTGACGCTGTCCTCGACCTGATGCAGGTCGCGCCGGATCTCGTCCATGCCGGTGCGCAGCGACTCGATCACTTCCCGCGTCGAATGGACCAGCCCCGCGTTGCGCTCGGCCAGTGCGCCGAGGTGGTCGATCTGGGTACGCAGCTCATCGAAGCGTCGCTCATCCTTGCCGGCGTCTTCTTTGCCGCGCCGGAGCGTCTCGCTCAGCTCGTTGACATGCGCCTGAATCGAGCGCAGCGGGCGACCTGCCTCGTCAATGCGCGACTCCAGGTCGGCCACCTGCTGGCGCAGCCGCTGGTCATCGAGCTGACGCGCCTGGAACGTCTGCGCAGTGTCGTGGCGCTGCTGCTCGACACCGGAGCGGACCTGCCCGAGCGCCATCTCGTACGACTTGAACAGCTCATCGCCGCGCGTCTGACGTGCTGTCAGCTCGCGAACCAGCGCGCGCAGCTCGTCGATCTGCTGCTGGAGCGCCACGATGCGCGCTTCGTCACGCCTGCGCCGCTCCTCGTCGCGCGCATTCTCGCGAATATCCGGCCGACCGCTCATGCTCCTCCTGACCCGGATTGCCCCGGCTCCACAACCCATTCGTCCGACGCAAGTTGCAGATGATCGGTGTAGAGTGCGCGGCCAACAATGGCCGCTTCGATGCCGGGTGTGGCGGCCAGCGCGGTCAGGTGCTCGCGCCGGGAGACGCCGCCGGAGGCAATAACGCCAACGCCCAGCGCCGCGATGCGCGCCGTAGCGTCGATATTCGGAGCGTCGAGCGTGCCGTCGCGGCTGATGTCGGTGTAGACAACGCGCCGCACGCCGCGTTCGATCATGTCACTCACCAGCGTCTCAGCCGCTACCGACGAGGTCGTCATCCAACCACGGGTAGCGACCATGCCGTCGCGGGCATCGACGCCAACAACGATGCGGTCGGGGCCGGCTTCGGCCAGCAATTCGGCCACCAGCTCGGGATGCTCGATCGCGGCGGTGCCCAGCACGATCCGGGCGACGCCGTCTTTGAGCAGTGCCAGCGCGTGGTCACGGCTACGGATGCCGCCGCCGACCTGCACCGGAATGTCGAGCGCCGCAACGATGTCGCGGATCGTCTCGCGTTGCACCGGTAGCCCGTCGCGTGCGCCATCGAGGTCGACAACATGCAGCATCTTCGCCCCGGCAGCCTGCCAGCCGCGCGCGACCGAAATCGGATCATCGGAAAAGACCGTCTCCTGGTTGTAGTCCCCCTGATAGAGGCGGACGCACAGCCCGCCGCGGAGATCGATCGCCGGAAGGACGAGCATCAACGACCCTGCCCCACGACATCCGCGCTTGCGGCAACCCCACCTCGCGCGACGATGTCGGCGAAATTAGCCAGCAACCGTAGACCAGCTGCGCCGCTCTTCTCCGGGTGAAACTGGACACCCATGAGATTGTTCCGGCCAACCATCGAAACGAACGGACCGTCATAGTCCGTCGTCGCCATGATCCAGGACGGATCGTTCGGCACACAGACGAATGAGTGGACGAAGTAGACATCTGTCCCATCCGGGATGCCGGCCAGCAGCGGATGGCTTGCCATGCCATCGGCATAGCGCAGCTGGTTCCAGCCCATGTGCGGCACCGGCAGGCTGGTGGAAAGCTCGCGCACGACGCCGGGGATCACATCGAGGCAGGGCTGTCCGCCGTGCTCCTCGGAGTGCGACATCAGCGCCTGCATGCCCATGCAGATGCCGAGGAACGGCACATCGCGACGAATCACCTCCAGCACCGGCTCAATCAGCCCGCCGGCCTCAAGGTTCCCCATCGTGTCCTGCGCGGCTCCGACGCCGGGGACGATGACGCCCGGCGCGGCCAGAATCACTGCTGGATCGGTGGTGAGCTGCGCAACAACACCAGCCGAGTCAAGCGCGTTGGCCACACTCTGGACATTCCCAGCGCCATAGTCGACCACCGCGATCATGTTGTCTCTCCTTTTAGAATGGGGCTGCTCAGGCATCATCATTCCGAGATCGGTCGAGCGCCTCAATCGTCGCCACGACGCTGTCGCCCAGAGCGTTCAGATTGTAGCCACCCTCAAGAACCAGCACCAACTTGCCGCCGCAGAGCTCCTCCGCCGCATCGCGCAGACGCTCGGCAAAGAGGCCGAAGCTCTCGGTGCGCAGGCGCATCATTGCCAGCGGGTCGTCCTCGTGCGCGTCGTAGCCGGCCGAGACGAGGATCAGCTCGGGCGCAAACGCGCGCAGGGCCGGTAGCACGAGATCGTCCATTGCAGCGAGGTACACATCCTCACCGGTACCAGCCGGCAGCGGGATGTTGATCGTCGTGCCGGTTCCTTCTCCGCCACCAGTCTCGGCGCGCGAGCCGCTTCCCGGATAAAACGGAAACTGATGCAGCGAGATGAACAGCACCGATGGATCTTCCCAGAATATCGCCTGGGTGCCGTTGCCGTGATGCACGTCCCAGTCCACGATGGCGACGCGCTGGATGCCGTGGGCAGCTTGCGCGTGGCGCGCAGCGATAGCGACCGAGTTCAGCAG
>JBDHWD010000118.1:0-8724 GCA_039810005.1 Thermomicrobiales bacterium | reverse complement strand
CCACCCGCCAGCCGGCGTCGCCGACGCGAGGCACGACCAGCAGCCCGATCACAGCCGCCATGATCCAGCCCCAGGCCCAGAAGCTCTCCAGGATAACGAGCATCTTGCCGCGGCTGCGGGCCGGCGCGACCTCGCTCACCAGCGTCGATGCCACCGGCAGCTCGCCGCCCAGGCCAAGGCCGACGACGAAGCGAAACGCCAGCAGTGACACCAGCCCCCAGGCCACCCCGCTCAGGAGCGTCGCAATGCTGTAGATGAGGATGGTCAAGGTGAATATCGCTCGTCGGCCGTATCGGTCGGCCAGCCGCCCCGCTGCGGCAGCGCCGACGAACATGCCGGCGAAGCCGATGCTGGCGACCAGACCACGCGTGTTGGCACTGAGATCCCAGTCGCGTCCCAGCGCCACGAGCGCGAACGACACGAGCCCGACGTCCATCGCGTCGAACGCCCAGCCGACGCCGCTCAGTCCGACGATCTTCCAGTGTTTCCGCGTTGTCGGCAGCCCATCCAGCCGCTCGGCGACCGTCGCCATCTCACCCCCTCGCGAATCTCAATCGAACCCCGTCATGAATTGTTGCCGAAATGAGAGGCGAGCGTTGGGATCGGTCCGCCTTCTGGCCTGGTGACACCACCTGCCAGGGAGCGCGTTGTTGCCGGTGATGACGGAGACGCCGACCGGCTATGTACCGATCGGCGTCTCGCGATCCACGAACGTCGTGGCAGTCAGCTCCATGGCTGGGCTCAGCTGTGAGCCAGCTCGCCGCCGTCCCGCTCGCGTTCGAGCGAGCTGGAGGCGTTCGGGTTGGCACCCGGCTCGACGCCGATGCCGAGGACATCGACCAGCTCGCCGCCGAGCCAGCCGCCGAAGACGGCAATGCCCGCGCCGACGATCTGGAGGATGCGCGCCAGCACATCCGGGTTCCCCCGATCGTGCAGGAACCAGGCGACGATGAACAGAACAACGGTGACGACCATGCTGAGGCCGTGCGTCAGCCCGATCTGCTTCGCCCGTGTCCCGGACGGAACTGCAAGCCAGTCAATCAGCCCGAAGACGGCTGCAACGAGGCCGCCGATAATGCCGGCTGCGATCATGTAGTAGGCCGCGAGCGAGAGACTGGGCCAGTCGAATATCCAGTCGATGATGTCGAACAGTGTCGCCGTCGCCAGCAGGCCGAGCGGGAACACGATCAGCTGCTGATGAATCGGATGGCCAAACAGACGCGCTCTGCTGCGCATGACATATTTCCCTTCGTACGCAAGGTCAGGTGTTAGGTCGTGAGTTGGGGACGATTGGTCCTCGTGACTCAGCTGAGTAACGTTTTTAGCTCGATACTCTCGTCGGCAAGCTGATCAGCGGTGACGGGCGTACCGGCCCGCAGCATCCTCCTGCCTGCTGAAAAATCCTTGAACCGATTGGCCGACAGCGCTGCCATCAGCTGTCCATCAGAGAGGTAGAAGGCCGACCAGGAACCGCTCTCGACCGAGCCGCGGAAGACAACCTGGTCGTGGTTGTTCGTCAGCCCGGCAACTTGCAGGCTGATGTCGTACTGATCCGACCAGAAGTACGGCACCGGATCGTACGGTTTGTCCTGCCCCAGCATCACCCGTGCTGCCGCAACGGCGTGGTTCCCGGCGTTGTCGAAGTGCTCGATCCGCAGCCGCCGTCCGTAGCGCGCGCTCTGGCGATTGGCGACATCCCCGGCAGCGAAGACGTTGGGCAGGTTCGTTCGCGAGTACTCGTCGACGAGGACGCCGTTATCCAGCGCAATTCCGGAGCTTTCCAGCCAGGCAGTGTTCGGCGCGACGCCGATGGCGACGATCGCCATGTCGCAGTCGATGACGGTGCCGTCGCTTGCGATGATCCGCTCGACCCGCTGGTCGCCTTCGAAGCGCACAACAGCCATGCCGCTATGAATCTCAACGCCGTGGCCGCGATGGATATCGACCATCCGCGCCGCGACCTCGGCCCCGAGGGCCGGGGCGAGCGGCTGAGCGATGTATTCGACGATCGCTACCTGCTTGCCGAGCGTGCGGGCCGATGCGGCGACCTCCGCGCCGATGAAGCCCATCCCGACGATCCCGACCCGCTCCGCTCTGGCCAGATCCTCGCGGATGCTGCGCGAATCTTCGACGGTGCGCAGATAGTGGATGCCGGGCAGATCGCTGCCGGGGACGTTCAGGTGGCGCGGTGATGCGCCGGTCGCAATCAGCAGCTGATCGTAGTGCAGGGTCGAGCCGTCATCGAGCGTTACCGTCTGGGCATCCGGCTGCAAGCTGGTGGCCCGCACGCCCAGGCGCGTCTCGATCTGCTGCTCGGCGTAGCCCTCCGCCGTCGCGATGCTGAATTCGCCGTCGCTCACCTCGCCAGTCAGGTATCCCTTGGATAGCGGCGGGCGCTCATACGGCAACTCTGATTCCGCGCCAACCAGCGTAATCTGGCCGTCGAACCCTTCTTTGCGCAGCGCCTCGACTGCCCTGCCACCTGCGATGTTTCCGCCGACCACCACGATCGAGCTACTCATCTGTCGTCGCGTCCTCTCGCGTCCCCTGGCCGCTCAATTTCCGTAGCAACCAGGCATGTTATGTCGTGCAGACGATGTGCCACCAGCATCGCTTTTCCGGCGGTTTGGCGGCCCTCGGTAGACAATCCGGGCATCCTCCGTCACTATACGGTTATCCATGTGGTTCGATGTCCATTCCCAGCCGCAACACTTCGCTGCACTGAAGGAGCGACCGGATGCCTGATTACTTTGACCTTGGCTCGCATTCCCGATCGATCACCACGTCGTCCAGCGAAGCGCAGACCTGGTTCGATCGCGGGCTGATCTGGACCTATGGCTTTAACCACGAGGAGGCTGTGCGCTGCTTCCAGCGCGCGCTTGATGCCGATCCTCGCTGCGCGATGGCGCAGTGGGGCATCGCCTATGCGGCCGGGCCGAACTACAACTACGATTGGGATCACATCGATCCGACGACGCTCGGCAGAATGCTGGCCACGACCGTCGCCGCTGTCGAGCAGGCGAGCGCCCTCGCCGAGCCAACCAGCCCGGTCGAGCGCGCGCTGATCGCAGCGATTGCAGCGCGCTACCAGTCGACGACAGTCCCCGCCGATCTCTGGGCCTGGAGTGACGCCTACGCCGACGCGATGCGTGCGGTGCACATGGCCTTCCCTGATGACCTCGACGTGGTCGCGTTGTTCGCTGACGCGCTGATCAATCGCACGCCGTGGAGACTGTGGGATCTCCCGAGCGGCCAGCCAGCACCCGACTCCAGCGCCGTCGAGGCCCGGCAGGCGCTGGAGCGTGCGCTTGGCACGCCGGAGGGGATGCGCCATCCCGGTGTGCTGCACATGTACATCCACCTGATGGAGATGTCGCCGTTCCCGGAGAAGGCTGCGGCAGCGGCCGATGCGCTGCGCGGTCTGGTGCCGGATGCCGGGCATCTCCACCACATGCCAACCCATATCGACATGCTTTGTGGCGACTATCAGGCGGTCGTCGACTCGAATAGCGCGGCCATCGTTGCCGATGAGAAGTACCGGGCGCGGGAGGGCGGGATGAATGTCTACACCCTCTACCGGACGCACAATTACCACTTCAAGCTCTATGGCGCGATGTTCCTCGGTCAGTCCGAGGTGGCGATCGAGGCGGCCGACGGGATGATCAACGCGATTCCGATCGAGCTGATGCACGTCCAGACACCGCCGATGGCCGACCGGCTTGAAGGCCGCTTTTCGATGAAGCTGCACGCCCTGATTCGCTTTGGCCGCTGGCAGGAGATCATCGACACGCCGCTGCCGGACGACCCGGCGCTCTACTGTGTCACGACGGCGATGGTCCACTACGCTCGGGGTGTCGCATTTGCCGCGACCGGGCGTGTCGCTGAGGCTGAGGAGCAGCAACGGCTGTTTGAGGAGGCGTACGCACGCGTCCCGGAAACGCGCATCTTCCAGAACAACACCTGCCGGGACATTCTCGGCATCTCCGCTGAAATGCTGGCTGGCGAGCTTGAGTACCGCAAGGGCAACTACGTCCTCGCGTTCGACCATCTGCGGCGCTCGGTGGCGCGTTCCGACGGCCTGCTCTACTCCGAGCCCTGGGCCTGGATGCAGCCGCCGCGCCACGCGCTCGGCGCGCTCCTGCTCGAGCAGGGTCATGTTGATGAGGCTGCTGCGGTGTATCGCGCCGATCTCGGACTCGATGACTCGCTGCCCCGCGCCCATCAGCACCCGGACAACGTCTGGGCGCTGCACGGCTACCACGAATGTCTGGTTCGCCAGGGCCGGCTCGACGAGGCCAACTCGATACGCGAGCGTCTCGACGCCGTGTCTGGCCTGGCCGACGTTCCGGTCGAATCGTCCTGCTTCTGCAGGTCCACCACTGCGGCCTGAGGGGTCGAAGCACAGCGGAAGGGAGCGACCATAATGACTGACTACTTCGATCTTGGCAGCCATTCTCGCTCGATCACGACGACGTCGCCTGACGCTCAACGCTGGTTCGATCGCGGTCTTGTCTGGACCTACGGCTTCAACCACGGCGAGGCAATCCGCTGCTTCAAGCGCGCCATCAAGGCCGACCCATCCTGCGCGATGGCTTACTGGGGCGTCGCCTACGCCGGCGGCCCGCACTACAACAAGACGTGGGACATGTACGACCCGTCGGAGCTGCCGAAGACGGTCGAGCGGACCTATCTGGCGTCCCGGCAGGCTGCGGCTCTGCTGGATGGAGTGCAGCCGGTCGAGCGGGCGCTGATCGAGGCGCTGCAGCAGCGCTACCAGTCGGCCACACCGACGGGTGATTTCACTTCCTGGACGGATGACTACGCGGCAGCGATGCGCGCTGTGTATGGCGCTCATCCCGACGATCTGGATGTCGCCGCGCTGACCGCCGAGGCGCTGATGAACCGCACTCCCTGGGCGCTCTGGGATCTGGCCAGTGGCGATGTCGCTGACGGAGCCGACACGACCGAGGCGCGCACAATCCTCGAGCGGGCGCTGGATGTGCCGGAGGGCCGCGTCCACCCGGGTGTACTGCACATGTACATCCACCTCATGGAGATGTCGCCGTTCCCCGAGCTGGCGTTGCGGGCTGGGGACTGGCTGCGCGATCTGGTGCCGGATGCCGGCCATCTGCAGCACATGCCGACGCATATCGATGTCCTCTGCGGCCACTATTATCAGGTCGTCGCGTCGAACTCGGCTGCCATCGTTGCCGATGAGAAATACCGCGAGCGTGCGGGTGCGATGAACTTCTACACGCTCTACCGCGTTCACAACTTCCACTTCAAGCTCTACGGCGCGATGTTCATCGGGCAGTCGGAAGTCGCGTTGCGCACTGCTGATGATGTGGTTGAGACGATTCCGGTTGAGCTCCTGCAGATGGAGTCCCCTCCGATGGCCGACTGGCTGGAGGGCTTCATGGCGGTCAAGATGCACGTCCTGATCCGCTTCGGTCGCTGGCAGGCGATCATCGATACCCCGCTGCCGGACGATCCCGATCTGTTCTGTACGACGACCGCGCTGTACCACTACGCCAAGGGCGTCGCGTTCTCGGCGACCGGCCAGGTCGCCGAGGCAGCGGAACAGCAGCGCCTTTTCCACGCTGCGGCTGCGCGTGTGCCGGAGACGCGCACGCTCTTCAATAACACCTGCCAGGACATCCTGGCGATCGCGTCCGAGATGCTGGCCGGCGAGCTGGAGTACCGCCGCGGCAACTACGAGGTCGCCTACGCGCATCTGCGACGCTCGATCGAGCTGGAGGACGGGCTGGTCTACGACGAGCCGTGGGGCTGGATGCAGCCGACGCGCCATGCCTACGGGGCGTTGCTGCTGGAGCAGGGCCACGTCGAGGAGGCCGAGGCGGTCTATCGTGCTGACCTGGGACTGGATAGCTCGCTGCCGCGCGCCTATCAGCACCCGGAAAATGTCTGGAGCCTGCACGGTTACCATGAGTGCCTGGTGCGGCTCGGCAAATTTGCGCTGGCGGACATGATTCGCCAGCGGCTCGACCTCGCAGCCGCCCGTGCCGATATCCCGATCCGAGCGTCGTGCTATTGCCGCATGACTCACGCAGCCTGATCGCACTCTTCCTGCCGCTGCGCCGGGCAGCATTGTCCGGCAAGCGGCAGGCTTCATCGCTTCGCCGCTCACCGGCCCCGCCATTCATGTTCACCGTCATGATCTGATTCTGGGAGACGCCGCGTGGCCATGCCAGACAGCGCGTGATGGAGGATATCGCCCACGGCGCCGGGGGCGAAGATCAGCGGCCCAATCCGGATGAGTCGCGCCGGCCACCGTGCCGGTCTGTCTCCAGCTACGCGCTGCTGCACGAAGGTGTCCTTTCTCCAGGGCCGCCGGCCGGAACTTCCGGCGACCTCACGATGGTCGATGTTGGTTTCAGCATAGCCCCGTGTGCTAGGAAGTCAAGATGTTCTTTGACTTCCTTGACACAAATGCGACATTCTTCGTATACCAGTCGGTAGATTCGGATTACGGGCGGTCAACGCGGATGGGAGAAGGCGAGTCATGGCTAGGCAACGGTGGGATCAGCGCTTCTTCGCGAGCACGCGGGGTCGCGTGGTGATGCTGTTGCGTCGATCGGCGCACACGGTCAACGAGCTGGCCGGTGAGCTGGAGCTGACTGACAACGCCGTCCGCGCGCACCTGACGACACTCGAGCGGGATGGCCTTGTTCAGCAGGAAGGGCTACGCCGTGGGGCCGGGAAGCCGTCGTATGCGTACGAGCTCTCGCCTGCCGCCGAGGCGCTCTTCCCCAAGGCGTATGCGTCGGTTCTCACGGCGGTTGTCGATGTTGTTCGCGAGAAGCGCGGCGAGGACGAGACGCGCCAGATGCTGCGGAGCGCCGGAGCACGGCTAGCTGATCCGCCCGCGGAAGATGTGAGTGTCGATGACCGTCTCGTCCTGGCGGTCCAGACGATCGACTCACTTGGAGGCCTGGCCGAGGTCCAGCGGGAGAATGGCCACTATCTGCTGCGCGGCCGCGCCTGTCCGCTGGCCGACGTCGTCAGCCAGTCGCCTGACGCCTGCCTGCTGGCCGAGTCCTTGCTCGCCGCCTCGACGGGCCTTCGAGTCTGCGAACGCTGTGATCATGAGAGCGATCCACCGCGCTGCTGTTTCGAACTGCGGACAGCCTCAAACGGGCAGCAGTCCGGCCAGCAGGACGAGCGAGGCGAGTAGCATCGCGGCGGTCGCCACCCAGCCGACGATTCGCGCGATGCGGCCGGCCGTGTTGCGGCCGAGGACTGACCGGTCGCCGGCCAACAGCATGATAACGACGAGCAGGATTGGCGCGATCAGACCATTGACGATGGCCGCCAGATAGAGCGCGCGGATCTCGCCGAGGCTGGTGAAGGTCAGCGCGATTCCCAGGAACGTCGCCAGCGCGATGAGGCCGTAGAACTGCGGCGCTCGGCGGAAGGTATTGTTCAGCCCCTCCGGCCAGTCGAACAGCTCGGACGCGGCGTAGGCAGCAGAGCCGGCGAGTGTCGGGATCGCCAGCAGGCCGGTGCCGATGATGCCAACGGCGAAGAGCAGCGAGGCCGCGTTGCCTGCCAGCGGGCGGAGCGCTTCTGCTGCCTGTGCTGCTGTCTCGATGTCGGTCCGCCCGCTGGCGTGCAGTGTCGCTGCCGATGTCAGAACGACGAAGAAGAAGCCGACGTTGGCCAGCACCATGCCGAGTGCAACATCGACACGCGCGGCGCGAATGAGTGGCGCGATCCGTTCCGTCTCTGCTCCGCCAGGCAGGATTCCCTGCTGCGCTTCCTCCTCGACTTCTTCTGACGCCTGCCAGAAGAAGAGATACGGTGAAATCGTCGTGCCCAGGATGGCGACGATGGTCTGGATTGTCGCGCCCGACCAGTCGGCCGATGGGACGACGGTCGCACGGAAAGCTGCGCCCCAGTCCGGGTTAGCAACGAACGCGCCGAGGACGTAGGCGAAGATGACGAGCGTCAGCAATTTCAGATAGTGCGCAAAGCGTGGGTAGGGCACGATGACCTCGACCAGCGTGATTCCGACGCCCACCGGGACGACCATCCAGCGCGCCGGGATCGGCGTCAGCAGGTCGATTGCTGCCGCAATGGCCAGGATGTCAGCGCCGATATTGACGACGTTGGCGATGAAGAGCAGAGCGACGACCGGCCACAGCCAGTTGCGACCGTAGCGTTCGCCGATCACCCGCGCTAGCCCCTGTCCGCGCACCAGCCCAATCCGGGCGCAGATGCTCTGGACGGCGATGTTCATCGGCAGCGTTACGAGGCTCAGCCACAGGAGTTGGTAGCCCTGGGTCGCGCCAGTGATCGTGTAGGTCGAGATGCCGGAGGGATCGTCGTCGGCAACGCCGGTGATGAGACCCGGTCCGAGGCCGTGGACGCCCGCACGCATTCGGCGCGACGTGCGCACCAGCCGCATATCAACCTTGCCGCCGATTGGTCGCCAGCGTCGCACGTCGTCTTGCTCCGTTAGATCGAGAAGCCACGCACAGGATACAGTGTCTTCCGGGTAGCGGGCAGCAATAAGGGGCCGCGCATTGCGCGCGGCCTCCGCCACGCCGGACTGGATCAATTGGTCGCTCGTGTTGCTCGCAACACGCTATACAAACGCTGTTTTCGGCTCTATGATGCAGGTAATTTCTGCGTATCTCTGACGTATCCATCGGGCCGGGCTGGAGCATGTGGACGGATGTCCCTGCTCGGCGGGCTCAGATG
>JBDHWD010000117.1:0-8778 GCA_039810005.1 Thermomicrobiales bacterium | reverse complement strand
ACGGGAACGGCGGCGCGAGCGTCGAGGTCGCGCCGCGTGCCGGGGCCAGCCCGAGGCAGCCGATCATCGGATCGACTGGCACCGACAGCGCCTCGTTAACCCAGACGCGGCCGTCGCGGATCGGCACCCGCCGCAGCATGGGCTGGCGAATGTTGTCGGACAGCATGCCGAAGCCGGGGATGTTGGCGTTCCAGCCCCAGTCCAGCGTCTCAATCTCCAGGATTTCGACGGCGACCGCATCGCCCGGCTGGACGCCCTCGATGTAGATGGGGCCGGTGACGGCGTTGATCACGCGCGTATCGACCGCGTCGACCCAGCCATCACCAGCCGCCAGCAGGCGCTCGGCCGGCTGCGGCGAAGTCTCCATCCGTACCGTCTCGCCGGGGCGCACTCGTAGGACCGGCTCCACGTCCGCGCGGAACTCAAATGTATGTCGCTCAGACCCGACTGTCTGCATCTTTGCCATCCTCCCAGCGCGCACCGACACACCGCTACGCTGATGGTACGATGCCGGGACGTCGTTGTGGAATGGAGCGAGGTCGATGAGCGAGCGAGCCGAGGTCGTTATCATCGGTGGCGGGATTATGGGCACCAGTCTGGCCTATGCATTGACTCAGTTGGGCGTGCGCGATGTGCTGCTCCTGGAGCGGCGGGTCATCGCCTCCGGCGCGAGCGGTAAGACCGGCGCGCTGCTCCGCCAGCACTACACCAACGTGCCCGAAGCGACGCTGGCCCATCGCTCGTTGCAGATGTTCGCCAACTGGTCGGACGCTGTCGGCGGCGACTGTGGGTTCGCCCGCACCGGCTCGATCGTCACCGTCGCAACGAGCGGCGAGGATGCGGTGAACATCGAGCGCATGCAGCGAGTTGTCGCGATGCAGCGCGAGATCGGCATCCAGTCTGAGGTCATCTCACCCGATCAACTCTTCGAATTGCAGCCATTTGACCGCGCCGACGACATTGCCGCTGCGATCTACGAGCGCGACTCCGGCTATGTCGATGCGGTCGCGGCAACGCGCAGCATGGCTGAGGCGGCCATACGCGGCGGCGCGCGCATTCGTGAGGGTTGCACCGTCACGACGCTCCGGAGTGATGGCGGGCGCGTGACCGGCGTCGAGACCGACGCCGGCCCGATCGCGGCCGGGACGGTCGTCTGCGCAGCCGGTGCCTGGTCGGTCCCGTTGCTGGCCGGCATCGGGCTGGATGTGCCGGTCGAGGCGCAGCGCGTGCAGGTCGTCGTCCTCAACCGTCCGCTGGAGATGCCGACCGATGGCACGATGACCTACGTCGACACTGCCGCCGGGTTCTTCTGTCGCAACTGGGGGCCGGGTCGGACATTTGCCGGTGTCGGCGGCGGCGAGTTCCACGACATCGTCGATCCGTTCAGCTTCGACGAGCGCTCCGCGCCGGGCTTCGGCGAGGTCGTCAAGTCGTACATCGCCCGCCGCATGCCGGCAATGGAACGCGCCCACGAGCTGTTCGGCTACGCCGGCATCTACGACATGACGCCCGACACGCACCCGATCCTTAGCAGTGCCGACGGCATCGACGGTCTCTACCTGATGCTCGGCTTCAGCGGCGCGGGCTTCAAGAAAGGCCCGGCTATCGGTGAATCGCTCGCCCACCTCATCGTCCACGGCCACGGCAGCCCCGTCGATCTGACGCCGTTCCGCCTTTCCCGCTTTGGCGATGGCACATGGGAACAGCCGTGGAGCGAGAACGAATACAGCTTCTCGACGGATTTCGGGCATAAGTTCTGACGCCTTCCCCATCTGGGCGCGTCAGTCCTTATATGGGTCGCGGATGTCGGCCCCGGCCATGACGACGATCAGCGGTCGGAGGCGGTGGATGATGTCGATGGTGTCGCCCTGTTCCACCAGAACCTCGTCGAGCCTGCGGTAGACGTGCGGGCTCTCGTCCACGTCGCCACCCCGGACGATGACGCCCTTCCGTTTCGTCCACTCGGACATCATCTGCCGCGTGATGGCACCACGCTTCCGCTGCGTCCGTTCGCCAGTCCGGCGGTCAACCCTGACCCGCGATCCCTTTGCCTGCGTTCTGGACATGACCCGGCCCGCGCCGTGGATGGTGGAGTAGAGCGCGGCCTTTTGCAGGTCGGAGTCGGCGTGCGACCCTTGCAGGATCACCGCGTCGTCGCCCATCGATCCGCCGACAAATCCCTGTTGCCCAGGGAAGGCTGGCGTCGCGCCCTTGCGGACGACGATAAGGTCCCGGCCGAAGTGGCGTTCCCGCCAGGCGTAGTTGTGATGGTTGTGGACGGTGAGACGGGCGCGGGTGCCGAGGATGCCCTCGACCACGCGTTCCGCGACCCACTCACGGCCTGCGTAGGCATACTGGCCGGCGAGCTGCATCATCGTCCAGTAGCGTCCGCCGAGCTCGCTGTCCAGATCCAGCAGCGCTTCAGTCTCCGGCACTCGCTCGCCCCAGGGTCGTCCGGCTGCCAGCGACATGAAGCCCGAGGCGATGGTATGCCCCAGTCCGCGGCTGCCGAAGTGGACGCCTACCCACAGCGTGTTGTCCTCGTCGGCAAAGACATCCACGTAGTGATTCCCTGAGCCGATCGTGCCAATCTGCGCCCGCGCCCGCTCCCGCAGCGGCTCGCGCACGGTGCCGGGCAGCGCGTCCCAGGCAGACAATGCGAAGAGTGGATGATCCACCGGGCCATCAGGCGTGGTCCGGCCGATGCCGAACTCCAGGTCGCTTGCGATTTGGTCGGCGATGCCAGCCAGGTCCGACTGCTGGATGCTCTGGCCGAGGACGAGGTCGGTCTGGATCGCCAGGTTGCCACAGGCGATGTCATAGCCGACGCCCGCGACCGAGACCTGGTTGTCGTAGGCGGCGACGCCGCCGATCGGCATGATGTAGCCGAGGTGTCCATCCGCCATCAATGCCGTGAACACGGCGCGACTATCGACGTCGGCGAGTTGGGCGAGGGTCTGCTCGTCGTGGTTTCCGAAGATAGCGAGTGTCGTCATTGGCTCTCTTGTCCTCCTCACGCAAGGGCAGTCGTGGTCGTGGGCTGATTACCGGCGTGCCGGCCAAGCCGAGCTCCCGTGAGGTCTATCGATGGGCGATGTGGTACGGGCAGCGGTGATGGTCCGGCGGGGTGATGATCTGTGCTGGCTCGTGACAGCAGGGTTGGCGGCCACTGACATAGTGTTGAGCGTCTTGCGAAATTATACGCAATTTGTGCAGCCGCGATTCGCTGTGCTCAGCGGATTACCGGATTTACCCCTCAGCCTTCACAGCAATCACCCGCACCCGCCCACTGCGTCCTACCAGCGCGCCGACCGCAGCGAGCGGGGTCGCGGCGATGATGAGCAGGGGATGCAGGCGTCGGAGGAGCGGTTCGGCGGCGGGGAGACGGTCGCGGGCGAAGAGGCGGAGCGCCCAGGCCCATTCGAGGCCGACCGCTTCGTGGCGAACGTCTGCCACAGTCAGGCCAGCGCGTGCGAGTGCGTTCCGCAGTGTCGAGACGCCGAACGTCGTCACGTGGCGCGGGGCGTCGTAGCCGATCCAGTAGCTCCGCAGCAGCCGCGCTTCGATCGATTCGACGTTCGGCAGCCAGAGGATCAGCGCGCCACCCGGGCGCAGCACGCGCGCGACCTCGGCCAGCGTCGCCGCCGGGTCGGGGACGTGCTCGATCGTGTGCGAGAGGATGACCGTGTCGAACGCGGCATCCGCGAAGGCGGCATCCTGCAGATCGCCGATGCGCACGTCCAGGCCGCGCGCGCGGGCAACTTCGGCGGCGTCGTGGCCGGTTTCGACGCCGGTGACGTTCGGATTACCGGTGTCACGGATGGCCAGCAGCAGGTCGCCGGTCGCGCAGCCGACATCCAGTACCGCTCGTGGTGCAGCCAGATAGCGCTGGAGCTTCCGAACCGAGCGTCGCTCCAGCCAGCTCTTCGCCCTGCCTGACAACCCTGAACGCTCGTGCGGCGTGTAGCCACGTCCGTAGGCGACGTCGAGCGTTGCGGCGTCCGGCTGTGGATGGAGGCGCAGCAGGCCGCAGCCTGAGCAGCGAACGAGCGGGAAGACCGCGTCCGTCGTCACGAACATGCGGTCGGTCAGCGTCAGACGCAGCGTGCAATCTCGCGAGCCGCAGACCGGACACCGAAAGGCGGCCTCACTCATCGGCAGTCAGCTCGTTCTCAGGGACAGCGCAAACGCTGTCCTCGCCCTGCGACGACCCTCCCGCGCGGATACTGGCGGTCTCGCCAGGTATCCGCCGTGTCAGTTCCGGCATATAGGGGCGTATTGCATACGCCCGGCCGGACACATGATCATCCAGCATGGGCATCCGGGCGTCGTGGCTGCCGGCCGAACGGAACGAGGTTGAAACGGGCGTATGCAATACGCCCCTACATGTCCACGACCTCAACGCACGTGGGTGATGCACGCGCGCCCGACGCCGTTTGCAGGCGTCGTTCGTTCGGCGCGCATTCGATCGCCGCGGGGGTGTCGCGTCACGGCGATGGACAGGCCGGAGCCTGTCCCTGCGAATCAGATTAATCATCGATTGGCTGGTCGTGGCGCAGGACGCGGCGGATGGAGTAGTCGGTCGAGCGGCCGGTCGCGGCGGATGAGATGTGGGCGTGGTGCGCGATCATTTCGCCGAGCAGGCCGAAGACGATGAACTGCGTGCCGACGATGATGAGCAGCACGCCGAGCGTCAGCAGCGGTCGGTGGCCGATTGGCTGGCCGAGCACGAGCTTGGCGAACGCCAGATAGGCGTCGATCAGAAAGCCCAGCCCGAAGGTAATGACACCGATCAGGCCAAACAGATGCAGCGGTCGGCGCGTGTACTGCGACAGGAACAGCACCGTCAGCAGATCGAAGAAGCCGCGGAAGAAGCGCGCCGCGCCGAACTTCGAATGGCCGTAACGCCGCGGACGATGTGGCACGGCCACCTCGGCGACACGAAAACCACGGACGTGGGCCAGCACCGGGATGTAGCGGTGCAGCTCGCCGTAGAGCGTCAGCTCGTCCAGCACCTCGTCGCGGTACGCCTTGAAGCCGCAGTTGAAGTCGTGCAGCTCGACGCCGGTCATCACCCGCACCACTCGATTGAATAGCGCAGATGGAACCGTCTTCGACGCAGGGTCCTGCCGGTCGGCCTTCCAGCCGGAGACGAGGTCGGCTTCGTCGTTCAGGATCGGTGCAAGGAGCGACGGGATTTCGGCCGGAACATCCTGCAGGTCGGCATCCATCGTGACGACCAGCTTGCCGGTTGCGGCCTGGAAGCCGGCCGCCAGCGCCGCCGACTTGCCGAAGTTGCGCCGGAACTGGATGACCTGCACACGTGGGTCGGACTCGAACAGGCGCTGCAGGATGCGGGCCGACCCATCGGTCGAGCCATCATCAACGTAGATGATCTCTGCGGGTCCGGCCAGATCGAGCGCGGCCAGCGCGACAGTAATTTCAGTGTGGAGTTGCGGCAGGCTCTCGACCTCGTTGAGCAGCGGGACGACGACGCTGAGTGCGGCGCGTCCCGGCTCCGGGATGATTTCGGCTGGCTGCGAATCGGTTGTCGCCGACGCGCTCATCGGTGCTCCTGCTGTGCTGCGTTAGACGTTGAACAGGAAGTGGGCGATATCACCATCTTGCATGATGTAGGCCCGCCCTTCCAACCGGAGCTTGCCGGCCTTCTTCGCCTCGGCCATGCTGCCGGTCGCCAGCAGGTCGTCGTAGGCGACGATTTCGGCGCGGATGAAGCCGCGCGCGATATCGGAGTGGATCTCGCCGGCCGCCTCGACAGCGCTCGCGCCGCGCCGGATGGTCCAGGCGCGATCCTCGTCCGGGCCGACGGTGAAGAACGAGATCAGCCCAAGCAGATCGTAGGACAGCCGGATGACGCGGTCGAGGCTCGATTCGCTGATGCCGAGGTCGGCCATGAACAGCTCGGCATCTTCTGCGTCGAGCTGGGAGATCTCCATTTCGATCTGTCCGGCCAGCGCGTGAATCTCGACGCCCGGGCGGCCCTGCTGCTCGCGGGCGCTGGCGACCAGCTCGTCGGACGGCTCACCGAGCTGGTTTTCGCCGACGTTGAACAGCACCAGCAGCGGCTTCTGCGTCAGGAAGCCGAAGCCGCGCAGCAGCCGCTCTTCCTCTTCGTCAAGCTCAACCTCGCGAATCGGCGTGCCGTCTTCGAGTGCCGCCTTGCAGCGCACCAGCGCCTCGCGTTCGCGCTCGTACTGTTCCTTCTCATTGCCGCGCAGCTTGCCGACAGTCTGGTCGATGCGATCGATGCGCTTCTCAATGATGCCGAGGTCGGAGAAGGTGAACTCCAGCAGCAGCGTCTCGAGGTCGCGGAGTGGGTCGACGGTCGTTTCCGGGTGCGGCACATTGTCGTCCTCGAAGGCGCGGACGACAAGGACGAGCGCATTCGCCTGGGCAAGCTGGCCGAGCAACTGGCCACCCATGCCCGATTCGCCGACACCCTTGGCTAGCCCAGCGACATCGAGGTACTGCACGTCGGCCGGCACGATCCGCTTCGGATTGAACAGCGGGGTGAGTGCGTCCAGGCGCGGATCCGGCACCTTCACAGTCGCCAGGTTTGCCTCGCCCTCGGCGGTCGAGAATCCGCCGGTGACCGCCTCGGAGCGGGTGAGTGCATTGAACACCGTTGTCTTGCCGCTCTGCGGCAGCCCGACAATGACCAGTCTCAGCATCGACGCTCGTTCCTTCAGCTAGCCACCTGCGCCGCCCTCCGACGCTCGACCCTGTGTTGTACCGTACTAGACGCCGTGCGGCCAATCGACATGTGCTCGGTCGGCTGTAGAATCAGCCACCGTGGGCAGAAACGGCACGTGTTACAGGGAGCAGATCACGTTGGCGCTGCGTCGACTTGAATTCGTGCTGTTTGGGCTGCTGGTCGCGACAATCGTCGCGGCGCTCCTCCCAGCATCCGCCTCCGCACATCCCCTCGGAAACTTCACCACCAATCGCTACAGCCGGATCGAGCTGGCAACCGACAGCGTCCAGATCACCTATGTGCTTGATTACGCCGAGGTGCCGACCTTTCAGGAGATGCGTTTCCTCGATCCGGATGGCGACGGCGTGGTCAGCGAAGCCGAAAAGCAGTCGTGGCTGGATGAGCGCGTGCCGGTCATCATCAGGGGCTTGCGGCTGACGGTCGGCAACGACGTGCTGCCGCTGACCGAAACGCGCCGTTCCGCTGAATTGCTGCCCGGCCAGGGCGGCCTGCAGATTCTGCGGCTGGAGCTCGACCTGACCTCGCAGTTACCCGAGAGCTGGGTTGAGAACGGCCGTGGCGGTTACGTTGATCGCAACTATCAGGATCGCCTCGGCTGGCGCGAGATCGTCGTCCAGGGCGGTGACGGCGTGGCGATCAGCGAGTCGTCGGTGTCATCGGTCGATACGTCGGACGAACTCCGGACCTATCCCGAGGACATGCTCGCCAGCCCGCTGCATGACGCCGAGGCGACGTTCTCCATCGTTCCGGGAGCAGCCGGTGCGGTGCAGCACTCTGCGGCCGAGAATGCCGCCCGTGTCGAGGCGACCGACCGGGGTGGTCAGGCGACGGATCGGGTCGCGTCGCTCATTACGACCCGCGAGCTGACGCCATGGGTCGTTGTCGTCTCGATTCTGGTGGCGATGTTCTGGGGCGCGGTCCATGCGCTGTCGCCCGGACACGGCAAGACGGTCGTCGCGGCCTATCTCATCGGCGCGCGCGGTACGGCCAGGCACGCCGCATTCCTCGGGCTGACAGTCACGATCACGCACACTGCAGGCGTGTTCGCGCTCGGACTGATAACGCTGTACCTGTCGCACTTCATCCTGCCGGAAACGCTCTTTCCCTGGCTGAGCGTCATATCAGGGCTGCTGGTCGTCGCAATCGGCCTGACGCTCTTTGTCCAACGCATACGCGGGCGAGACGGGCATCATCATCACCATCATCATGTCCACGAGCACGAGCACGAGCACGAGCACGAGCACGACAGTCATCACCATCATGATCATGCCCATCACCACCACCACGGAGCAGATGGACATTCGCACCTGCCGCCGGGCGCGGACGGCACACCGGTAACGTGGCGCAGCTTGCTGGCGCTCGGCGTCAGCGGCGGCCTGATCCCCTGCCCATCGGCGCTCGTGCTGCTGCTCGGCGCGATCTCGCTCGACCGGCTCGGCTTCGGCATGGTGCTGGTTGTGGCGTTCTCAGTCGGCTTGGCAGCTGTCCTGACAGCCATCGGCCTGCTGCTGGTCTACGCGCGCCGCATCTTCGACCGCTTCTCACTGACGCCCGGCGTCCCCCGCCTGCTACCAGCGTTCAGCGCGCTCGTCGTCGCGCTGGTCGGAGCCGGCATCGTCCTCCGCGCACTGGAGCAGGCGGGGGTGATGTAGGCAGCGCCTACTCGCCGATGATCTGCCGATACGCCTCCGGGTCGGTCGCGCCCTCGGTGACGATGATGAGCGCCGTTGCGTCCGACGTTGCGCCGAGGCGAGCGCGGTGCTGGTCGGCATCCGGGCTGGTGAGCAGGTCGAGCAGACCGGCCAGTCCTGCCGCGCCCGTCTCGCCGGCGACGATGTCGTCGAGAGCCAGCAGTCGCATCGCTTCGCGCGCGCGCTCGTCGACGACTGAGACGAACTGGTCGATGCCACGCGACATAATCGGCCAGGCCAGCATCGACGGCGCGCCGCAGTTCAGGCCAGCCATGATCGAATCGTGCGGGCCGGGAACGGAGACGATCTCGCCGGCCTCCATCGACGCAATCGTTCCAGCAGCGTGCGCCG
>JBDHWD010000116.1:0-8795 GCA_039810005.1 Thermomicrobiales bacterium | reverse complement strand
TCGGTCGGGGCGTTGGTTAGCCAGCTCTCGAAGCGCTCCTCAGCCTCGGACGGCTCGAAGGAGTAGACGAGGTCGTGCAGCCGCAGGACGCCACCCTGGCGCAGCATGCGCGCGATGCGCTGCAGCGCGACGCCCTTCCAGAAATCCGGCAGGTGGTGGAGTGTGTTGCGGGTGTAGACGAAGTCGGCCTGCCCGCCTTCGTGCTCGTAGCTGAGCAGGCCAGCGTGAACAATCTCGACGTTGGTGAGACCCTGCTTCTCGACGTTGGCCCGCATGATCTCGAGCATGGTCGGCGAGACATCGACGGCGACCACGCGTTTGCAGTGTGACGCGACGGCGAGCGCGAAGGTGCCGGTGCCTGCGCCGAGATCGACGACGGTACTCTCCGAGCCAAGCCCGAGGTCGTGCAGGATGTTGAGATCCTGGGAATGGTCGGTCTGCGACTTGGCGTCGTAGGCCGCGACATACTCCGGGTCGAGATGCTCCTCACCGGCGTGGGCCAGCTCGTCGATCATCCAGGCGGGGCGATTCATCTCTGCTCCCTTCAGCATTCAAAGGTGCAAACCTATCACAGGCGCCAGAATGGCTCTGCGGCGCTGATGCTGCCGCGTGCAAGTCGCGAGCCCCAGTCTTCACGGTCGAGAGCTGCGATCAGGGCGAACGACATCAGCAGGTCGTCGTGGAGGCGATCATCCTCGACCGACCAGCGAATCAGGCGACCGGGGCCGGGGAGAACGGTGAACCGGCACGCCGCCAGCTGGGCCCAGAACTGGCGATCGAGCCGGTGCTGTTCGGGGTCGGAATCGCCGGTGGGTGTGCAGACCTGGATGCGTCCGCTGTCGATCAGGCTGAGCAAATCCCAGGCGAGCTTGCTCTTGGAGGGCGCGGAGAAGATGAACGGCGTGACGACGCGCTCGCCGAGCGTGGCGGAGAGAAACGCGGCGAGTCCCGCGCCGACGCCGGTGGCATCGATGATGATCCGGCGCGCCCGCCAGACACGCGTCGCCAGCGCGACGATCTCGTCATAGAGGCGGCTGTGGCGGGTGCCTGTCCACTCGTAGCGTGCGACAACCTGGTAGGTCGGCAGCCCGGCTGCACTGCCCGGCCAGAGAACGCGCACGACGGTGGCGACGGTCGAGTCGCGGCGCGGGGCGAGCTGACGCAGGGCAGCGCCTTCTATGCCTGACTCCTCCTGCCCGGCGACATCGATGGTCAGGGCGTAGTCAACGACGTCGCGATCGGTGTCGGGAGGGCGCGAGCATGGCGGGAAGTCGCCACGCAGGGATTCGCGGCGGATGGCGGAAAAGAGGGTACTGTCGTCGTCGAGCTCCTGCAGCTCGTATTCGGTGCGGATGAACGGGTGTTGCTCGCCGAGCTGGTCTATCTGGCGACGGACGAAGTCGCCGTAGCGCGGCAGTTCGGCAGCAACCTCGCGCCAGGGGACGAGGAAGCGACGCTGTTGGCCATCGGCGCGTTCCTGCGCGGCCAGCAGGCGGAGCTGGCGGGAGAGCAGCGTCGCGCTGGACCAGATGGTACCCATGAAGAGGGTCGGCGCGTTCGATGCTGCGCCCATCGGGGCGAAGACTGCATCCCAGACATCCGGGCTGATGTCCTGCGCCTCGTTGGCGACGAGCAGGAGATCGGCGGTATTGCCGCGTGCGTGGGCCAACGGCGAGGCTGACAGATAGCGCACCGACGCACGACCAAGCTGGACGATGGTGCCCTCGCGGACGCGGAAGCGTCCGCGGGTAAATGGGCCGTTGAGCCGCGCCAGCAGGCGATCGCGGGCGATGTGGCCTTGCGGCTCGACAGCCGGGACGGCGACGATGACGTTGCCACCGACGCGCTGATAGCGCCAGAGCATCCACGCGCAGAGCTGGGCGAGGATCTCGTCCTTGCCCGACTGCCGCGCGAAGACGGCAGCCAGCTCGATGCCGCGCCGCTCGGCGACGGCCCCGGCAATCGCGCGGGCCGCTGCCAGCTGGTAGCGCCGGAGCTGAAAGCGCGGAGCTTGCACGCGGCTGAACCGCTCGATGTCGACGAGCGCCGGACGAATCTGGGCGATCAACGCGTCGCTCATCAGGCGCTCCTTTCAGCGGACCCGGGGGTTGGGAAACGAGGCGGACGCCTCTGCGTTCGTGGATGGTCAGGCGAGGCGACTCAGGATCTCGCCGAGGACGACGGCGACAACGAGGTAGAAAAGGGCGTCGACGCGCTGGCGGGTGGCGCTGACTTCGCGGATGAGGTCGTCGACCATCTGGCGGGTGATGACCTCAAAGACTGAGGACGGCTGGAGATCGAGCGGCGCGCTGGGCGGCGTGTCGCGTTGTCCGAGAATCTCACGCGGCGGACGCTGGACACCAGTCAGGTCATGCATGGGTCACCTCCTTCTTCGTCCAGTCCCTGCTCGGCGAGTGCGCGCAGCACCTCGGCGTCGAGAGCTGCGTCGTCCGCGCCGCTTCGTGCCTGCGTCTGAACGATGCGGACGATCGCGTTGACGACGGCGGTCGCACTCTGGACAAGGCGGCGCTCGTCGCCCTCCTCGTCATCCATCGCGACGAGCAGACGGCGCAGGAGGACGCGCAGTGCGCCGAGCTCGGTCGAGAGCGTCGTGTCCTGGCCGAGCTGGTTGATGGCGCTATCGAGTGATGGGGAAAGATCGGGCACGCGTTGCATGGCGCCCCCTTCATGGCTGCGTTGCGGCCGAGGAGTCGATACCCCTCTACTTATTCGAACGAGATTTCGAAGCAAAAGTGCGACATTTTGGGTGTAGACTCGTCCGGCGGATTCAGACAAGCATCAATGGAGGCGACCGATGGTCGATGCGGGAACGCAGCGCGAGGTGATCCAGACGTCGAAGGCAGCAGCGCCGATCGGGCCGTATTCGCAGGCGATCCGGGCGGCCGGGCTCGTCTTCGTCGCCGGAGAGAAAGGGATCGATCCGGCTACAAACGCGATGGTCAGCGGCGGCGTGGCGGCCGAGACGCGGCAGACGCTGGAGAATATCCGCAACATTCTGGAGGAAGCCGGGTCGTCGATGGCGAAGGTCGTCGCGACAACCGTCTACCTGACCGACATCAACACCTTCGCCGAGATGAACGCGATCTACGCCGAGTATTTCCCCAGCGAAGCGCCGGGGCGGACGACCGTCGGCGTCGTCTCGCTGCCGGCCGGGGCGCAGGTCGAGATTACGGTGACCGCGCTGGAGTAGCGCCAACAACACAGCAGAACGAATCTAATGTGCGTTGGGAATAGGGATTCCGGCTGCTCTGTTGGGAACAGTGCGAGACACGAGCCGGCCGTCAGCCTGGTGGCTTCCCCTGGTCGCCCGGGCATGTGGCAACGCACCTGCCGGTCTGGCTTGAGGCTCGCCCCTCAACCCACTCCTTATCCCTACCCCCTTGATCCGGGCGGTTCCCCAATAACCGCCCGGATTCCTCTTCTTGCTATTCGGTAACGATTGCCTGTATCGCAGCGTCGACGAATGCGGTGTGGCGCTGGCGGAAGGTGCGCTCGGTGTCGGCGTCGAGGCCGAAGCCGGAGAGCCTCCCGCAGGGTCGTAGCGCGGCGGCGAGGTCCCAGTACGGCAGACTGCGCGGGTCACACTCCGCGGCCTGCGTCAGATAGCGCGCGGTGAATGTGTCCTTCGCAGCATCTCCGAACCACCAGAGGATCTCCAGTCGGGCGTTCGCCAGATCGGCGAGCGGATCGCCGAGCGCGGCGTCTTCCCAGTCGATGACGGCGGCGATGCGACCGGCGCGCCATAGGATGTTGCCGGGCCAGAAATCGCCGTGGAGCAGTGTCGCGCAGTTGGTGGCCGGCGGATCGAACGCGTCGAGCGCGGCGCGAATGCGGCCCTCCTGCAGCGAGGCGTCGAGCGTCTCCGGCGCTGGGCCGTATCCGCGGCAGGTGCGCGGCAGAAAATCGAGCGGAGCGCTGTCCGGGACGGCGTGGATGGCGGCCAGCGTGTCGGCCATCTGGCGCAGCGTCGATGGCAGATCGTGCGGCGAGAAATCGTCTTCGCCGTCGACGAAGCCGACGATCAGGTACGGGCTGCCGAGGATGGTGCCGGTGTCGTCAAGGGCGATCGGCGGCGGAACGGGCAGGCCGTGCGCGGCGGCGACCTGCAGCAACTGGAACTCATCGCGGGCGATGTGCGGGTTGGCCCGCAGGTCACGCTCGCCATGCTGCCGGACGACCCAGCGCTCGACGCGTCCGTCTCCGCGCTCAACCTCCAGTGCTGTCACCGTGGCTGAGATACCGCCGGTCAGCGGCGTTGCGCTCAGCAGGCGCGCGTGCGCATCCACGGCGCGGACGGCGGGCGCGAACCGCCTGCAATCCGGCATCAATAGTAGACCGTCAACGTCCGGTGATACGGCTCGACCGATTCGGGCAGCGTCTGCCCGGCCTGCCAGAGCGCCCAGTCGATGGCGTAGGCCGGTCGATCGCGGCCACGGCGGGCGATCTCCTGCCGCAGCAGCTCGACGCCCCAGACGGTCGCGGCGCGGAGTGCCAGCTCGGCGTCACTCTCCGGCGGGATCAGCTCCTGACGATCAATCTGCGCGGCCAGCTCCGGCGCGTAGGTCAGCACGCCGAGGTGGCGCAGCACCTGCGGCACCTTGTAATCTGCGAAGGCGGTCAGTGTATGGAGATCAGTGAACGCGCCAAGCCCTTTGCCACCGAACGCGCCGAACAGGTCGGCAACCAGAATCTGCGCGCGTTTGTAGAAGCGCACCTCGCGCCGATCGACGAGGACGGTGTCGCGGAACGAGGGGAGCGCGCGCAGCACCTCGGCGATCAGACGCGACGACGAACCGTTCGCCGCCCGGATCGCGTGCAGGAACGTGCCCTCCCAGCGCTCGACCAGTGCAACGCCGACCTCGCGGAGGTGGGTCATGCGGGCACGCAGGAGGGGAATCTGGTCACAGTCAGGATCACCGGCCAGGATCTCGGAGACATCCGCCTCCGTGATCGTGCCGAGGAAGTCGCCGTCCCAGAGCGGATAGCCAGCCTCGACCGCCCGACGCAACGCGACGGCCAGCGCGGCGTAGCCGTTATAGGTCGTCCCGTTCCAGGTCACCTGCCAGCGCGGCTTCTCGCTGTTGGGAAACGACCAGAAGCAGAAGTTCAGCGCATCGACAACGAGGACGAGGTTCGCCAGTCGCGCCGAATCGGGTGAGACTGGATGCAGCAGGCGATCCCAGTCGGGCTTTGGAACGGGCATCTCGCCGAGCAGCGTCGCGACGCGCTCGATCTGCTGCGTGTCGATCTGGACCAGTGACGACGACTGGACGATTGGGCGTGTGCTTTCCAGAACACGCAACGGATCACGCGAGAGGTCGAGGTCCAGTTGGATAGTCATCCGTGTCCTCCTCTCCGGTGTGATTGAGCATACGGGCTCCATGGTCAGGTGGGAAGAGCCCGCCCTGTTCCGTGCTATTCTCGACGCGCGGATGACGCGCCGGTGAAGGAGGAGCCAGAATGAGAGCAGTCGTCGTCGCACCGCAGCCACGCGCGGCCGAGGCGGGAGCAGAGGTGTTGCGCGCAGGCGGCAACGCCTTTGATGCGGCGGTTGCCGCCGGATTCATGCAGATGGCGACCGACCCGCTGATGTGTGGCATCGGCGGGATGGGTGTCGCCCACGTCTACCGCGCCGCCACCGGTGAAACGATGGTGCTCGATTTCCTGCACCGCGCCGGTTCGCGCTACGTCCCCGACCTTTGGGAAGGCCGCGTGCGCGAGGCAGCCAACGGCAAGCGTTACGTCGAAGGCTTCCCGGAGCAAATGGGCTATCAGACGATCATGCAGCCCGGCACGGTCGCCGGCTTCGGCGCGCTCCACGAGCGTTGGGGTAGCAGGCCGTGGGCCGAGCTATTGCAGCCGGCCATCGCGACGCTGCGTGACGGTTACCCGATCGACGAGTACATCGCCGATTTCCTCGACGAGCGCCACCAGTACGGCTCCAGCCCGGCGAATCCGCCACTCCTCGACTTCCTCCGCGCCAGTGAGGGCATGGCGCAGTTGTGGCTGGACTCCGACGGGCAGCCAGTGCGGGTTGGCGATACATGGGTGAACCCCGACTACGCCCGGACGCTGGAACGCCTCGCCGCCGACGGCGCAGATTCGTTCTATCGCGGCGCGCTGGCGCGTGAGATTGCCGCCGATCTGACCGCCAACGACGCGCTGGTGACCGCCGACGATCTGGCCAGCTACCGCGTTCGCGAGCGCCGCTCCCTCGTCGGCAGCTATCGCGATCTGGCCGTCGCCTGCGCGCCACTCCCCAGCGGCGGCACGACTGTGCTGGAGATTCTCGCGCTGCTGGAGTGCTTCGACATCGCGGCGCTGGAGCACGGCAGTGTCGATCATCTGCACGTCCTCATTTCGGCGATGCAGCTGGCGTTCGGCGACCGCAGCAACGCCCTCGGCGACCCGGACTTCGTGCCCGACGCGACCGCCGAGCTGTTGAGCGCACAGCACATCGCCGCGCTGCACGAGCGCATCATGCGCGGCGATCTGACGTCCGCACCGACCGACGATGTGCCCGGCACGACGCATCTGACCGTCGCCGATAGCGAGGGCAACGTCGTCGCCGTCACCCACACGCTCGGCCACGGCTCGGGCGTGATCGCGCCGGGGCTGGGCTTCCAGTACAACGGCGGTGGCGGGTTCGACCTGCGGCCGGGCCGACCCAACTCGGCAGCGCCCGGCAAGGTACGCCTCTCCGGCATGTGTCCGACGATCGTGCTGCGCGACGGCACGCCGGTGATGGCGCTCGGCAGCCCCGGCAGCAACGCCATCATCAACGCAATCGTGCAGGTCATCAGCAATCGCGTCGATTTCGGCATGTCGCCACTGGAAGCCGTCTCCGTCCCGCGCGTTCATGCCGAAGGATCGGCAGCGATGCTCGAAACGCGCACGCCGCTGGCGACCGCAGCAGCGCTCAGCGAGCGTGGCCACGAGGTGATCTATCGCCCGTTCGCCTACGACACGCTGCAGGGTCGCATCCAGCTCGTGGTTCGCACAGATGACGACCACTGGCAGGGTGCGTCCGATCCGCGACGCCAGGGTGGCGTCGCCGCCTACGCCTGAGAAGAAAGGCACTCTGATGGCTGATGTACAGCTCGACACGTCAACTGAGCGTGGCCGTCACGTCGCCACGCGCCTACGCGAGGACATCGTCGGCTGGCTGACGACCGTGCGCCCCAGCGGCCAGCCGGATAGCGTGCCGGTCTGGTTCCTGTGGGACGGCGAGACGATCGTGATCTACAGCCGCCCAAACCAGGTCAAGCTGCGCAACATCGCCAGCAACCCGCACGTATCGTTCACCGTCGATGACACGAAGGGCGGCGGGGATGTGATCCGCATCGAGGGCACGGCAGCGGTCGACGCCGCCCAGCCGCGTCCCGATGCTTCCCCCGCCTACAAGGCGAAATACGACCAGCACATCATCGACATCGGCTACACCGCCGCCGAATTCGCCGCGGCCTACAGCGAAGCGATTGTGATTACGCCGACGCGCTATCGGACGTAGGGAACCTCACCCTCCCCGTCCCTCCCTCTCCTTTGAGGAGAGGGAGGGTGTCATGGGTAGGCAGAGGCGCTGCCATCCTATCCGTGCGGAGGAATTGGCGGCGTCCGTTCCTCTTGACGTTCTGCACAGCGGCGCGGGAGGGTCGCCGCACGGTGATGCGGAGGGACAGGGGAGAGCGTGCGTGCGTGAACAGTGAGGCAGCGGCCAGGGGGTGGCGGCCGGGACCGGCGTTCGGGTTGATCCTCGGCCACTTCGCTATCTTCGGCGTCGTTGCCGGCGTTCGGGGTGTGGTCTGGGCGGAGCTGGTCGATGCGCTGCGCATCGGCACCGGTGCGTTCGGCAGCGCCCAACTGGCGGCGTCGTTCGTCTCAGTTGCGGTCGTGACGGTCTACGCGCGGCTGGCGGCGCGGATCAATCCGCGCTCGATCGCCGGCGGCGGCCTCGTGCTGATGACGATCGCGATGCTCTGGCTCGCCTGGGCCGGGTCGTTCGCCATGGTCGTCGTCGCGCTGGCCGTGTTCGGCGCGAGCACCGGCCTGCTCGACGGCGCGATGATCCAGGGCTCGGTCGACTGGGAGCGCGCAGCGAAGCGGGCACGCATGAACGTCATGCACGCCGGCTTCAGCGTCGGCGCGGTCGGTGGCGCGATCGCGGCCGGGCTGGGGCTGGCGCTCGGCGCGGACTACCCGACGCTGCTCATCGGCGCGGCGGTGCTGGTTGTCGTCGTGCTGATCGCAACGGCGCTCATCGCCTACCCGCCCTCCGGCCCGGTGTCGTCCGGCTCTGGCGGTAGTTGGCGGCCAGTGCTGGCCGCGCCGGGCATCGGCGCGCTGATCGGCATCGTCGTCTGGAGCATCGTCGTCGAGAGCATCGTGTTTGTCTGGGCCGTCATCTACCTGCGCGACGACCTGGGCGCGTCGGCGGCCGCCGGCGGAGCCAGCTTCGCGCTGTTCAACGCCACGATGTTCGCCGGCCGGATGCTGAACTCGCTACTCGTGCTGCGCCTCGGCGAGCGCGCCTCGCTGCTGGTGTCCGGCGCAGGCATCGCCCTCGGCGGCCTGCTGCTCGTCGCGTCGCACAGCGTCCCGCTGGCCATGCTGGCGCTGGCGCTGGCCGGACTCGGCGTCGCCGGCATCTTCCCGACCGTGATGAGCGCCGCAGCCGGACGCCTGCCAGACTACAGCCGCGAGCTGACGACCGTCGTCATGACCGTCACCTACATCGCCTTCATGATCACGCCACCGGCCATCGGCTGGCTTGCCGA
>JBDHWD010000115.1:0-8945 GCA_039810005.1 Thermomicrobiales bacterium | reverse complement strand
CCTCATTCAGCCGCTCGTGAATCTCGTGGCCGAGCGCGAGAACCAGATTGCGATACGTGTTCCAGACTGAAATACGAGGGTCGTAGGGGGTTTCTGGGGGCATTGCGCTTCCTGCAATCGTCGAATGCGAGTCAACGACATTGTACCAATGCGTGGTTGACGGCTTGGGGAGCGGCCAAATCCCGAGGGGATGTGGGGCCATTTGCTATACTCCGGCCCAGCGATGCAGGCCGTATGTAAGGTAGTTTGACCAGTGCGAGTGACCGTCGAGCGCATTCCCGGGAGTTCCGTCGAGCTTGATATCTACGCGGATGATGTCGAGTTTGCAGAGGCATATGAAAAGACCCTGCGAAAGGTCTCTCGGGATATTTCGATCCCGGGGTTCCGCAAGGGTCGGGCTCCGCGTGCCATCGTCGAGCAAATGGTCGGCCGCGAGGCGATCGTCGACGAGGCCGGCCGCGACATGATGGATGATCTGTACCGCCGGGCGATCGAGCAGGAAGAGCTCGTCCCGGTCGGTGAGCCACGGGTCGGCATCCTCCAGCAGGAGCCGATCGGCTTCAAGGTCACAATTGAGGTCTTCCCGACCGTCGAGCTTGGCGACTATGCCAGCGTCCGTGTCGAGCCGCGCGAAGTCGAGCTTGAAGACGACGAGGTGCAGCAGATCCTCGATCAGCTGCAGAAGACGAATTCCGAGTGGGTGTCGGTGGAAGAGCCGCGTAGCCCGCGTGACGACGACAAGGTCATTATTGATCTGAACGTCTACGAGGGCGACGAGGAGTTCCAGGAGCCGGCGACTGACCAGGAGTTCGTCATCGGCGAAACTCCGCTGTTTGATTCACTGGTCGAATCACTCAAGATGATGCTGCCGAATACGACCGGCGAGCTGTCGCTGGCGTTCGAGGAAGATGACATGAGCGTCAACCCTGCCCTGCGAGGCAAGGAGCTGCGCTACGTCATTACGCTGAAGGACGTTCAGCAGCGCGTCCTGCCCGAGCTTGACGATGAGCTGGCCGCCAAGGCTGGTGACTTCGAAAACGTTGCGGCGCTGCGTGCGCAGATCGAGAAGGATCTGCTGCGCAACAAGGCGATGGAGGCACGCGGCGAGGTTGCAACCGAGGTCATCAATGCGATGGCTGAACTGGCAACGATCGAAATCCCCTCCAGCATGGTCGAAAAGGAGCTGGACGACGAGCTGACGCAGTTCCGCTCGCGCCTCGCGCAGCAGGGTATCAGCCTGGAGGACTACCTCACGACGAACGACCAGAGCGAAGACGACCTGCGTGAGGAGATGCGGCCGAACGCCGAGCGCCGAATCCGGAACTCGGTGGTGCTCCAGGAGATCGCGAAGGCCGAGAACTTCGCAGTCACTGACGAGGACATCAACGCCGAGATTGGCCGTCTCGCTTCGGGCGCTGAGAACCCCGAGCGGCTGGCGACACTGTATCAGTCTGACTACTTCCGCGGCCTGCTGGAGAACGAGCTGTTCGACCGCATGCTGACCGATCGTGTGATCAATATCGCGACCGAGGGTCGAGGGGCGGTAACCGGCGCGGGTGCCGCGGCGCTTGAGGCCGAGTTCGCACCGCCGGCAGCGTCGGTTGAGGTCACTCCGGTTGAGGCTGGCGCGGATGAATCTGACGCCGATGCGGATCAGACAGAGGAAGCCGAGCCCGCTGAGCCTGAGGCTGACACCGACGACACAGAGAACGCGGCGGACGCAGCGGCTGCGGACGGCGAAGAAGCGGCGGCCGAGGAATCGGCTGAGGATGATGCTGGTGAGGTGAAGGAATAACCCGAGCCGCAGCGCAGCCGCACATATCCACCAACAGACAATCACCGCTGGCCGATCCTGGTCGGCGGCGAAAGGACACCACAGTCATGGACGACATCTTTAATCCACAGAGCCTCGTGCCGATGGTCGTCGAAACGACCAATCGGGGCGAGCGCGCATACGACATTTACTCGCGGCTGCTGCGCGACCGGGTCATCATTCTGGGAACGCCGATTGACGACCAGATCGCGAACCTGATCTCGGCACAGCTCATCTTCCTGGACTATGAGAACCCGGAGCAGGATATCCGGCTGTACATCGACAGCCCGGGCGGTAGCGTCTATCACGGCCTGTTCATCTACGACACAATTCAGTCGCTGCGCTGCGATGTGGCAACATATGCGTGTGGGCTGACGGCCAGCATGGGCGCTGTTTTGCTGGCAGCCGGAACCCATGGCAAGCGGTTCGCGCTGCCGAACTCGCGCATCCTGATTCACCAGGGGTCAGCAGGCTTCCGCGGTAATGTGCCCGATATCGAAATCGTTGCCCGCGAGACCATGTTCCTGACCGATCGCCTGGTGCAGATCATGTCGCTGCACACTGGCCAGCCGTTCGATGTGGTGAAGCACGACACGGAGCGCGACAAGTACATGTCGGCCGAGGAAGCTAAAGACTACGGGCTCGTTGACCACGTACTCGAATCTCCGAAGCTCCAGGCACTGCGCGAATTGCGAGCGAGCCAGAACGGTAACGCGTCACCAAGTTCTTCAGATCGTTAAGGGGACACAGCGATGTCGGGGTCAAGAGGTGGACGGGTCCATTACCGTTGCTCATTCTGTGGTAAGGGCCAGGAGGAGGTCCGCCGCCTGATCGCGGGTCCGGGCGCGGTCTATATCTGCGATGAGTGCGTACAGCTGTGTCGGGAGATCATCGAGGAAGAGGAGCAGCCGGCTGCTCAACCGGAGCCGAGCTTCACGCGGATTCCGATTCCGAAGAAGATCTACGAGCAGCTGAATCAGTACGTCATCGGCCAGGATCGCGCCAAGAAGATTCTGTCGGTCGCCGTCTACAACCACTACAAGCGAATTTCCGCGCAACTCGATGACGATGAGGTCGAGCTGCAGAAGTCGAACATCCTGATGGTCGGACCGACCGGCTCGGGCAAGACGTTGCTGGCGCAGACGCTGGCGCGGATTCTCGACGTGCCGTTCTCGATCGCTGACGCGACGGCGCTGACCGAAGCGGGCTACGTCGGTGAGGACGTCGAGAACATCCTGCTGCGGCTGATCCAGGCTGCTGGGGATGTGCAACGGGCGCAGACCGGCATCATCTACATCGATGAGATCGACAAGATTGCGCGCAAGTCGGACAACCCGTCGATTACGCGCGATGTCTCCGGCGAGGGTGTTCAGCAGGCGCTGCTGAAGATCATCGAGGGCACGGTTGCGAACGTCCCGCCGCAGAGCGGACGCAAGCACCCGCATCAGGAATACATCCAGATCGATACGCGCAACATCCTGTTCATCTGCGGTGGCGCGTTCGAGGGTCTGGAAGAGGTCGTCAGTCGCCGTGTTGGCACCGGGCGGAAGATCGGCTTCGGCGATCAGCCGGAGGACAACTCGGTTGAGCAGGACGACTTGCTGGCGCAGGTGACGCACGACGACCTGCTGAAGTACGGCCTGATCCCCGAGTTCGTGGGTCGGCTGCCAGTAGCGGTGTCGCTCGATCACCTGTCGCATGAGGATCTCATGCGCATCCTCGTCGAGCCGAAGAATGCGGTCGTGCGGCAGTATCAGAAGTTCTTCCAGCTCGATGATGTCGAGCTCGTCTTCACTGCCGACGCGCTGGACGCGGCGGCGAAGCAGGCGGAGGAGCGCCGAACCGGTGCCCGTGGCCTGCGAACGACGATCGAAGAAGTGCTGCTGGACGTGATGTACGAAATTCCGTCGCTCGAAGGCGTGCGGAAGTGCATCGTCAACGCCGACGTCATCAACAACCGCACGCGGCCACTCCTGATGACCGTCAACGATCGCCCGATCGAGGTCGAGAAGACCGCGTAGGCCAGCGGGATGCTGAAAACTGAATGAGACGGGGCCGGCGGTAACGCCGGCCCTGTTTTGTTGTTCATATCGGCGTGCAGTCTGCCGGAAGGGGAGGCGGCTTCAATGTGTTCGTGGACAGTGCTCGCGCTGTCCTCGTCGTGAGACGACATTCCTGCGCCGACCGATCGAATCCTGATACTGCTCGAGATCTGCGGAAGGATTGGCTCTAATCCGCAGAATCATTACGCCTGCGATGGCGGAACAATGCCGTGCTACCGGACGCTGAATGCGTTGCGATCAAACCGGGAGCATCGCCTCACGGCGAGGACAGCGCGAGCACTGTCCCTACGAACCCGAGGGCAGGGTCAACGCATCAGTCGGCGGCGGTGTCCCTGACTTTGCGCAGGTCGTCCATATGTTCGCCGAAGTGGTAGACGGTGACGCCGAGGACGACGTTGGGGCGGACGCCACGCATTGTCTCGGCCTTGTGCATGAGCCGCTCATAGGTGTCGTTGAGGTACTTGCGGGCCTGCGCGGGCGTGGCCGTGCGCCACGGGGCCAGGCGTTCCTCGTTCCAGACATCGTTGTCGACACCTTCTGGCAAGGGCCAGGAGGGGGATTGGCCGGCGGCGTAGCGGTCGAGGACGTTGAGTGCTTCCTCATTCCAATTGGCGAGATGAATGATGACATCCTGGCCGCGCCAGGTGCCGACTGTGTTGGGAATGCGCAGCGCGGCGTCAGGAATTTCGTCCAGCAGCTGCCGGAGATCAACCCACGCCTGGGAGGCAGATTGCAGCATCTGTAGTCGCTCGTTGGTTGAGATGGCCATGCCGGGATTACTCCTTTGATCGTCAGTCAATGGATATAGAAGTATGGATGACGCTCTGCTCCTGCGCCAGACGCAACAAACCATAATCGCGAATCCGAGTGAAGAGTTGTACGCTAGCAGTGCGGGAATGTCGCAGGGAGGGGGCGGGATGTGAAAGCGCATGAACTGGCAACGTCGCAGGTTGGGCCGGCGCAACGCGGCTGGATTCTGACGGCCGATCTGCGCAGGAAGAACGGCAAGCGTTTCCTGCGCAAGGGGGCGCGAATTGATGATGCCGCCCTCGCCGAGTGGGACCAGGCCGCCGATGTCATCCTGCACCTCATTGAGCCCGAGGCCGGCGACCTGCACGAGGACGTTGCCGGTCGTCGGCTGGCCGAGGCTGTAGCGGGCGAGGGTATCCTGATTCGCCCACCGGTCCAGAGCCGCCTGAATCTCGCGGCGACGCGCAAGGGGCTGCTGCGGGTCGATCGCGAGCTGCTGTTGTCGCTGAACCGGATCAACGGATTGACGGCGTTCAGCCTGCTGGACAAGCAGCCGGTGCTGCCGGGCAAGATCGTTGCTGGCGTCAAGACGACGCCGATTACGGTGCGCGAAGAGCTGATCGAGCAGGCCGAGAAGTTAATTGCTGAGGCCGGGAGCAAGCCGGTCAATGTAGTGGCCTATGAGCCGCAGCGCGTGGCGGTCTTCGCGACAGAGGGACTCAACGACAAGATGCGGCAGCGTTTCCGCGACAACGTTGAGAAGAAGGTGCGCTGGTACGGCTCGGAGATGACCGACCTGCGGTTCATCGAGCATCACGCAGATGAGGTCGCGGCGACGATTCAGGACTTCCTCGACGACGATGTCGACGTCATCTTCGCGGCTGGTGGCAACACGATCGACCCGCTCGATCCGATTCTGCTGGGGCTGCATCAGGCTGAGGCGGAGATGCTGCATTTCGGTGCGCCGGCGCACCCCGGCAGCATGTTCTGGATCGCCCGAATCGGCGAGGTGCCGGTCGTCAATCTCGCCTCATGCTCGATGTACTCCCGCTCGACAGTCGCCGACCTGGTGCTGCCGACGATCATGACCGGCGTGGGCATCAGTGGTGAGGATGTCGTGCAGCTTGCCTATGGTGGCGTGCTCGATCGTGAGATGGGCTTCCGCTTCCCGGACTACGACGTTGAGGAGGTCGACGAGCCCGACGAGGAGGAGTGACGCCGACCGGCGACATGTTACGATCCGGACACATTCACTCGTGCATTTCACCCAGCGAAGCAGGTTTCGGGGAGGAACTGAGGAGGAAGTCTGTGTCCGACAAGGTAACGGTCATTCACGGCGGCACGGTCGTCACATCGGATGGGCCGGTTCGGGCCGATCTCGTCATTCGCGGCGAGACGATCGCGGCAATCACCGAAGACGCCGGCGACATTCAGGGTGCCGAGCGGATCGACGCGGGCGGGCAGATCGTCGTGCCGGGCGGCGTCGATGTCCATACGCATTTCCGCGAGCCGGATCCGCGCAACGTTGAGGGCTTCGAAACCGGCAGCATGGCGGCACTGGCCGGCGGCGTAACGAGCGCCGTCGAGATGCCGCAGGCTGCGCCGACATCGAGTACCGGTGCGCACATCCGCGAGAAGGCGGCGCTCGTCGAGAAGAACGCGCTGATTGATATCGCACTGTGGGGCGGCATCGTTGGACAGCCTCCGGAGCAGATTCAGGAGATGATCGACGCGGGCGTCGTAGCGCTGAAGGCGTTCATGCCGGCGTCCAGCCCCGGCTTTCCGGCAGCGAACGATCAGGTGCTGCTGGACACGTTCAGGTTCCTCGCCGACGCAGGCTCAGACATCCGTTTCGGCATCCACTGCGAGAACGACACGTTGATGGAGCAGGGCATCGCGCGGATGCAGGCGGCTGGCCGTAAGGACGCGCTGGCACACCACGACAGCCGACCGCCGCTGGTCGAGACTGAGGCAGTGCATCGTGCGTTGTTCTTCGCCGAGCTAACTGGCGCGTGGCTGTATGTCTGCCACTGCGCATCGGCCGACGCGCTGGCGTTGATCAAGGCAGCCAAGGCGCGTGGGGCGAACGTTGAGGTCGAGACGTGCCCGCAGTACCTCGCGCTGGATCACGACGATCTCGTCAAGCACGGTCCGTTCGCGCGCTGCGCACCGGCGATCCGCGACCGGGCTGAGGTCGAGCGCATCTGGGAGTATGTCGCTGACGAGACGGTGGATGTCATCTCGTCGGATCATTGCGGCTACACCGTTGAGGAGAAGCAGGCCGGGCTGGACGACATCTGGAAAGCGCCTTTGGGCCTCTCAGGGGTGCAGACGATGTACCCGGCGGTGTTTGACGAGATGATCAACAAGCGCGGCATGAGCCTCGAGCATTTCGCTGCCCTCTCGGCGACCAACCCGGCCAAGGTGTTCTCGCTGTACCCACGCAAGGGCGTGATCCGGGTCGGGTCTGACGCCGACCTGGCGTTCTACGATCCGAACCGCGCCTGGGACGTGCACGGCAGTGACATGCTGCACCGCAACAAGTGGACGCCGTTCGAGGGGCGGACGATCGGCGCGTCGGTCGTGAAGACGATGGTCCGCGGACGGGTCGCGTTCGACGCCAGCCAGGCCGAGCCAGTGCTGACCAAGGCGGGGGACGGCAAGTTCCTGAGTCGTGGCTACGGCGCGAGCTAGATCAAGACAACGAGGGGCACGGATTTCATGACCTTTACACTCACCGGCGGGACGGTCTATGACGGTCGCGGCACGCCGGGGAAGACCGGCAACGTCGTTGTCGAGGGCGATCGCATCGTCGCAGTTGGTGATGTCGCGCCGCAGGGGGAGCGAATCGATGTCTCCGGGCTGGCCGTTTCGCCTGGCTTCATCGACAGCCATAGCCATTGTGATCTCGTCTGCATGTCCGACCGTCAGCTGTCGCCAAAGCTGCGGCAGGGGATCACGACCGATCTGCTCGGGCAGGATGGTCTATCGGAAGCGCCGATCAAGCGCGAAGATGTCGACCGCTGGCGAACGCACCTGTCGGGGTTGAACGACGACCCGCAGCTCGACTGGACCTGGCGCTCGTATGGCGACTACTTCGAGCGCATCGACGGTGCGGCGCTGAACATGGCTGGCATGGTTGGGCATGGCACGGTGCGGTTGCACGTGATGGGTATGGACGATCGCGAGCCGACCGAAGCGGAGCTGCTGGCCATGCAGGCGCTGGTGGATGCGTCGCTGTCTGAGGGTGCCTGCGGGTTCTCGACCGGCCTGATCTACTCGCCGTGTGTCTACTCCGATACTCAGGAGCTGATCGAGATCGGCAAGGTCGTGCGGCGGCACGACTCGTTCATGGTCTATCACATGCGGTTTGAGGGCGGTCGCGTCCTCGAAGGCATCGGTGAGGTCAAGCAGATCGCGCGCGAGAGTGGCGCGGCCTGTCATATCTCGCACTTCAAGGCGCGCGGCAAGCATGCCTGGGGTAAGTCGCGCGAGATGAGTGCCTCGGTTGAAGCGGGCCGCGCCGAAGGACTCGACCTCACCGCCGATCAGTACCCCTACTCGGCCGGCTCAACGATGCTCGGTGCGCTGCTGCCGCCGTGGTGCCACGCGCGTGGCATTGAGGGGCTGAATGCCTATCTGCGCGATCCGGATCGCGAGCCGCAGATCCGTCAGGAAATCGAGCACGGTCGATCAGATTGGGAATCGAGCATCGAGAACTCGTCGTGGGAATCGATCATGATCTCCGGCGTGAAGTCCGAGGCCAACAGGTGGGTCATCGGCAAGCGCATCCCGCAGATCGCGAACCAGTGGGGGCTGGACGAGTACCAAACAATGGTTCGGCTGCTGCTTGAGGAGAACCACGCGGTCAGCATGATCCTGTTCATGATGCAGGAAGACGACGTCGAGCATCTGCTGGTGCAGCCGTGGCTGATGCACTGCACCGATGGGCTAATGGGCGGCGAGCCGCACCCGCGCACGTATGGCACGTACCCGAAGGTGCTTGGGCGCTACGTCCGTGAGCAGGGCCTGATGCCGATCGAAGACGCGATCCGCAAGATGACATCGCTGCCGGCCTGGCGGATGGGTCTGGTCGATCGCGGCGAGATCCGTGAGGGCGCGTTCGCTGATATCACGGTCTTCAATCCGGACACGGTGATCGATACCTCGACCTACGAGAACCCGCGGCAGCACCCAATCGGTATCGAGCACGTCTTTGTCAACGGCGTCCATGCTGTTCGCGACGGACGCGAGACGGGCAACCTGGCGGGTCGGGCGCTGCGGCGTGAGGCGGGAGCGCCGGGATCACGACGCTGACG
>JBDHWD010000114.1:0-8980 GCA_039810005.1 Thermomicrobiales bacterium | reverse complement strand
CCGCAGCCGTGGATCGCGGCGGTCAACGGCCACGCACTGGGCGGTGGCTGCGAGATCGCGCTGGCCTGCGATATCCGGCTGGCCAGCGAGACCGCGACACTCGGGCAGCCGGAGGTCGGACTCGGCATCCTGCCCGGTTGGGGCGCTACCCAGCGTCTGACCCGCCTGGTCGGCCCAGGTATCGCCAGCGAGCTGATCTTCACTGGCCGTCGACTGAAGGCTGCTGAGGCGAAAATGCTCGGGCTGGTGAACGACGTCTATCCGGCAGACGCGCTGATGAACAAGGCGCGCGAGATGGCAGCGGCTATCGCCGCGAACAGCCCGACCGCCGTGTCCGCCAGCAAGCGCATGATCGCGCTGGCCTACGACGGCGCATTGGCGCAGGGGCTGGCGCGTGAGGCCGAGACGTTTGCGCTGTCGTTCGGCACAGCCGATCAGCGCGAGGGCATGGCGGCGTTTGTCGAGAAGCGCCCGGCCGCATTTACCGGCGAGACAGACTGACGAGCAAATATCGGTTTGTCTATCCTTCGTGGGTGTGTAGGTGAGGGGGAGCCTTCGTGAAGATCCTTGTTCCGGTCAAGCAGGTACCGGACCCAAATGCAATCCGCTTCGACGCCTCGGGCACGTTCGCATCCTCGACTCCGCGTGTCGTCAATGAGTACGACCAGTATGCGATTGAGGAAGCGATCCGGCTGAAGGAGTCGGGGGCAGCGACCGAGGTCGTCGTCATGACGGTCGGACCGGCTAGCGCACGCGACGCGGTGAACCGTGGTCTGGCGATGGGTGCCGACCGTGGGCTACTGGTCGTCGCAACGGACACCGACCTCGAGGCTGCCGATGTCGCGTCGATCATCAGCGCCGAAGCTCGCGACGGTGGTTATGATCTGGTGCTCGTCGGGCAGGAAACGAGTGACGGTGGCTCCGGCGTGGTCGGGCCGCAGGTTGCGGCGAAGCTCGGCGTGCCGATTGTCTCGAATGTGGTGTCGCTCGAGGTCGGCGACGGCAAGCTCTCGCTCGGTCGCGAGGTCGAGGATGGCCGCGTCACCGTCGAGTCGCCGCTGCCGGTCGTCGTGTGCGCACTGACTGGCCTGAACGACCCGCGCTCGCCATCGCTCAAGGGCATCATGGCGGCGCGCAAGAAGCCGGTGCAGGAAACGCCGATTGCGTCCTACGAGACGAACGGCGCGGACGTTAGCTGGGGCAAGCTCTACGCTGAGGAGCGCGTCGTCGAGGGCACAATCATCGAGACCGACGCCGAAAGCGCTGCGCGTCAGGTCGTCGAGCTGTTGCGCGAGAAGAAGCTCGTTTAGCCACGCTCAACGATGCGGATGAGACGAGCGAACGACCTGAGCAGGGTGAGATAGGAGATGCCAGATATGGCGAGCGGCGTGCTGGTCGTCGTTGAGACGAGCGCCGGGGACATCCGGGAATCTTCACTGGAGCTGATTGGCCCGGCCAGATCGCTGGCCGGTGATGGCGGCGTAACGGCGCTGGTCATCGGCAGCGGCGTCGATGCGGCGGCTGCCGATGTGGCAGGACGCGGAGTCGACCGCGTGCTGACCGTCGACAACGAGGCGCTGTCGCACTACACCACTGACGGCTACACGGCGGCGATCGAGGCGGCTATCGGGCAGGTCGACCCGGCGCTGGTGCTGCTGGCTGGCACGACATCCGGACGCGATCTCGGCCCCTACCTGGCGGCTCGCGCCGACAGCGTCTGCCTGACAGACTGCACGACTGTGCGCTGGGATGGCTCGACACTGGTGGGGACGCGACCGGTCTACCAGGGCAAGATGCTGACCGACGTGTCGACGACGCCGAGCGGCGTTGCCTTCGCGGTGTTGCGCGGCGGAGCGAATCCGGTCGCGGCGGCAGGACAGGGATCGGCAGATGTCGAGGCGCTGAACGTAGATCTCGGCGACAGCCTGCGAGTGAAGGTCGTTGACGTTGCGGTGCCGCCAGCTGGTGACTCCAGCCTCGATAGCGCCGAGACGGTTGTCGTCGGCGGTCGCGGTATGGGCTCGGCCGAAGGCTTCGCCATGCTCGAAGAGCTCGCGGCGGCACTCGATGGCGCAGTCGGCGCGACGCGCGCGGTGACCGACCTCGGCTGGCGTCCGCACAGCGAGCAGATCGGCCAGACCGGCAAGGTCGTACGGCCGAAGCTGTATATCGGCGTCGGCGTCAGTGGCGCTGTTCAGCACACGGTCGGCATGCAGGGCGCGGAGACAATCGTCGCCATCAATCGCGACAAGGACGCCCCGCTATTCAAGCTGGCGGCGATCGGCGTCGTCGGTGACCTGAACGAGATCGTCCCGGCGCTGACGCAGGAGATCAAGGCAGCGCGAGGTAAGTAGAGCGGCGGACGCGCCGGCGAGACGGGAGCCACGGTGGAAGAGGAACGATTCGACGCGATTGTCGTCGGAGCCGGACCGGCAGGTGTGTCGGCCGCGCTGACGATGGCGCGCGCCGGACTGGAAGTCGTCCTGCTCGAACGCGGGTCGTTTGCGGGCGCCAAGAACGTCATGGGCGGCATTCTCTATTCGCAGCCGACGGCAGAGATCATCCCCGACTTCTGGGAACAGGCGCCGCTGGAGCGCCCGATCATCGAGCAGCGCTACATGCTTCTCACCGAGGACTCGCACATCGGGCTCACCTACCGCACGCAGGCGTTCGCCGAAGCGCCATACAACTCGTTCTCGGTAATGCGCGCGGACTGGGACCGCTGGTTCGCCGAGCAGGCCGAGGCCGAAGGCGTCTTCATCATTCCGGAGATGGTCGTGACTGACCTGCTCTGGCGCGATGGCCGCGTCGTTGGCGTCCAGACCGCCGGCGAGGAAGGCGAGCTGGAGGCCAACGTCGTCATCATCGCCGACGGCGCGAACTCGCTGCTGGCCCAGAAGGCCGGTATGCACCGCGAGTGGCAGCCGGACGAGCAGGCGCTGGTCGCCAAGGAGCTGATCCGGCTCGACGAGCAGACGATCAACGATCGCTTCAACGTAACCGACGGTCGCGGCGTGGCGATGGAAATCTTCGGTGCTTCGACGTCTTACCTGCTCGGCTACGGCTTCATCTACACGAACAAGGACACGCTCTCGATCGGAACGGGCGCGTTGCTGTCCGATCTGATCGAGAGCGGCCTGAACGTCAGCGACATGCTGGACACGTTCAAGCAGCATCCGTCGGTCGCGCCACTGATCGCCGGTGGCGAGATGGTCGAGTATTCGGCGCACCTGATCCCCGAAGGCGGCTGGAACTCGTTGCCGACGCTCTACATCGACGGCGCGCTGGTCTGCGGCGACGCGGCGATGATGGTGAACGCGATGAACCGCGAGGGCTCGAACTTCGCGATGATCTCCGGCAAGCTGGCCGGCGAGACGGTCATCCGCGCCAAGGAGCGCGACAACTACTCGGCGGCGACGCTCTCCTACTATCGGGAGCTGCTGGACGACACGTTCATCATGAAGGATCTGCACAAGGTCAAGGACGTCACTGCATTCGCACACGACCGGCCGTACTTGCTACGCGATTTGCCGGAGGCCGTGTCGCAGATGCTGCGCACCTATCTGCGCGTGGATAGCGTGCCGAAGAGCACGAAGCAGAAGGCGATGGCGGGAATACTGCGGGATGCTCTGCCGATCAAGCGCTCGATTCGCGACGCGCTAGCGGCATGGAAGGCAATGACCTGACCGGGACCGCCACCCACATCCACATCGGAGCAGCACGGCTCGCGGTTCTCACTCTGTTCTTCATCAATGGGCTGGCCGGTGCGAGCTGGTTCGTTCGCATTCCCGATGTTCAGGACTCAATCGGGCTGTCAAATGCGTTGCTGGGCGTGACGCTGCTCGGCTTGCCGGCCGGCGCAGTGGTAGCGATGCCGATCGCGGGCCTGATGACCAACAGGGTCGGCAGCCGCCGCATCGCGCTCATCGGCGCGGTCATCGCCTGCGTCGGCGTGGCACTGATCGGCGTCGCTAACAACGCGGCACTCCTGGCGGCAATGCTCGTCGTCTTCGGCATCGGCAACGGCGCGATGGATATCGGCATGAACGCCCAGGGTGTTGAGGTCGAGAGCTACGCCGAGCATTCGCTGATGTCGCAGTTCCACGGCGCGTTCAGCGTCGGTGGGATCGCAGGAGCAGCCAGCGGTGGTTTTCTGGCCAGCCACGGTGTTGACGTGCAGCCACATTTGGCGGGTATCGGACTCATCTGCTTCATCGCGACGCTGGTGATCGCGCGACTGTTGCTGCCAAGACCGGCCGAGCACGAGCATGCCGACGCACCCGCGTTGACGCTGCGAGCGCCGTGGCCGATCGTGTTGCTCGGAATCATCGCCTTCTGCGCGATGCTGACCGAGGGGGCGATGTCGGACTGGACAGCGGTCTATCTGCGCGACATTGGCGCAGGGGCGGGTCTGGCGGCAAGCGGCTATGCGCTGTTCTCGATCACGATGGCGATCGGGCGGCTGTCCGGCGATCGAGCGATCGACGCACTCGGCGGGCGTCGCCTGATCCGCATTGGCGGCGTGGTGGCGGCCGGCGGCATCCTGCTGGCGATGGTGCTGCATACCGTACCGGCGGCGCTGATCGGATTCGGGCTGGTCGGCATCGGCGTCGCGACGATTGCGCCGATCGTGTACAGCACGGCTGGTCGTTCGCGGCTGATCCCGCCGGGAACGGCGATTGCTGCGGCAACAACGATTGGCTACCTGGGCTTCATGGCCGGCCCGCCGGTGATCGGGCTCACTGCGGGACTGACCGGTCTGCGCTGGGCGCTGACGGTCGTCGTCGCGATGCTCGGGGCCATGGTGATGCTGGCCAGATCGATGGAGCATTGACCGCGACTGGCGGATGTGACGCGCTGTCGCGACGTGCTAGGCTTGGCGATTGTGCCGCCCCGGCAGGCACGATCAACCCGCCAGTACGTAGACGGACGAGAGCATGCGCGTCGGACTGATCGGACATCTTCTGTCGTTCGAGCCAACCTATCGTCAGGCAGGGGTGAGCCGTTACGCCGAAGCGCTGGTTCGAGAGCTGCCGAGCGTCGCTGACGATCTCGATCTCGTCGTCTTCACCGGCCCGGATCGCCCACCGCTTGACCGCGATTTCCCGGACTCGGTGCGCTGGCGACACGCACGAATGCGAACCGGCCAGCCGGTACAGCGCATCGCCTGGGAGCAGACGGTTGGCCTGACGGTCGGCCGCCGCTGGGGGCTGGATGTTATCCACGCGCCGGTCAACGTCGCGCCGCTGATCACTGGCGTGCCGCGCGTTGTGACGGTCCACGACCTTGCGTTCCACCTCTATCCCGAACAGTATCCGGGACGGAAGCAGCGCTACCTACGAACGATGACGAAGCTGTCGGTGCGGCGCGCTGCGCGGGTCATCGCCGTCTCCGAGGCGACGCGGCAGGACATCATCCGGCTGTACGACGCCGACCCGGCGCGCATCGTGACGGTGCCAAACGGTGTTGGGCCAGAGATGCGTCGTCTTGATGCGGACACGGTCGCTGCTTTCCGTAGCAAGCACGGGCTGACGACGAAGTTCGCGCTGTTCCTCGGGACGCTGCAGCCGCGCAAGAACCTGGAGACGCTGCTGCGAGCCTACGCGCGCTCCGCGAACGAGACCGGCCGGGAGCTGGTCGTCGCAGGAGCGACCGGCTGGCAGCACGAGCAGATCTTCGATCTCGCACGCCAACTCCAGATTCTGGATCGCGTGCGGTTTGTCGGGTTCGTACCGTCGGAGGACCTGCCGCTCTGGTACAACGCAGCTGACGTATTCGTTTATCCATCCCTGTACGAAGGCTTCGGGCTGCCGCTGGTCGAGGCAATGGCGTGTGGCACGCCGGTCATCGCGTCGGACACACCGGCGCTGAGCGAGGTGGTTGGATCGGCCGGGCTGGTGGTCGGCACGAAGGACGTACCAGCATTGGCGCAGGCGCTGCTGGAGCTGGCTCGTGAGCCAGAGTTACGCCATGAGCTGATCGAGCGCGGGCTGCGCCGAGCGGGCGACTTCTCCTGGCGGCGGACGGCTGCGCAGACGGCGGCGGTTTACCGCGCTGCGGCGAATCTCAACGGAGCCGAGATGATAAGGGAGACTCCATGAGCGGCGGCAAGCGAATATCCAGCGTTGGCGAATTCGCGCTTATTCGCTCGATCAGCAATATTCTGGCGTCGTCGCGGGTGAAATCGTCGGGCACGCTGCTGGGCACCGGCGATGACACCGCCCTCTGGCAGCCGCGGCCGGGGCGAGCCGTCGCGATCACGACCGATACGCTCGTCGAAGGCGTGCACTACCGGACCGACTGGTCCACGGCCGAGCAGATCGGTCACCGGGCGCTGGCGGTCAATGTCAGCGATCTGGCGGCGATGGGCGCGCGGCCGCGTGTCGCAGTCGTCGCGCTGGGCTTGCGTGGCGACGAGATGGACCGCTGGGTGTACGACATGTATCGCGGCATGCTGGCGCTGGCCGGCAAGCTCCACGTGCGTATCGTCGGCGGCGACATCGTGCGCTCGCCGCGCGCACAGACGATCTCGGTCACGGCGATCGGCGAGGTTCGGCCGGGGCAGGAGATGCGACGTGATGCCGCACAGATTGGCGATATGATCGGCGTGACCGGGCCTCTGGGTCTGGCCGCCGGCGGCGTCAGGCTGTTGGAGCAGAACGGCGGCCTGTCCGACGGCGCGCCGGCAATGAAGCGCGCACATCTCGAACCACGGCCGCAGGTGCTAGCCGGGATGCTGCTGGCGCGCGCCGGAGTGCGCTGCGCGATGGATATCTCTGACGGCCTGCTGGGCGACCTGCCGAAAATCTGCGAGGCGAGCGGCGTGTCGGCGCTGCTGCAGCAGGACGACCTGCCAATTCCGAACAGCCTGCGCTGGAACTTCCCGGACTGGTTTGATCTGGCGCTGCGCGGCGGCGAGGACTTCGAGCTGCTCTTCACCGCGCCGCCAGAGGTGTTCGCCAAGGCGGTCGACCTTTTCCGCCGCTTCGGCTTGCGACAGCCAACCGTCATCGGCGAAGCGATCGCTCCGACGCCCCACGGCCCGCGTATCTCGATGCGCTTCGTCGACCTGCACCGCGATGTCCTGGAGCCGGGCGCGGCGGATCACTTCCCGGTCGCGCCGAAGATCCCGGCTGCGGGAGTTCGGTGAGGGCACACACACGTTCGTAGGGACAGTGATCGCGCTGTCCGCCGTGCGGCGACCCTCACGCGAGGATCAAATGTGCGCCGACTGCACGACCCCTGCGTTGAGGTTCCGATGAAGAGTTGCCGAACACGCGTACATCACCCACGTGCGTTGAGGTCGTGGACATGTAGGGGCGTATCGCATGCGCCCGTTTCAACCTGAATCCGTTCGACCGGCAGCCACGGCGCCCGGGTGCCCACGTTGGATGATCATATGTCCAGCCGGGCGTATGCGATACGCCCCTACATGCCGGAACCGAAACGGCGGATACCTCATCATCCACGCGGGGAGGTCGCCGCACGGCGAGGACAGCACAAGCGCTGCCCCTGCGAGCGCAGTGGTGTCCGGTGAGTCAATCGACGCGCAGGGTGAAGGGGGTGGGGGTACTGCCGAAGATGACGCTTCGCAGGGAGGCGAGCGCTGCGGTGGCGTATGTCCAACCGTCGCCGGCAAAGTCGCTCTTTCGTAGTCGAATGAACTGATCGGCTTCTGCATCGCGCATACGCTCGCGGGCTGCAATTTCATTGACGGCTCCAGCTGCCAGTTGCAGCACATCGTCGATAGTCGGGGCGACGAGCGCGTCAACTTCTTCAGGGTGGAGACGATAGGCTCCCAGGGGCATGTCGGAGCGCAGAGCATAAATCTCCTGGACTTCCCGCTCCTGAACTCCCGGGCCGCTCCCGACCGCGAAACGGCGCCCGATGCAAACAACGTCGTCCAGCCGAAGTGGGAGACCGATTTCTTCTTCAGCCTCCCGCACTGTCTCGGCCAGCGTCTCGCCAGCGCGAATGTGGCCACCGACGGCGACATCGAGAGCGTTTGGCCAGGTGTCCTTTGTCGCGGAGCGGCGCTGGAAGAGGACGAACGGCACGCCGCGCTCGTCGATCCCCCCGATCCAGATATGCAGCGCGCCGTGCCAGTCGCCGTCGCGATGGACGAGGCGGCGCGGCTTGGCCTGGCCGGTCGGGTTGCCGTGCTCGTCGAGGACGTCGAACAGCTCGTCCTGCGGGTCGGTCGTGGCTGGTCGCTCGCTCAATGGGCAGCCAGCTCGCGGGCAAGGTACTCGTAGCCCGTCGCGGCGGCGGTCAGGTGGCGAATCTCGACGCTCTCGTTGATTCGGTGGGCTTCCGATTCCTCGCCGGGGCCGAAGCCGATGGTCGGGATGCCACGGCGACCAGCCGACTCGCTGCCGTTCGTGCAAAACGCGTAGTGGGTGTGCATTGGCATCAGGCCGGCGCTGACGAGGGCATTCATCGCCGTCTGGACGACGACATGATCGTCCGGCGTGCGCCAGGCGGGCGCGAAGTTGACGGCCTCCAGCTCGAAGCCGGTCCAGGTCTGGAAGCGATCGACGCCGAGCGACACCTTCGCGTGTAGCGTCGGATCGTTCTGGACATAGGTGTCGATGATGCTGCGCATCTCGCTGAGAATGTCCTCTTCGGTTTCGCCCAGCAACAGACGGCGGTCGAAGGTTGCCGTGCAGCGCTCGGGGATCATCGACAGGCCGGGATACGGGAACGACATGATGTCGGTGACCTCGATGGTGCCAGGGCCGAGGAACTCGTCGGTCGGCACTGGCAGATTGGTGAAGACGTTACCGAGTGTGCCCATAGCGCGGATCGGGTTGCGGCCCAGGTGCGGCGTGCTGGAGTGCGCCGGGATGCCGAACGTATCCAACACAATCTCGGCGCGGCCACGCTGGCCGGTGGCGAGATGCAGGTTGGTGGCCTCGCCGATGACGACGGCGTCAGCGGGGTAGCGATCGAGCACTTTGCCGAGTGCATAGCCCTCGAC
>JBDHWD010000113.1:0-9197 GCA_039810005.1 Thermomicrobiales bacterium | reverse complement strand
CACCTCGACGCTGGCGAAGCCGCTGCGCTGGCTGGTCTGGCCGGCGACAGTGAGGTGCCAGATGCCGGGGGTTGCGTCGGGCGGGAGCGTCGCAGTGAGGCTGGCGTGGCCGTTGGGGTCGGCGGTTGCGTTTTCGCTTAAGCCGGCGCCGATTGCCGGGCCGTTGTTCGGCGGTGTCCACCAGGCGCTGATCGGCTCATTTGGTATAAGACCGTCGACGGTGACTGTCACGATGCCGCCCGGCGCGGCGCTGGTCGGCGTCAGTGCGACGCTCGCTGCCGGAGCCGGCCAGCCGATGACGAAGCGGCCGACCGTCTCAGTGCGTTCGGCTGGTGGAAGCGCCACGTCGGTACTCGTGTCGGCGATCCAGACCGGCGGATGGGTCGTGCCGGCCAGCGCCGCGAACAGGTCGGCGTTGCTGGTGATGAACCAGTTGTCCGGGTGATCGGACAGGATGCGTAGCGCGTAGCCGGCGTTGAACCCCTCGGTTGGCTCGGGCGGGAGCATCACCGGGATGAGATCGTGATCGGTCGGGGCATCGGTGAGCGCCGTCCGCAGAAGATTGCCGACCGCGCGAGTATCGGCATCGGGATACCAGGTCGGCGGCGAGAGGGCTGTTCGACCGACGATCAGTCCGGCGACGACGACCAGCGCCAGCCCGGCCAGCCGCGGCCAGGGGAGCGGCAGGGCCGCGATGACCGCGCCGAGGACCGGGAACAGCAGGATCACGTTCGAGATCAGGTAGCGCTCCGCGCCCGGCCCAAGGTTGGAGAATCCGGCGCTGACAATGACCAGCGCCGCCGCCTGCCCGAGGACGAGCGCCGGTAGCGGCCACCAGCGCACCCGTCGAACGAGCGCGTAGCCCGCCGCCAGGAGGCAGAGTCCGATCAACAGCGGCGCAAGCCGGAATGTCTCCTCGGGGTAGATCGTCAGCCGACGCAGCAGCCCGGCCGTCGCGTTGCCCGCTTCCAGTGCTTCTTTGATCTCGGCTGTCTCACGCGCGAAGGCGAGCGGGTCACCAGTGCGATTCCACCAGGCGATGATCCAGATGATCGGGAACGCCAATGGCATGACTGCCGACGCGACGACACGCAGGGTGATCTGCCGCTGTTGCCAGCTGACGAGCAGCACCACACCGGCGAACGTCCCGGCATAGAACCAGCCCTCGTAGCGCACCATCGTGGCCAGCAGCAGGCCGATCGCCGCGACCAGCAGCCAGCGCTCGCGATTGGTCGTGAGCCAGCGTGTCAGGCCGAGTGCGCCGAGTGACAGCATCGCGTGAAAAAGCGGCTCCGCCATGCCGGACACGCCCATCCAGACTACCCACGGGAAGAGCGCTGCCAGCCCGGCTGCGATTGCGCCGGCCAGCCGCCCGCCGATGGTGCGCCCGACCAGATAGAGGTTGACGATCAGGACGAGCGTCAGCAGCGCATCAACGACGCGTGGCGTGGTGCGCAGAGAATCGTGGATTGCCAGCGACGCGCCGAACAGCCAGGTCTGCAGCGGGAGCCAGACATCCAGCTCCCAGCGTGGCGCAGCGAGCCATTCGTGGCCACGGATGATCCGCGTGTAGCCATCGGCGTTGTATTCGAGAAATCCGCGCCGGAGGATGATGGCGGTCAGCGCCAGCCAGACGACGCCGGACGCCGCGAGCGCAAGCCAGCCGGGGATCCGCTCCAGCGCTCGCAATCCCCGTTGCACTGCCTCGGGAGCGCGCCACGCCGGTGACGAAGGTGTCTCGGTTGTGGTCGCGTCAGGAGGCGTCATGGGCGAGAGTATACCGACCGCTGCCGACCGGCAGTCTTGACTCGGTGGCATGAAGATGGCTCTATTTGGCGGTAGCGGTTGTCTGTATACGTACAGTGTGGATCTTGTCGGTTCCACGTCAATCGTGTAGCGTGAAGTACGCATCCGTGAGCCGTTCGATAGGGGTTCGAGCGGTACCGATAGGTGAACAGCCGGCGATCGGTCGTCAGGATGGGGGTTCAGACATGGGTGAACGACACCTCTGGACGCGCAGCTTTAGTCGTGCGCGTCTCATTTCAGCAGCTGCGATCGTTGCCGCGTTGGCACTGATTGCGGCGAACCTGTTTAGCGCCGCCGCAGTTGCGCCGGCAAATCCGGCGTTCGAGCGCACCTGGGCGCGCACGGACAAGCCGGTTGCTGATGGACAGGCCCACCGTACCTGGATGTGGGGACCGTCTGCCAACACGAGTGCGATGCAAGAGGATTATGCAGAAGCACCGGGCGGCAAGCGCACGGTCCAGTATTTCGACAAGGCGCGGATGGAGATCAATGATCCGTCCGGCGATGAATCGTCACTCTGGTACGTCACGAATGGCCTGCTGGTCAGTGAAATGATCACCGGCCAGATACAGACCGGCGACGCGCAGCACGAGCCGCGCACGCCGGCGAATGACATCAACGTCGCCGGTGATCCGGACGACGCTGACGGCCCGACCTACGGATCGTTCGGCAGCCTGCTCGACGCCGCACCGGCGTCAGACGGTGCGGCTGTCACCCAGCGACTGGCGCGTGATGGATCGGTCACAACCGACAATGCGCTGGCTGCCTACGGTGTCACTGCTGCCCACCGCGTGACGGTAACCGACATTGACCACACGGTCGCGTCCGTCTTCTGGGATTTCATGAACTCGTCCGGCACCGTCTACGAGGACGGCCAGTACGTTGAGGCGAACCTGTTCGTCAATCCGTTCTATGCCACCGGCTATCCGATAAGCGAGGCCTACTGGGCCAACGTCAAGGTGGCCGGCACCGAGCAGGATGTCCTGATCCAGTGCTTCGAGCGCCGCTGCCTGACCTACACACCGGGGAACCTGGACGGCTGGAAGGTCGAGGCCGGTAACGTCGGCCAGCACTACTTCCGCTGGCGCTACGACTCGGCCGTCACACCGACGCCGCCGACGCCGACCCCGCCACCGACCGAGCCGGGCGTCACCGAAGCGGTCTACGCGGCCCATCTCATTGGCGCGAACGAGATCCCGGCTGTTGAGTCGGATGCGACCGCCGACGCGTACTTCTATGTCCGCCCGGACGGCACCGGCATTGACTACACAATCACCGCTCATGGCCTCGAAAACGCCATGGCCGCTCATATCCACGAAGGCGCGGCGAACGAGAATGGCGATGTCATCGTCACGCTGTTTGGTAGCGACGACCCGGTGACAACCAACGGCGTCCTCGTGAGCGGCACGATCACCGCTGACGATCTGGCCGAAGGCTGGACGCTGGAGTCGCTGGCCAACGGCATGGCCGATGGCAGCCTCTACGTGAACGTCCATACGAGTGCGCATGAGTCCGGCGAGATTCGTGGCCAGCTCGGCGTCCTGGGCGATACGTCGTTCAGCACGATCCTGCTCGGTCAGAATGAGATCCCGCCGACCGGCTCGACGGCTGTTGGCGCGGCAGCGCTGACCTACAACGCCGCCGACGCGACGATCTCGTTCGATGTCTACGTGCTCAATCTGTCGAATGTCACGATGGCGCACATCCACATCGGCGATAGCACGACGAACGGTCCGGTTGCGGCGCTGCTGTTCCACGCCGACCCGGCGGTGGCTGGCCCGGTCAACGGCACGCTGAACGCCGGTACGGTAACGGCCGGTGATCTCAAGGACGTGTCGATGCCGCGGCTCGTCTACCTGATGCTGACGAACGGCACCTACGTGAATGTCCATACGACCGACCACCCGGCGGGCGAGATCCGTGGGCAGGTTGCGGTCGGCAGCCAGTCTCAGCTTGACGCTGCCAGCTACCTGGCCGAGCTCAGCAACACGGTTGAGACCGACTTCACCTCGATGTACATGCCGATCGAGACAGACGGCTCTGGCCTGGCGCTGTTCTGGGTGAACGAGGACGGCACGGCGCTGAACTACTATGTGATCGTGACGAACCTCGATCGCATCCTCAGCGCGAACCTGGTTATCGATAACGATGTCACCGAGGGCGAGGCTGTCGCATCGCTGTTCGACTCGACCTCGAACGCGACGGGCGCAGTCAACGGCGTGCTGGCAAGCGGAACGCTCACCGCTGAGGACCTCTTTGGTCCGCTCGGTGGCTCGGACATCGCCGGCCTGATCGCTAACATCGATGCCGGATCGATCTACACGTCTGTCCAGACAGTGCAGAATCCTGCGGCCGATATCTGGGGACTGGTTGAGCCAATCTCCTGACGCGCAAGCGCGCTGAATCAGCCGGTCGGACCTTGAATGGTCCGACCGGCTTTTTCGTATTCTGGCTGCGAAATCTCCATCTGGCATGCAATCTGCGGGCTACAGACGGGGCCCTTGTGTGGGAAGCAAGGAGCCATCACAGACCCATCACGAAAGAGTGCAGACAGCGAATTTCGGTGTCGTCAGACACTGCGACGCGGTAGGGTTGGCCCCCGCCTGGCTGACAGCGGCAGCCAGGGATTTTGTTTGACGGACGTTGATGTCCGTTGGTGTGCCTGCCGACGCTGCCCTTCAACGACGTGAGGTGGCACCGGAGGCGATGGAGAGGATGGTCAGATGCCGCAACGCATCCTGACAGCTCTGGCCCTCATTGCCAGTCTGGCGATGGTGGCTCTTGCGGGCGCGCAACCAACTCGCGCCTACCACGAGGGTGATGGAACTCAGCACCCATTTGCAGATCCCGCGTTCGAAGCGACCTGGAATCGCAGCGACGCAGGAGTAACGCCCGATGGTGATACGACCTGGCTGTGGGGCCCGTCGCCGTACACCGAGGGAATGCACGAAGACTATGCTGAAGCACCGGGCGGCCAGCGGCTGGTCCAGTACTTCGACAAGAGCCGGATGGAAATCAACAATCCGGATGGCGACGCCGATTCAGTCTGGTATGTGACCAACGGCCTGCTGGTCGTTGAGATGGTCGAGGGCTGGTACCAGACCGGTGATGCTACGTTCGACGAGACGCCGGATCCGGCCGCGATCAATATCGCCGGCGACCCTGCCGGTGATGATGGCTTCGGCCCGACCTACGCCGATATCTCCGAGTTCGGCCTGCGCGATGAGCCAGCTGCAGAAGTCGGTACTACGCTGATCAACCGCATCGATTCCGAGGGCAACATCACGGCCGATGAGACACTTGCCGCGCATGATGTTTCCGGTGCCGAGCGCGTTGATGTGACCAGCATCGACCACACGGTCGCGTCCGTCTTCTGGGACCGCATGGTCCAGATCGGCGCGGATTACGACGACAACGCCTTCTACGTGACCGGCTATCCGATCACCGAGGCGTACTGGTCTCAAGTTGCTGTCGGCGGCACCCAGCAGGATGTGCTGTGGCAGTGCTTCGAGCGCCGCTGCCTGACCTACACGCCAGCGAACGAGGCGCAGTGGCAGGTTGAGATGGGCAACGTCGGCCAGCACTACTATCACTGGCGCTACGGCGATAACGGCGGTGAAGAGCCGACCCCGCCGACCGAGCCGCAGTCGGTTCACGCTGACCTCGGCGCGCTCAACGACTCCGGCGTGACCGGCACGGCAGATCTGACGCTGGACGGCAACACGCTGACTGTGTCGATCGTCGCCGAGGGTCTGACCGCCAACGAGACGCACGCGATGCACCTGCATGGCTTCGACGATGGAACCGCCGCAGCCTGCCCGACCGATGAGGCCGATACCGATGAAGACGGCGTCATCAGCATGGACGAAGCAGCGGCAGTGATGGGTGGCGCGGTCTTCCCGCTCACACCATTCCCGTCGGCGGATGATGAGGGTGCTGTCACCTTCAACGAGACCTACACACTGACTGACGATCAGGTCGCGCAGCTCGCTGACCTGAGCAGCATGGCCGTCATGATCCACGGTGGCATGGTTGACGACACCTTCGTCGACGACCTGCCGGTGGCGTGCGGCGACCTCGACGTCGCGACCGACGAGCCAGGGCCGGGCCCGCAGCCGGAGCCGGTTGCCTACGCTTCTGTCCTGGACGCACTGAACGGCTCCGAGGTGGCGGCGACAGCTGAGCTGTCCTTCGACGGTAACACGCTGACCGTGACCGTCGAGGCCGAGGGCCTGACGCCGGACGTCGCCCATGCCATGCACATCTATGGCACGGATGACGACGCTGCGGCCTGCCCGGTCGATACGAACGAGGACGGCATCATTGATGCCGAAGAGGGCACCGCTGCCTACGGCGAGTCGATTGTCGCTCTGACGATTGACGGAACCGATGGAGATTTTCCTGAGGCCGACGCGGACGGCACGCTGTCCTACACTGCGACGTTTGATCTGACCGACGCGCAGCTGGACCAGCTGTCCGACCCGACTCAGGCGGTCATCGTCATTCACGGATTGATGATCGATCTGGACGGTGATGGCGAGCTTCCGGCCTCCTACGCAGCATTCATTCCGGCTGCCTGCGGCGCGGTCGAAGCCGTTGATACCAGCGAGCCGGGCGTCTAACCGACACCCGCATCACCGCACACCGGCCCTGGGCATCCTGCCCGGGGCCTCTTTGTGCGGGATTGGTGTTGCGAAAGGGCGTATGCAATACGCCCCTACGGGGTACATATGGAGTAGTCGGCATATTCTGTGATACCGAAGAAAGACCTGGACTCTTGCACATACATGTAGGGGCGTATTGCATACGCCCGGCTGGCACGACGACCAACCCCTAACATCCGTTAATGTTCGGGAACCCGCACTTGGCTGATTGCCGTAAAACGAACTGCGGCCGTTAGATCAGGCAGGCGGTGCCGGACATCTGGGCGATTTCGGTGAGTAGTGGGAAGGCGCGCGGGCCGAGGGCCGTGACTAGCGCCTGGATGCTGTCCGTCAGACGGACGATCGTGCGACCGGCGTCAAAGTCGATCTCGCCGAAGATCTGCGCGCCATCGGCGATCAGGAACTCCAGCGGCTCGTCCGCTTCGGCCAGCGAGATGAGCTGCTCCGGATAGACCCACATGAACAGTGGGTGCTCTTCGCGCGCGACGATCTGCGCGTCGTGCTCGAGCGTCGCTGCGTAGACGGCGATCGGCGCAACCGACTGATATTCGTTTGACCACGGCTCGAACGGCGTCGTTCCGAAGCGGCGGAAGACAATCGCCGCCGGTCCTGGCTCGCCGGTGATAGCGATCGTGTCAATATCGTCCGGCGCGTTGACGATCAGTGTGTAGTCCTGCTCGATCAGCTGAACCTCGCTGCCGGTCTCCTCGACCGACTCGCGCAGTGCCGCAGCAGAGAAGGTCTCACCCCCCTCAGCCCAGCCGCCAACGCCGGTCAGGCGCAGCAGGACGCGCTGATCGCTGAAGATTGGCGGACGGACGGCAAGGAGAAATCGTCCGCGCTCGACAAGCAGAAGGCTTGCCGCTCGTGCGGTGCCCGGCGTCACCAATTCCGAAAGCCGTGTCATGCGTTGAATCTGTTTCACGTCGCTCTCGCCCGCGTTCCGACGCAGGCGACCCCCTGGTTGGATAATCGCATCAGTTCCTGGAACTGTCTACCCTCAATTGTACGGCTCACGTCCAGTCAATCGCTGCAGTCGCGCAGTTACGCGGCGCAACACATGCGCAACTGCGTGGTCCTCTTCGGAATCAGGTGCAGTTGCCGCCATTCCGTGCACCACCGCTCTGCACGCAAGCGCGTCGCCGAGTGCGCGGTGGCCGCCCGGGGTCTTGCCGAATGCCTCGGCGGCGACATCCAGCTTGTGCCAGCGATAGCCGCCGTAGCGCGCATGCCAGACGGCCGCGAACTGCGCATATTGCAGCATTGCGCACTGCCAGTCGCCGTCCGGCAGGTTCAGCCGGTAGCGCTGGTTCATCTGCCGAACCAGCCGGTGATCGAAGTCAGCGTTGTAGACGATGACGGTCCGGCCCGCTATGTGCGGCAGCAGTTGCGCGTGAATCTGCGGCCACTTCGGGGCGCTCGCGACCATGCTGTTGGTGATGCCGTGGATGCGGGTCGCGTCGGGCGGGATCGCGCTATCGGGCCGGACCAGTGTATCAAGCAGCGTGCGGCCGGCCATATCAACGACCGCGATCTCGATGATTTCCGCGCTGCCGTCGAGGCCGGTAGTCTCGGTATCAAGAAAGACGACATCCTGGCGACCCGCGATGGCAACGGCCCATGCGCTCGCAGCGGCACGCGCGTTGCGCCGATGCTCCTCACCTGGTTGCGTCTTCAGCGGCGTGACGGGCGGCGGCATCACAGTGTTCCACTAGTGCGGGCGAGTACGATATACCGCAGTCGCCGATAGTTGCCCTCTGGCTGATGAAGCGATGATAGTCACTGCCATGCAGGCTCGTCAACGACGCGCGATGTTGCGCGTTGATAGGGAAGATGTGTGAACGAAGGCAATATCCTGGGAGTCTCCTCCCGAACTTCGCGGAAGCTGCTGTTGCTGACCGTCGCCATGCTGGCGATTGGCCTGCTGGCAGCTGTCTTTCCGCCGCTCGCGCAGGATGCCGCGGCTCGCTCGGTGCGCTGGAGCCAGTACAACACGACGCTCGATATCCACGCCGATGGTTCGGTCGCCGTGACCGAGGATCAGGTGATCTCGTTCGAAGGTGGACCGTTTACCAAGGGTTACGCGACGATCCCGCTGGCTCGTATTGGCGACATCAGCAACATCCGGGTGCTGGAGAATGGCGTCCCGTTTACACAGGGCAGCGGCTCGCCCGGGACGTACAGCGCGACGATCAGTGGTGGCGAGGTCAACATTGACTGGTGGTTCACGCCGGCGATGGACGAAGATCGCCAGTTCACGATCGCCTACGACGTCACCGGCGCCATCCGCGTCTATGAGGATCGCCAGCAGCTCTGGTGGCGCGTAATCGACGCGGATTTCGCGGCCGACGTTGATGCGGCGACGATCACCGTCAACCTGCCCGAGCCGGTCGCGGCGGATCAGCTCTCGGCTGCCTGGTATGCATCGTCCGGTTCCGACTTCCCGGTCAGCGTGGAGATCGTCAGCCCGACGCAGGTCGTCTGGCACGCTACCGATATCAAGCAGGGTGAGGCGCTGGAGGAGCGCCTGGAGTTCCCGCCGATCACCTCAGCAACCGCCCCGGACTGGCAGGCGGCGTCGGACGCGCAGCAGGCCCGTGAGGAACAGCTCGCGCCATACAAGGCGCTGGCGAATGTCCTGATGTTGGCTGCGGGGCTGCTATTGCTCGTTGGTGGCACCGTCGGCGTCGTCGTCCTGTGGTATTCCCGTGGGCGCGACGTACCGGT
>JBDHWD010000112.1:0-9368 GCA_039810005.1 Thermomicrobiales bacterium | reverse complement strand
CGCGTGAACGGAGAGGATCGCGTCACCACGTTCGTCTCACCGACCTCATTGACCGTGGCGCTGCTGGAGGGTGATACCGACGACCTCGCGCCGCTCTCGATCACCGTCTTCAACCCCGGCCCGGGTGGCGGCGTCTCGAACATCATCACCGTCCCGATTAGCGACCTGCCCAATGCTGACACGAGCGCATTCGGTCGTACCTGGCAACGCACCGACGAGCCGGTCCGTGAGCTCGTCGTCACCCGCACCTGGATGTGGGGCGGCGAGCCATTCACCGGTCCGCTCGGCGAGACGTACGTCGAATCGCCAGGCAGCCAGCGGACGGTCCAGTACTACGACAAGAGTCGGATGGAGATCACCCATCCGAGCGATGATCCCTCCGAGCTCTGGTACGTGACCAACGGTCTGCTCGTACGCGAGCTGATTACCGGCGAAATGCAGGTCGGCGACGACGCATTCGTGGACCGCACGCCCGCCGATGTCAATGCCGCTGGCGATCCTGATGGCACGAGTGGCCCAACCTACGCGACGTTCGGGCCGGTGCTCGATGACCCGGCAGTGCCGGACGGTGCAACCATCGTCCAGCAGATCGACCGCGCCGGCAACATCACCGTCGACATGGACCTCGCCCGCTACGGCGTAACTGCAGCCTACCGCGTACAGGAGCCGGGACTGAACCATCAGGTCGCCTCGGTCTTCTGGGACTTCATGAACTCCGAGGGACTGATCTACCGCGACGGCGAATACCTCACGGATCGGCTCTTCGAGAACCCGTTCTACGCCACTGGCTTCCCGATCACCGAGGCATTCTGGACATGGGTGCGCGTCGGCGGCGTCGAGCAGAACGTCCTCATCCAGTGCTTCGAACGCCGCTGCCTTACCTACACACCCAATAACCCCGATGGCTGGCAGGTCGAAGCCGGCAACGTCGGCCGCCACTATTATGAGTGGCGCTATGGGGTGAAGCCGCCTGAATGAGGCGCGTCGCACGCACTGACCGCGCAAGGGCAATTCGCGGAAGTTAGAACGTCGCCCAGATCATCTCTGGCTCATTGACATCTTCGCTTGTGGTCTCTATAGTCGCGCAAGACTTGAATCGCTTGTCAGCAAAAGAATGCTCGCTCGGTGGGCGCGTTCGTCTCCACTGAGCCCTGTCACCTTGAGCCGCAGCGAATGTTCTCTCCCGGTCTGCCTGATCCAACCGGGTTAGAGCCGTGTGCTGCACTGGGGCGATCCTGCGCCTGTCTCATGCTAGAAGGTGATCGTTCGACGCTGACATGAATATGGGGTGAGACAGTCAGAAAGGCTGATGCGAATGCGTGCGCGTATTGTGCTCGTGGTACTCACGATCCTGTCCATGTCCCTTGGATCAGCAGCGACAGCGGCCGCCGACGCTCCGGCCACGGAATTACGTCTCACCTCGTCTTTCCCTGACCTGGACGTTCCGTACATGGCCGATAATGCACCGCCGATGGTTGTTGGCGAACCGACGACTCGACCCGACAAGTCAGCAGCAGAGCTCACACAGGAGCTCCACCAGCTCCCAGGAGCAAAGACTGTCTTCTTCCCTGATGAGCGCCGCCGTGTTTCGCCAGCCTATGTCGAGTTCGCATTTCTTATCGCATTCGACAACTTTGGCGACCCGCTCTGGTCGTGCTCCGGAACGATGATCGGACCAGACACGGTCGCAACTGCTGCTCACTGCCTGTATAGCCCGGACTACGGCTGGGCAAGCAGCATCCTGGTCGTGCCTGGAGCCGATGCCGATTACGCGCCTCTCGGCTCCTCCTATGCTCTCCGGTATGTTGTGCCCACTGGCTGGATGGACTATGGCGACTACATCTACGACTACGGGATGATCCAGCTTGAGCACGCTATGGGATACGACACTGGATGGCTGGAGCTTGGCGTCCTTTCCACGACCTCTCTCACCGACCCGAACCTCGGTATCGATACCTTTGGTTATCCAGGCGACAAGCCGTTCGGTACGCAGTGGACGGCATCAAAGCCGTCACTGCTGCACGTAACTGATTCATCCCTGCACACAGATCTCGATGCGTTCGTCGGACAGAGCGGCTCAGCGCTTATTCGTATTCGCGACGCCCGTATCTTCGGCATCTTCAGCAATGAGTCGGCGAACGCCAACACTGCTGTGCGTGTGCATCAGATGACAATCGACATGTTCTCAAACGCTTGCGCTGGCTGGGGCTGCCAGTTCTCCTTCTGGATCGAGCCAGTCCAGCAGACACCCGATCCGACGTTCCCTACGGACGCGTTCAACCGTACCTGGGCGCGCACTGACTTTCCGGTGGACTCAGGCATAGTCAGTCGCACATGGATGTGGGGGCCAGAAATCCTTGATGCAGGCTACGAACCATACGCACAAGCCCCCGGCGGACAGAGAGCCGTCGCCTACTTCGACAAGAGCCGCATGGAGGTGACGTATCCGAACGGCGACCAGTCCTCGCCGTGGTATGTCACGAATGGCCTGCTCGTCATGGAGCTGATGACCGGCATTGTCCAGAATGGCGACGCGACGTTTGAGCCACGCACGCCGTCACGCGAAAACGTTGCTGGCGATCAGGGCGACCCAACGGGCGTGACCTACTGGTTCATGGGACTGCTCTCCAACGAGCCGCCAACCGCCGTCGGTGCGACGATCGACAAGATTCTAACGCCCGGCGCGGCCAGTAACCTCTACCTGTACAGCGACCAGCTCGGTGCGCTCGGCGTGACCGGCGCCTGGTATGTCTCGGAGACGAACCACACCGTCGCGGCTCCCTTCTGGGACTTCATGAACTCGAGCGGCGTCATCTTCGATGGCAACAGCACGACCTGGGCGCAGCTCTTTCAGAACCCCTTCTACGCTACCGGTTTACCGGTCACCGAAGCGTATTGGGCGACAGTGAAGCTGGCCGGCGTCCCGACGAATGTGCTCGTGCAGTGCTTTGAGCGCCGCTGCCTCACCTACACACCAAGCAACCCGGACGGCTGGCAAGTTGAGGCCGGTAATGTTGGGCAGCACTACTACATCTGGCGCTACGGGCGCATGCCGTAAACACGTCAGAACACAAGGTCATCGACACGTCGGAGGCGTCTTCAACGACGCCTCCGACGCATTCCTCTTCCCGCCATGTATCATCACTGCTTACGGTAATCGGCCGTGGGGCCGGTTGGCGATCTCAGGAAGTGGTCTGATCCCATGGTGATCTGCCTGACGTCCTTGTCGAAGCGTTGCTCTATCGAGTGGTGGACCGGCTTCTCCTCCAGTCTTTAGGCCGAGGATCCAACCGTTGACGATCCTCCGGCCCACCTGGAATGAGACCGGCTCCTCTTCTGTTGCAAGCGACGACAACGCGGAAGGCAGGCTCCCCCAATGACTGAACGACCTCGCCAGACAACCAGACTGGCAATTGACCTCGATGGCGTCCTGACGGAACACCCGGAAGCCCTCGCGAGGGCAGCAAACCAGCACTTCAATCTGGCGCTCCCCGATTCGGCCTTCGTCGATTCGACCGGCCACTCCGTCTCACTGGCCGTTCGCGAGTGGGTCTACGGGCCGAACGGCCCGGCGATGAAGCTCAAGCCGAACCCGCAGGCGCGCGACTTCCTGACGCGCGTCGTCGAGCACTTCGGCTACGAGAACGTTCGCATCGTGACAGCCCGCCCAGCGTCGTCGCAGCAAATGACCGTCGACTGGCTCAAGCAATACGACCTGAATCTGGTCGGAGTCACCTTCGCCGACGACAAGGTCGCTGTCGCCCGTGAGCTGGGTATCACGCACGCCGTTGAGGACTCGATCCGCCACGCCCGTTCGTATTCGGCAGCCGGCATCACCTGCTACTTCCTGCCCAACGGTCTCGGCGTGCATCCGCGCGGCATCGACCATCCGGTGGTCGACCTGAATGAGATCGCCGAGCGGCTCGTGCATGACATTGAGCGCGAAGCAACTGCCGCATTGCCGCGCGTCGTCATCAGCGACCAGATCGACGCCGACGCGCGCAAGCGCATCGCTGCGGCAGCCGAGATCATCGACGTGAACGGCACCGATGTCCCGGCCCTGCTGGCTGCCGTCGCCGACGCCGACGCGCTGATCGTCCGCTCCGAGTCACAGGTGAATGAGGCGGTGTTTGCGGCAGCCCCACGGCTGCGTGTCGTGGCGCGGGCCGGTGTCGGCGTCGACAACATTGATGTCGAAGCCGCGACGAAGGCGGGTGTGCTGGTGCTCAACGCGCCGGGCGCGAATAGCACGTCGGCGGCCGATCACACGCTGTCGCTCATCCTCACGATCTCGCGCCAGATCATCGACGCCAACGCCACGTTGCACGCCGGACGCTGGGAGCGTAAGCGCTACCGCCCGTTCGATCTCGAAGGCAAGACGATTGGAATCGTCGGTCTGGGCCGCGTCGGCAGCAAGGTCGCGAAGCGGCTGGCGGCGTTCGATGCGCGCCTGCTGGGCTACGACCCGTTCATCCCCGCCGAGCGCTTTCAGGAGTTGGGCGTTCGTCCCGCCTCTTACAAGGAGCTGCTGGCCGCCAGCGACATCGTCACCTTCCACGTGCCGTCGACCGAGCTAACACGCGGCATGCTGGGACGCGAAACATTTCCGCTCCTCCAGCCGGGGGCGATCGTCATCAACGCCGCCCGTGGCGATGTTGTCGACGACCAGGCGCTGGCCGATGCGCTGGACGCCGGCATCGTTGCCGCCGCCGGCGTTGACGTGTATCCCCACGAGCCGGTGACATCGTCACCCCTCTGGGGTCGTCCGAACGTCGTGCTGACCCCGCACATCGGCGGCAGCAGCGACGCGGCGCTGGCGGCCGTCGGCGAAGTCATCTCGCGCTCGACACTAGCCGCGCTCCGCGGTGAGGCGGTCGCGAACGCCGTGAACCTGCCAGCCGCGACACTGGAGAGCGCCGAGCTGGCGCGGCTTACGCGCGTTGCCGGTGCAGCCGGCCACCTGCTTGGCGTCCTGTCATCCTCGATCCCTGAGGCGATGATCATGCGCATCCACGGCGATGTCGCTGCGCCGGTCGCCGAGCACGTCTACCTCACGGCCCTCTCCGAGGGGCTCCAGCACTGGACGACGACACGGGTGACACCGGTGAACGCTCGCATTGTTGCCGAGCAGCACGGTATCGCCGCGCGAATCGTCTCGGTCGACGAGCGCCTGCCGGGTCAGCGAGCCGGTGAGGTGGACTTCACATTCGAGACGACCGGCGACAGCGCCCACGTCGTCCGCGTGCGCTGGATCGATGACTCGGTCGGTATTGTCGAGGTCGATCGCTTCTCACTCGATCGCCCGCTGGCCGGCGACATGCTGATCACACACCATCGCGACCGACCGGGCATGATCGGCCACATCGGCATGATCATGGGCAAGCACGATGTCAACATCGCCGGTATGCAGGTCGGCCGCCACTTCCGTGGCGGCGAGGCGATCATGGTGCTGAACGTCGATAACGTGATCCCGCAAGAAGCGTTGCTGGAGATCCTGGCGATCGACGACGTCCATAGCGCCTGGGTCGTTTCGCTGCCGGAGTCGGAGATCCCCTGGGTGCAGGAAGAGCTCACAGCAACGGTTCTGGCCGGCAAGATCGACTAAGCCGACCGCTACAAATCAGTCAAAGCCGAGCGGCCATCTCGGGCGTCGTTGCGCGACGCCGCCGCCGAGAAAGCCGCCTGCCACGCTGAGCGAATGCCATCTACTCGCGGGACGACCGCCTTCGCCGTGTCGGCATCCGGGGCCACGACGATGAACGCGACGCGATAGACCCCGTCGCGAGGTCGTTCGCGCTTCTGCGCCTGCCGATCCGGCAGGATCACGCGGTTGGCCGGGATCGAGCCTTCGCGCCCCCAGTAATCGCGTCCCTTTGCGTCCCCAGCGGCCCACGGCGGGAGAATCGATCGCCGCATCCAGGCGACAGTACCGACTGCGAAGTCCCGGTCCGGTACAGACCGGATCACCTTCGGCATCCGGTCGATGCGCGACGTGCCGGCAAACGCCTTCTGCTCCTTGTCGTGCTCGTGGTTGAACGGCGCGGTGATGATGAGCCGGTTGTTCCGCGTCTCGACGCGAGCGCCCTCCGCCGGGATATGGGTGCGCAGCTCGTCTTGCGGCACATCCGTGAGTGCCTTGTTCAGCTCAACCTCATCCGGTCGGTTCTCAAAGCGGTGGCGGATCGTGCGGCTGCCGATACGGATTTCGAGGTTATAGAACGCCGCCTCGGCCAGCCGCGACACTTCGCGGGTGAGAACATACAGACCGACGGCACGCGGGCGTTCGGGAATGTCCAGCGACCGCACCGTCCGCCACTGCTCGAAGCTTCCGCTCGTCCTGCCAAAGGCGTTGTCCAGCTCGTCGAACAGGCCGCGTACTGCGGCACTGCCGATGTCAGTGCGCTGGCGGCTGTAGCGCGCCTGGCAGAAGTATGTGTCCCCGCGTCGCACGATCCGTAAGCGAACGGCGTTGTTCCCCTCAACCGCCGTGGGGTGATAGCCCTCGCCGAGCGACACCCGACGCACCGATGCTTCGCCCGTCCGGCGCGCAACCAGGACGCGATGGTCGCGGAAGAACCCGAACCGCAGCATATCGACACGACTGAACGCCACGAAGATCCCGGCCTCGTATTCCAGCGGCGCAGCCAGGCGCGGAGTCAGCCAACGCACCAGCCCGCCATGATAGGCAGATTGCGGGTCGATCATGCCCATGATCGCCAGCTCCAGATCGTTGTACTCAAGGCCACGGAAGAAGAACGGCAGCCCGTGATTGGAAATCAGCGGCGGGTCATCGACGAAGGTTGGAGAATGACGCCAATGCTGCCAGTTGCCGTCGTCCGGCAGCCGCTCGAAGTCCTGACCATTCAGCGGCGACGCATCCGCATCCCAGTATGGGCTCCAGTGGACGTTCTCGCGGCCAAGCAGGGGCAGTCCGTCGATCGGTTCGCCGTCAATCAGGTGATCCGCTAGCGAGCGATCGAGCCGAATTTCGTCGCCATTATCGTCGCGGAAGGCGAGGTCATCCGGCACGAGCCAGTGATGGCCAATCTCCTCGAAGACGACGCGCAGATGGCTCTTCAGGTTGGGGATGCTCAGATCCGCCGGCAGCTCGTTCATCCGAATGAGCCCGCGCATCGGACGCGGCTCAAGCCCCATATCCTCGTGCGCATGCTCTGACGGGACGCGGCTCCCGGTCTGCCTGTCCGTCACCTGGGGCACCGGATAGGTCACCCAGAAGTCGTGCGTGCCGCGCCGCACGTGACCGCGATCGAAGTCATACAGCTTGTCACGCAGAAGCTGGCGGTAGTCGTTGTCGGAGTCACCGGAGTAGACATCCGGTCCATGCGCAATCAGCACATTCCGATAGCCGGGCAATACACCGAAGGTCGCCATTCCAACCCCCCGTTCACGAGAAGGATGTGAGAGTGGTGGTGAACACTGGTTGATGACGGGCTATTCACATGTTCGCGGCCTACGCGCGATCTCGATGCATTCAGTCTACGCGGATCCCGTGTTATGTCACCTGTCCTCTCGCACAGGGCAACCTGAGACGGATTAGCAACTGTCGCGGTCAAAGCAGGGTACGATGCCGCGTCAAAGACCCCTGACGTGTGCCACAGCCGATGAAGGAGTGACTGATGAACGATCCAGCTGCCCGTGCTCTTCACGATTCGGCCATCGTTGCCGATGCGCACTCGGACGTCTTCTGCGACGTCACGCGCCGACGGCTCGTCGGCGAGAGAGAAGTCCTTGCCCGCCTGCATGTCCCGGCCTGGCGGGCGGCGGGTGTCAATCTGATCGTGACGACGCTCTACACCGAAGAGGAGCACAAGCCGGATCGCGCTCTGCGCCGCGCCGTGACGCTGGTTGGCTCCGCACTGGCTGATATTGATGAGACGCCGGACGTCGCGCTCTGCCGCTCCCGCGCTGAGATCGACAGCGCAATCGCTGCTGGCCGCATCGCATTTGTGCTGGCGATGGAAGGCGGCGAGCCGATTCAGGACGGTGTTGCGTCGCTGCGCATGTTCTACGAGCTGGGTGTGCGCGTCCTCGGCCTCACCTGGAACCAGCGGAATTTGCTGGCTGAGGGCATCGGCGAAGCGCGCGCCAACGGCGGGCTGACGGAGCTCGGTCGGGAGATGGTTGCGGAAGCCAATCGCCTCGGCATCCTGCTCGATGCCTCGCATCTATCGGTCCGCTCGTTCTGGGACCTGATCGAAGCCAGTGAGCGGCCGGTCATCGCCTCGCACTCCAACGCGCTCGCACTCTGCAAGCACCCTCGCAACCTGGACGACGACCAGATCCGCGCGATCGCCGCCAGTGGTGGCATTATCGGCATCAACGCCGTGGCGCAGTTCATCGCCGACGATCGCGACGAGGCGAGCCTGGAGCGCATGCTCGATCACCTCGATCACGTCGCATCGCTTGCCGGCCATGAGCACGTCGCGCTCGGCCCAGATTTCGTCGATTACCTGCGCTCCGGCCCGGGCGAGCCGCTGTCGCACGCTCCTTCCGACTTGCCGACCGGCTTCTCAACGATCAGCGAGTTTCCGAACGTAACGGCCGGCTTGCTTGCGCGCGGATACGACGAGCCTGCGATCCGCGGGATTCTTGGCGGGAACCTGCTGCGGCTCCTCGATACGGTGATGGACGGTTAGCCGAGACTAGCGCACCGAGCAGGCGCCCCAAAGGCCGCGACCCTCTTCGCGCGCCTCACGCTCGGCTGCCCGAAACTCGGCAAGGTGCGCCACATCCGGCGGAAACGTCACTGAGTTGGCGTAGCCCTCTTCGACCAGGAGCAGGTTGACGAACACCCATTCGCCGGTGCTGTCATTCTGGACATAGACATAGCGCAAGAGTCGGCCATACTGGTCCCGGTCGCTCACGTCCTTGACCAGCATCACCTCGCGACCATCGACCAGACGCTTGTTGGCATCGCTTGCTTCCGGGCCGAAGCACTCAACGGGATAGTTCTGTCGCACAGACTCGGGAGCATCAACCCCGATGTAGCGCAGGCGCTCAACTTGCCCATTCAGCTCGACCATGATCGTGTCGCCATCGACGACGCGATCGACCCACGCGAGCGTCCCGTTGGGCGCTGCAGATGTGCCGGACTGGCCGTCAGCCTGTGCTTTCTGCGTCGCACGAGCGCCAAGCGACGGTGAATCTGACGATGTTGGAGAAGGAGTCTGGACTCCGGTTGATGCAGTTGAAGTGGCACTGAATGCCTCCGTATCGCAACCGGCGACGATCAACACGAGCCCGATAAGGAAGCAGCACGAAACTATTCGACGCAACATGATTTCTTCAGCCTGTCTTACGGCACGAAACTGGCATGACAATCTCGCAGATGAGTGTATCGGAGACGC
>JBDHWD010000111.1:0-9646 GCA_039810005.1 Thermomicrobiales bacterium | reverse complement strand
ATGGAGCTGATGCGCCAGCTTGAGACGCAGGAGCGCACCACATTCCACGGCGACTATTACACCGCTGAGAACGCTCCGTTCGAGCCGAAGCCGGTCAACGGCCACATCCCCGTCCTGATCGGCACGGCCGGCAACCGGATGCTGCGCCATGTCGCACGCTACGCCGATCTCTGGGACGGCGGCGAGGACCCGGCCGAATTTGCAGCCAACGGGGTGAAGCTCATCGAATACTGCCGCGAGATCGGTCGCGACCCGGGTGAGATTCGCTGGGTCATCTCGGCCTACGCCAAACCGTTGGAGTCGATCGACACGTTCCGTCAGCATGTGATCGACTACGCCCGAATCGGCGTGCGGACGTTCCTGTTCAATACGCCGTTCTCGACGTTGCCGCCGATGTTTATTGAGATCGCCGAGCGCGTCATCCCGGAATTGCGCCAGCAGTACGCCGCTGGAGAGCTCGTCTGACGGAAGCCAGGGAGTAGCCCATGTGCCGAAGTATCAAGCAGCTTCGCCGCGCCGATGAGCCCGCCACGCCGGAAGAGATCGAGGCAGCGGCGCTGCAGTTTGTCCGCAAGGTGAGCGGCTATCGAGTGCCTTCGCGCGCCAATGCCGACGTGTTCGACGGCGCGGTCGCTGAGATCGCGGCAGCGACGCAGCGCCTGCTGGATGCGCTTGTCACGCCTCGCGGCGTGCCAGCGTCCAGAGACTGAAGCCATAGACGACGACCGCCCAGGCAACCAGGACAGCAATGGACAGCGCAGTCGTGTTGAAGATTGGTGTCCCGGCCAGGGAGTCGACAGCCAGGCGCATCGCGTGCGTCGTCGGGAAGACCTGCAGGATCTTCTCGGCGATGCCCGGCAATGGAATACCGGCGACGAACGCGGGTCCGACAACCGGCAGGATCAACACGCCACCCCAGGTGGTGAGCTGCGACAGATTCAGAACGCTCCCAAGCAGGAGCCCAACACCATCGAGCACGATCGCGAGCAGGCCGACAGCGACGACAAACTTCAATGCGTGCGTCGGCGTGATCTGCGTGACGGCCAGGAGTAGCGGCGTCGAGATGGCGACGTAAGCGAGACCGAACAGCGCCTTGGCCGCGATCACATCCCACGGCGAGGCGATCATCACCAGTGCGTCGAGCGTGCGGCGCTCCTTCTCCTCGGCCAGGATGTACGGCACCGCATACATCGTGATCATGGCGATCTGCATCATCAGCGCCGAAAGAACGAAGTAGGTATTGAGACCGAGGTCCTCGATCAGCGAGATCGTTGTTGTCGGCTTGCTGATCGTCTCAACTGACACCTGCGCCGGAGCTTGCTGACCAGCCTGCGCGCGCAGCGCGGCCTCCAGCGACGATAACAGGTACTGCGTTGCAAACCCGGTGGACTCCGAGCGAATCACGGTGAGCGGCGGCGATTGGCCGCTGCTGATCGCGGCGTCGAATCCGGCCGGGATCACCAGCCCGAGATCGGCATCTTCGTCGTCAATTGCCTTTCTGACAGCTGCTTCGTCTGCAACCTGCTCGATCTTGAGTGTGACGTCAGCGCCGCCAACTTGCTTGATCGTGTCAGGCAAGGTCGTCGAGTCGGCACTCGAATAGACGAGCGTGGCAGACAGGACCGGATCGTTCGAGTCCATGACGACGTTGTAGAAGATGCCCAGCCCGAACGGAACGAGAATCGCGACGAGAATTCGTGCGTCCCGCATCGCATCCAGAAAATCGCGCCGAAAGATGGTCAGGATTCGCTGGATCGACACACCACTTCCTCTCGCCCAAATCCGTGTCCAAAGCCGTCACGAGTATAGCGAGTGAGTCGAGGCGACTATCGATTGCGTAGATGCGGATCGAGCGCGTCCCGGATACCATCGCCCAGGAAGTTGAACGCCAGCACGATCAGGAAAATCGCAGCGCCCGGAACGAGTGCCATCCAGGCCGCGTACTGCAGATAGTCCTTCCCGATCGAAAGCATCCCACCCCAGCTTGGCGTCGGTGGCTGGACTCCCAGTCCGAGGAACGACAGGCTCGCCTCGGCCAGGATCGCAAACGCGACGCCGATCGATGCCTGAACGATCAGCGGCGCGGTGACGTTCGGCAGGATGTGGCGCCAGATGATGCGGGCGTCGGACGCCCCTGACGTGCGCGCCGCTTCGACGTACTCATGCTGGCCGACCGATAGCACCTGCCCACGGATCAGTCGAGCATAGGACGGGATGCCGACGACCCCGACCGCGATCATCACATTGGTCAGGCTCGGCCCAAGCGCGGCGGTGATCGCCAATGCCAGAACGAGTGTCGGGAAGGCCAGCAGCGCATCCATGCAGCGCATGATCAGCGAATCGAGGAACGTGCCGCTCATGTATCCGGCGACCAGGCCGAGCACCGTGCCGATGATCAGCGAGATGCCGACGGCGATGATGCCGACCTGCAGCGACACACGCGAGCCGTAGATCGTCCGGCTCAGCACGTCGCGTCCGAGGTTGTCGGTGCCGAGCAGATGCTCGCGGCTTGGCCCCTTCAGTACTGCCGCGAAGTCGACCGCGTCCGGCTTTTGCGGCGCGATGAGTGGCGCGAAGATCGCCATCAGGATCATCAGGACGATGATCGCCAGCGCAACTGCGCTCAGTCGCGTCTTGAACAGACGCTCGAAGAAGCTGCGCACGCCGACGCTGCGCTGGCGTTGCGCTGCCTGCTCGACGCCCCCGGTCGTTGCAGCAGAGGTAGGTGTCGATTCCATTGCTTCAGCCCCTCAACTCCCCAGCCACCACGGCCATCCCCTTATGCGTACCGAATGCGCGGATCGAGCACGGCGTAGAGCAGATCAACGGCCAGATTGGCGAACAGGAATGCGAGCGAGGCGAACAGGACGACGCCTTGCACGAGCGGGAAATCGCGCTGGAAGATCGAGTCAACCAGCAGGCGCCCGATGCCGGGCAGGACGAAGATCGACTCAGTGATGATCGCCCCGCCGAGCAGCCCACCGATCTGCAAGCCGACGACGGTGACGACAGGGATGAGCGCGTTGCGCATCGCGTGACGACGAACAACATTCGCCTCGTTCAGCCCCTTCGCACGAGCCGTCCGCACGTAATCCTCATCGAGGATTTCCAGGAGCGACGAGCGCATCATGCGCATGACGATCGCTGAGAGCGCCGTGCCAAGCGTCACCGCCGGCATGATCATCTTGCGCAGGTTCTCGACCGGATCATCGAGGAACGGCGTGTAGCCGATCGGCGGCAGCCAGCCCAGCTTCAGCGACAGCCCGAAGATGAGCAGGATCGCCAGAAAGAAGTTGGGCAACGACACGCCGAGCAGCGCGATCGTTGTCGCGCTGGTGTCCAGCGGCGAGTTGCGGCGCATCGCTGAGATGACGCCGGCCGGGATGGCGATGATGAGCGCGATCAGCGCCGAGAGTAGCGATAGCTCAATGGTGACCGGCAGGCGGTCGAAAATCGCCTCCGACACCGGCTGGTTCGACCGGATCGATCGTCCCAGATCGCCCTGCAGGACGGCACCGAGCCAGCGCACGTACTGCACCGGCAGCGGCTGATCCAGCCCAAGCTTCTCGCGCAAGGCCGCGACCGACTCCGGCGTTGCTTCCTCGCCGAGCATCGAGATCGCCGGGTCGCCAGGTGTGAGATGCAGGAGTGAGAAGACGATCAGTGAGACGAGGAAGAGCACCGGCACCATCTGCACCAGCCGACGAAGTATGTAACGTCCCATTCACCCTCCCGTTTCTATCCGGGTGGCGGCCAGGCGACCGCCACCCATCCAGCGCGGGTGTTATGAACCCTGGTCGACTGATACCTTGTCCATGCGCATCATGCCGTCAGGCACGTGGACAAAGCCCTTCACCGTTGGCTGCCAGACCTTGATCTCGGCCGGGAAGCGCACGAAGATCATCGGCGCATCTTCTGCGATCATCTTGGTCACCTCGGAGTAGATCGGCTTGCGCTCCTCCGTCGTCGCCTTGGCGCGGGTTTCCTCAAGGAGCTTGTCGACATCCGGGTTGCTGTACTCGCCGCGATTCAGGCCGCCGTCACTGTGGAAGTAGCCGTAGATATTGCCGTCGGGATCGGGCCGACCGCTCCAGCCGAGGCTCACCGCCTCGAAGTTGCTGCTGTTGGATCGGTCGAGCAGCGTGCCGAACTCTAGAAGCTCCAGATTGGCGGTGATGCCGGCTTCAGCGAGCTGCGCCTTGTACGCCTCAGCGAGCTGCTGCGCATCCGGCGTATTCGTCACCAGCATCGTGAACTCGAAGCCGTCCGGCTTGCCGCCGGCCGCCAGCAACTCTTTCGCCTTGTCGTAGTCCTGGCTGTAGACCTGCACCGAGTCGTCGTATGCCCACGAGCTGGGTGGAATCGGTGTCTGGGCCGGTGCGCCGGTGCCGAAGAACAGCGCCTGGTTGATGGCGTCGCGATCGAGACACCAGGCGACTGCCTGCCGCAGCTCCTTCACGTCGAACGGCGGCTTCCCGCAATGCAGCGTGATGTAGGTGAAGCCCAGTCCGGCAACCTCATCGTAGACAAGGGAGTTGTCTGCCTTAACCGCCTGGACGTCCTTGGCCGACAGCTGGTCGATCATCTGGACATCATTCGTGCGCAGCGCTGTCAGACGAACTGACGCGTCGGTGATCGGCTTGTAGGTCACTTCATCGAGGTATGGCAGGCCATCCTGCCACCACGAGTCGTTCTTCTTGACCGTCAGGTGGTCGTCCTTCACCCACTCGACGAACGTGAATGCGCCGGTACCGACCGGCTGGCGAGCCAGGTCGTCGCCCAGGTCGGTGATCGCCTTCGGCGAGATCATCATCCCGGCGCGGTCGGAGAGCGTCGCCAGTAATGGCGAGAAGGCCTGAGAGAGGGTTAATTTCAGCGTGGTGTCGTCGACAGCTTCGACGTTCGTAATCTGCGCAATTTCGCTCTTGCGTGGCGAGGCTGTCGCGTCGTCGAGCATGCGATCGAAGTTGGCCTTGGCTGCCGTCGCGTTGAACGCTTCGCCATCGTGGAAGGTCACGCCTTCGACGAGCGTGAAGGTGTACTCCGTGCCGTCAGACGAGATCTCCCAATCGCTGGAGAGTTCCGGCACGATGTTGAGCGTCTCGTCGATATCCACAAGCTTGTCGTAGATCAGCTGATACACCTGCCGGTCGACTGCGGCAGTCGACTTGTGCGGGTCCATCGTCGTCAAGTCAGAGTTCAGTGCCAGTATCAGCTTGCCGCCGGCCGTGCCACTCTCGGCTTCGCCGCCGGTCGATTCCGTCGCGGACTCGCCACCCTCGGTCGGAGTCTCCGCCTCGGGGCTGGTCTCAGATCCGCCAGTCGATGGTTCAGTAGCGGTTCCGCCGCTCGATGGTTCGGTTGCCGAGCCACCACTCGAGGGCGTGTCTTCCTCGTCATCGCCCCCACATGCAGCGAGCAGCGGGCTGATGGCCGTGAGGCCGATCCCGATAAGACCAGCGCGCTGCAGTACACCGCGACGTGTCAGCCGCGACCGTAGCAGTTCTCCAGCCTGCTCGCGAATGTTGAAATTCGAAGACTCGCGTGCGATGCGCATGTCACTTCCTCCCACTTGGACTTGATCCAACACCATGTCGATGCCCCACATATGCTCAACGTCGATGAATCGAGGCCGCGCCGGTCGGTGGCTCCCAGCGCATCACGTGGTTGTGTCACCACCTCCCTTTCCTTCTCGTCCGGCCTTTCGCACTGCGATAGCGTCGTTGGTCACGCCTCGCGAGGGTGAGCCGATTCCGTCGTCCGGCGATTCGTCCAGATGCTCCTCCAGCACACTCCCGACGATGTAGAGCTCAACATCCTGGAGATGGCGCAGCATCGAGTCGCGTGCCGCCGGAGGATCGCGTCGTTCGATAGCGTCGATGATTTCGTTATGTCGTGCGGCCGTGCGGCGGCGGCGGCTGGGTTCAGCGGCAAAGTGCCTTCGACTGGTGAGCAGCAGCTCGTTAAGCAGCTGGAGTACGCGCAGCGCAGCGCGGTTGCCGGAGGCGCGGGCGATGGCGGCGTGGAACTCGCGGTCGAGATCGATAGTGCGTTCGGCTGATTCCAGCTGACTCGCCAGCCGCGCGATCTCGTCGTTGGCAGCGCGCATAGCGGCGATGTCGTCGTCGCTCGCCCGGAGCGCCGCCTGCGCTGCCAGTGCCGGCTCGAAGATGAGGCGCAGCTCCCAGAGATCGCCGACGAGGTCATCAGTGGCTGAGAGGGCCAGCGCCAATGGCGACGTGACGCCAAGCTCGTGGAAATCGCGCACGCGCGTGCCGTCGCCGTGGCGGGTCTCGACGATGCCGGCCAGCTCCAGTGCGGTCAGGGCTTCGCGCAGCGAGGCGCGGCTGACCTGGAGCCGCTCGGAAAGCTCACGCTCCGGCGGCAGCCGGTCGCCTGCTACGAGGCGATTGTCGCGGATCAGCTCGCAGATCCGCAGCACGATGCGCTGGGATAGCCGCGAACGGTTGACCGGCTCGATGGTCAGATCATCAGACATTGCGTTCACCACTTCGCCGTACTGGCCTAGTGGACTGACCAATTTTCAGAAGACGATTGCAGTATAGTAATCGACCGATCACCTGTCAAAGGGCAGCATGAGCGTGGCGCGTACATCGCGCGCCAAAGGGCAGTGAGAGGACATTTGGATGTGGTACCACGACCTGCTCTGGGGCTTGTGGAACGGGCTGACGGCCTGGATTGTCCTGATCGTTCACCTGTTCGGCAGGCTGGAGGATCAGCCGCTCTATGACGTCGCGCGTCAGGGCGGCTGGTACGACTTTGGCTTCCTGCTTGGCACCGGGTCGCCGTTCCTCGGCATCTTCCGGCGACGCTAGTTCAGCGAGCGTCCAGCCAGAGCGATGAACACGTCCTCAAGCGTGCCTTCCTGCGAGTGAATCGTCAGCACGCGGCCGTCGCGCATCCACGCTTCGAGCTGCGCTGCGTCGTTCGGGTCGTCGAGCGCCAGGGTGTGCTCGTCCCGCGTATCGAGCAGCACTGTGGCGGTGCGCTGCCCGTAGCGTAGCTTGAGCTCGCGCGGGGCATCGAGCGCGACGATCTTGCCCTGGCTGAGGAACGCGACCCGATCGCAGAGCTCGTCTGCCTCGTCCATGTAGTGCGTCGTCAGGAAGACGGTTGTGCCGCGATCGCTCAGGTCGCTGACGATCTGGCGAATGTCGCGGGCCGAGGTTGGGTCCAGCCCACGCGTCGGCTCATCGAGGAACAGCAGCCGCGGCTCGTTGATCAGGGATCGAGCAATCAGCAAGCGCTGCTTCATGCCGGTCGAATAGGACTTGACCTTCTGTTTGGCTGCATCAACGAGGTTCACCGCCTCAAGCAGCTCATCGACCCGCGAGCGTGGCATATCGTAGAGGTCGGCGAAGAACGTCAGATTCTCGCGGCCAGACATCCGGTCGTAGAGGTTCTGATCTTCGAAGACGAGGTTGATGATCGGCTTGACCGCTGTCAGGTCGCTGACCACGTCGTGCCCGGCGATCGATGCGCGGCCGCTGGTGGGCCGCGTCCTGCCGGTCAGCATCCGGATCGTCGTTGTCTTGCCTGCGCCATTGTGCCCCAGCAGACCGAAGATCTCGCCCGCTCCGACATCGAACGTTATGTCGTCGACTGCGCGTTTCTGCCCATATAGCTTGACCAGGTTCTCAACGCGAATCATCGGTGCCGTTGTCGAAAGGATCGGTGAGGTGCGGTTCAGGACATCTGTCATGTACTACTCCAGCGTCGTCGCACCGAGTTGCCGACGCAGCCCGAGCGCATCCCAGCCGTCGAACCCTTCGACGATCTGACCGTCACGAATGATGTCGAGGCTCATGCCGGTCACACTGATCGAGCGTCCTGTCGCTGGGATGCCGAGAAACTCGCCCTGTTGCGTGCCGGTGAGCGTCCAGCGTGTCACGACGCGGTCGCCTTCCGCGATGATGTCCTCGACGGCGAAATGCAGGTCCGGGAAAGCGCGCTGCCACTGACGCCACTGGTTCCGAAACGCCTCGCGGCCCGCCCCGAAGTCGGCATCGTTCCCGGCCGCGTTCTCGGCAATGTAGCGATCGATCGCGGCCTCATCGCCGGCGTTCCAGACCTCTTCGAAGAACCGCCTCGCGAGCTCTTTGTTTGCCTCAGCTGTCATGCATGCTCCCAGCCGTCGTCCCAGCGAATGACCTGCAGAGAGTGTAGCGGAGGTGGGGAAGGACTGGCCCGTACGCCCAAACCCATCAGAACATCCTGGTGATCACACACGTCAGCGCGGCAACCATTTCGTTGGCAGCATGACACCCCCTCTCCCCGCGGGAGAGGGGGCCGGGGGGTGAGGTCTCTCCTACACGGGCGTCGAGCAAAGTACAGTCACCAGCCGCAGGATGCGATAGGCGTCCGGCACGGTCGGGCGCGTGAAGCGCAGCGTGCGACCGTCGATACGCTCGACGTCGTCCAGCATAGCAACCAGATCGGCCAGGACGGGCCGCGCCAGCGTGACCGTGACCTCGACCGGTGTATCGACAATCAGCGGGCTACTGTCGGGGCGGTCGCGAACGACCCTGGCGGCCGCCTCGCGGAGCATTCTGCATGCGACGTTGGGGTGGACGGATTCGGATGCAAGGTGTGCACGGCTGTGCTTGACGGTGACGATCTCGGGCCCATCCCCGAACAGGTCGCGCGCCTCTGCCTCAACTGACTGATCGCCGGCCACGAGCACGACAGGCACGCCGTAGGCACCGGCCATCATTGCATTCAGCCCTAGCTCGCCCATCGGCTTGCCATTGATCGTGACATCGAGGATCGTGCCGGTGAACGTGTGGCTGAGCACGGAGGCGTCGCTGCCCGCGCGTCCATGCACGCCGATGAACATCGCGAGGTCGTAGCCGCCGTCGATGCCGTCCATCATCCCGAAGTGCCGTGGCTTGCCGCGGCTCAGGGTTGCGCGCTCGTCCAGCCCCTCGGGGATTATGTTGCGATAGGGCCCGTGGACATCGACGACCGAGACAGCTGCCTCGGGATCGGCGTCAAATATGCCGGCGACCACGGCACTCGCCTCGGCTGTCATCAGCCGCCGCGCACGCTCGTATTCCGGATTGCCTGGTGATCCCTCGGAACCATGCACAACGCCGGCAATTCCTTCGATGTCGACCGTTACGAACACACGTGTCACGCGCTCACTCCTTCATGCCATCGAGTACAGAACGGACGATGCGGCCCCAGCCTGGCGTTGTCAACAGCATCGTTGCGCACGACAATGCGCGAGCGTGATCCGGGAAGTGGGAGAGGTGGGAGCGATGGACGGCAATGCGCTTGTGGCGAAGGATCGATTCATCGGCGGGGACGAGCGCGCATATCTGCTGACGGCCGGCGAGGGACTCGCGCCGACCAGTGCTGTCGATGCGGCCGCACGCTACTTTGTCGATAAGGCGAGCGGAAGCGCTGGTCGCCGAGCGCAGGATGCGACGGCGTTTGCGTGTCGCGAAGGGCTTGCGGCAATGCTCGGCGTCGATGTTGGCGATGTGGCGTTGCTGGGTAGTGCCTCGGAAGGGGTCAACGCGATCTATGCGTTGATCGACTGGCAACCGGGCGACAACGTCGTCGTGCCGGTGGACGATCTGGAGTTTCCATCGTCGATCCTGCCCGCCCTGCGTCGTGAACG
>JBDHWD010000110.1:0-9791 GCA_039810005.1 Thermomicrobiales bacterium | reverse complement strand
GCGACGTGTATGTCGCAACCGAGATCATGGTGCAGCCGCGCCTGCAGCGCCGCAGCCGCGCGCTTCAGTGCCGCCAGATTCGCCCATGATGCGGTTTGGTCGGCACGATCTAAATCGCCATTTGTCCAGGGAGCGAGATCCTGGGTTGAGGCGGCCTTCAGGACTGCGACCTCGCCGTTGCCGATGTAGCCGCAAATCGCATGGTTTGGCAGCTTGAAGAACGACGCAATGACACTGATCGCTGTCGCTGCTCTCCGGCGCGCGATCCGATGGCTGAGCTGATTCGATTCGTAAGGCATCGATTCAAGGATGTATGACGATGCATCGATCAGAATGACGGCCCGTGGAGGTGTCAGGTCCATCTCGAGAATCTGGGCATCGCGAGCGATCTCTTCGTCGTCCGTCAGGACACCGGTGACCAGATCCAGAATGAATTTGTCGCGCAACTCCCGATAGTCTGATTTGCTGGTTGATCCGACGGCCTGGGTGACCATGAGATCGATGAGGGCGCGAGCGACATTCTGGGGAACGGGCGAACGCCCACCACAGCCGAAAACGACAACCTCTCCTCGCTGGGAATCCAGCTCGATCGGAACACGCAACACCTCGCGTGCCGAGCGACCGGCGTTCGCGCGCGGTGATGCTGATCGCGAAACGACGGTTCCGCTCTCGTCGACAACATCAACATCGGCGATGAGTAGTCGCGCGGCCTCACGTCCAACATGCACGGCAATATCTTCGAAGCGCGGCGATCCGGATAGGGGCATTTACGATCTCCACATCCAACGATCTGAAGGTCGTTGATGCAATCCATCTGAACTGGCTGCGTGATACGTCGGGTGAGGTCGGGAACAGAAGAGTCCGTTGAGGATGTTCTTCGCTTCGACGACCAGGCAACGGACAGCGGCTCTGCGTGGAGCAGGTGATGCAATTCGCGAGCCACGGAAGAGCATCGGCGCGCCCTTCGGTGAGCGATTGGGCATTTGCACAATTCGACTCACTAGTGGCATGCACGCGTTGGTCAGATGCACGACGTTGAAGACATGATCGTGCCGCGCTTAACAGAGGCCGTTGGAGTCCTCTGGATGACATCGGCCGCATACAGGAGCGGCGACGGGATTCGCTCCAGACGAGGCTTACGAGTTATCTGATGACAGGGCCACGCGAGGCGAGCGCGCAAACGGAACTGCGAGTACTGCGCCGACTACCATCAGCACAGCCATCATCGGCCAGATGATGGCCGGGTTTGGCAGGTCTAGGCCGACGCCGGCTGCGAACGTGGCCACCGCATATGAGCCGCCCCAGACGATGCTCGTTGCCGAGAAGTAGCGACCGCGCAGGTGAATCGGCGCCAGACGAACTGGCACAACAGCCGTTACCGGCATGAAGAGCACCTCGCCGGCTGTGAACGCGATGAATGCCGCCGCACCGGCTGCGACTCCGAATGACGGGGTTGCCAGCACAAAGACGAACGCGATCATCCAGAAGATCGCGCCACCGATCAGCGGTGGTCCGACGCGACCGCGGTTGATCCAGGCGGCAATCGGAATCTGCGTCGATACGACGATCAGTGTATTCAGCAAGAACAGGCCGCCAATCGTGCCCTCGCCGATGCCGGCTTCTTCGCGGAAGAACGCCGGGACACTCATCGTGATCTGCGTGAAGCCGAAGACGAGGATGAACATGATTGTCATCGAGAACATGAACGTCCGGTCGGCGATGACATCCGCCCAGGTGCCGTGCCGTCCGTCTTCGTTGGTGGAAGGCAGCCGGATCGCCGGCACCATGCGCCAGACCAGCAGCGCCGCCCCGGCGATCAGCAACGAGCTGATCAGGAACAGCATCCGGTATTCACGCATGCCGCCGCCGGCGACGATGAGGCCGCCGATCATGCCGCCAAGCCCGAGCCCAATAGCGTTGGCCACGTGCAGCACTGACATCGCCTCGGCAACCAGCGCGCGCTTGGTCAGCGACGCGATCGTCGCGTCAGACGAAGGCCAGTAGACCTGGCTGGCGCAGTTGAGGACGGCGGTGATGGCGAGGAACGACCAGATTGAGGTGCCCCACGGGTAGATCACAGTCGCAATCGCCAGCGTTACCATACAGGCCAGCAACACCGGACGGCCGCCACGGCGATCAATCTGTCCGGCCACCAACGTCAGGAATCCGATGCCGCCCAGGCTTGCGACGGCTATGCCGCTGCCGACTATGCTCGCTCGCAGACCGACAATCTGTGAGAAGAAGATGACCAGAAACGGGATCGTCATACCGCGACCCGTCCAGAGCACCAGGTTGCAGAACGCCATCAGCCAGACTGGACCGGGATGCGTCCGCAGCAGATCGCGGAGCTTGTCGGCCAGCGAGGTCCGCTGAGCTGTTGGGGGTTCCTGCACGACGATGTCCGACACAACGACCCTTTCCCATGACGGAGTGCAAACGATCTTGCGTCACGATGCCATGCCCCCACCCGCGCGGCAATGACCATTTGTCGCAACCATCCCAGAGCGCGGCTACGACGAATGTCGCAGATCTCCTGGGCGTCCGGCGATGCAGAGGGATGTATCGGTTATTGCGCGCGCACGCGAACCATCATCAGATTCGGGGCCACGTCGGTGATCGGTGCGTCTTCCCATTGAGCGCCTCGGCCCGCAAAGAGCTCAACGACGGCGCGTATGTCGCTTCTGGATACGCGTCCCATCAATGTCATGTCGAAGGCGATCATCCAGGCCGGCCCGCCGGGAGTGTCCGGGGCAAACGCGACGCCGATACGCTGGCGACCCGGGACCTCGATCCAGTAGACGCGATCCCGATCCACGCCGACAGACTCGCGGTACGGCAACGCGCGCGCGATGTCGGCGATTTCGTTCGCCACTACCTGATTGATTTCCGGAACAACCATCGGCGCTGGCGTGACGTGCTCCTCTCGGCCTGACCTGCTCGGTGACGAGTGAGACGCCATCTGCATTTGGGAATAGGCTGGATGCGATCCTGTTGCAGCAAATGCAAGCGTCCGACGAGGATCCTACACCAAGGGAGTGAAAATGACGGCGTCTGAATTGTGGGATTCCGCAATGGAAGTTGATGAATACGTCAGGAGTATGGCGATAAACCGCGAGGTGTTTGCTGAGCGCATAGAGACGACGGTCCTGACTGACGAGCAGCGCCTCGCCTTTGAGAATGATCCCGTCAGGATCCTTGTTCTGACCGAGGATTTTTGCGGTGACTCGGCGCAGTTCATTCCGCCAGTCGCCCGACTGGCGCGCGAGTCGTCCAATGTGGACCTTCGGGTTCTGCGGCGCGACGAGCATCGGGACGTCGCCGCATCGTACATTCGGAAAGACGGCTATCAGGCGATCCCGGTCTTCATCGTGCTCGCCCGAGACGGCCGAGAACGGGGTTATGTCATCGAGCGACCGCAGGTCGCCTACGATGACATGGCAGCCGAGACACGCCGCTTTGCGGCCGCTCATCCGGAGCTGGAAGGCGCCAATCGCACCTACGACCGCATGCCGGCCAACACCAGGGCAGCGGTGCGCGAGAACATCGAACGCTTCCGACAAGAGCGGACTAAGGAGTGGACGGCGGCGCTGTTTGAAGAGCTGAAGCAGGCTGCCACGAGCTCTGTTCCGGCGACCTAGGCGTCGACAGCGCAGAAGCACATCAGCGCCGGTGCGTGACGTGTATGCTCTACAGCGGTTGTCATATCGACGATTTGACGCAACCGCGCGAGGTACATGAAGCGACGCCGGCAACCCAATCAATACCTGTCATCGACGGTACGTCGGCGCGGTCGCGTCGTGCAACCGCGCTATCCGCTGCCCCGCTCCAAGGGCGCTCGCTCATATTCCGCAAATCAGGAAGTCAGTGAGCCAAAGCCGGATCTCGGCCAGACGATGCGCTTGCCGGCCTTTCTGCGGGCCGCTCGGCGACGGCCAACCCGCTCGGTTCGCGTGATCGCCACGATACTGTTGCTCTTTTTTCCTTTGGCGATGGCGGTCTGGGCCGCGTCCGTAGCAGTACCTATTGCAATCGAAGCACGCAACGCGGCCGGCAAGGTCTTCGTTACTCCGGTAGAGCGCGAGCATTTCGCGGAATCCACAGCGCCGCCTCCGGTTGTCCCCGAAGCAACCGCGACGCTGCCGTCTGCGACTGGCACCTCCGTCGCTGCGGCTTCGACGGTAGTGACGCAACCAGACGTCACGCCGACACAACCCGGACCAACGCCAACGCCCTATCCTGAGTGGGACGGCACGCAGCCGATCAACATTCTGCTGCTAGGTGTCGACGCGCGCGAAGGCGAAGAGGGACCACCGCGCAGCGACACGATGATCGTCGTGCGCGTTGATCCGGTCAACAAGCGCGTCGACATGATGTCGATTCCTCGTGACCTGCTTGTTGAGATTCCCGGTTACAGCGCAACGAAGATCAATGCCGCCTACCCCTATGGCGAGCTGAATGACAACATCCCGGGCGGCGGTCCGACGCTGGCGGCGCAGACCGTTGAATACAACTTCGGTATCAGGATCGACTTCTTCGCCGAAGTCGACATTATCGGCATGGAGCGCGTCATCGATACGCTTGGCGGCGTCATCATCGATGTGCCGGGTATCGTCAAGGACGACCAGTACCCAACTGGCGATTACGGTTACACACGTGTCTATTTCACGCCCGGTCTGCAGATGATGGATGGGCCGACGGCGGTGCGTTACTCACGTACCCGCCACGACGACGGTGACTTCGCCCGTCAGGCGCGTCAGCAGCAGGTCCTCATGGCAATTCGCGACCGTGCGATTGGCACTGGAGCAGTCACGAAGATCCCGGAGCTCCTGGCCGAAGTTGGCGACTCTGTCCGAACCGACCTGTCGCTGCGCCAGATGTTGTCGTTGGCACGGTTGGGACAGGAGATCGATCAGGCCAACATCTATTCGCATTCGCTCGCGCCATACGTTCAGGAGTCCTGGATTGATGGCGGCTACTATCTCGTTGGTGATTGGGATTCGTTGCGGAATCTCGCGGCGAACCTGCCCGATGACGCGAACGCTACCCGCCCGATGGATTCTGATTCAGAGGGATCTCCGCTCCCGGCGGCAGGGACACCGACGCCGGGTACACCGGCGACGCCAGCGACCACACCGGTGATCCAGCCCGATCAGATCGAGCCCTGAGTGTCCTCGGAATCGGGCGGGGTGGTGCGCTGATGCACCCACTCGCGGGTAACAGATCGGGCGCGGGCGATAGCCGAGGCGGCGCGCGTCGCGGCCTGCCCAGCCTTGTCGCCTGCAAAGCGACGGGCAAACTCGACGCACTCTCGGGCCGTTGCCAGATCTACGTCGATCTGCTCGCGACTGAGCCCCGTTGAGGTCAGGTGTTCCGCAACAACCTCGGGCGATGCCTCACGGCTCCAGCTACTCAGGGTCCCAAGAACTGGCAGGATGCCGATCACCTTGGAGATGAGCGGGAAGCCGGGCACAAAGCGCAGCGGCAGCGTGGACGGCGAAGTCGATCGCGTCGCTGCCTGTCGGGCCGCCTCAGGCACCGGACTGACGCGCTCATCCAGCGCCAGCGCGCGGGCAAGCGAAAGGTAGGCCGGAGCGCGACGCATCAGACCATTGGCGCGCGTGCGTAAATCGTCCGGCTGCGTCAGCGCCGAGCGAACCGCCGCTGCGATGTCCACCTTTGAGGTTTGCTCGCTGTCGTATTGCACGGTCACGCCATCGGCAGCGACTTCGCTCGTGGTGATGCCGGGCAGCACGCTGACCGTTGCGGCGACCGCACGACGGTCAGCGTCGATGTCGCGCATCGAGTCGGCGGCTTCATCCCAGGCCCAGGTCAGCAGCACCTGATTTTCACCCAGTTGCTCCGCCCAGACACGGATATGTGATTCGCTTGCGGTACTGCTCACCTTGCTTGCGGTCTCCCGGATTTCGACTCTGACTCAAGACGTAATCCTATCGTGTCGGCGTATCCGGTGCGCTTCAGATGGGGTTGCAGTATCCTGCTGCCATGAATATTGATAATAGGTCGTCACGAAACACTGAATACAAACAACGCGTCGCCGAAGCGGCCGCTCGGCTGGTGTTCGACGGCATGCGCGTCGGTCTGGGAAGCGGCTCAACCGCGGAACTTTTCGTGCGCGAGCTTGGCCAGCGGGTCGCCCACGGGCTGCGCATCCATGCGGTCGCGTCCTCGGAACGGACCGCTGAGCTTGCCCGTACCTGCGGCATCACACTGGGGGATCTTGAAGCAGAGCTGGATATAGCCATCGACGGAGCGGATGCCGTTGACCGGTACTCGCTCGGAGCGATTAAGGGACTCGGCGGCGCGCTCACTCGCGAGAAGATCGTCGCGATGGCCGCCAGGGAATTCGTGCTGATCGTAGACGAAACGAAAGTCGTGGATCGCCTGCCGGACGCCTACACACATGTGCCGGTTCCGGTCGAGGTGCTTCCCTACGGCTGGAAGGTTACTGAGCGACGGCTGGCAAACCTCGGCAAGCCGATCGTTCGGACGCGTGATGGTGAGACATTCATCACCGACAACGGCAACCTGATTCTTGACCTCCACACGCCGGCAGAGGACGACCCGCAGAAGCTTGCCGAAGTGCTTGACGCAATAGCTGGTGTCGTCGAGCATGGCCTGTTCCTGGATATCGCCAACCGCGCGATCGTCGGGTCCTCCGACGGGGTCGCGGAGCTGCGGGCTAGCGGACAGTCATAAGCAGGTCGGAGGAAACACGCCTGCGGGCAATGAGCGCGGCGCGAGTGTGAGCCGCCGTCGAAACATGTACGGAAGATGCGAGGGGGATAACTTGACGCACGGGGTTGGTATGCGCTTCGGGATCGTGAGCGGCACGCGAAAGCCGTTCCCTGAGCTGGTCCGGCGCTGGCAGGAGGCCGAATCGCTCGGCTTCGACACGGTCTGGGTGACAGACCACTTCATCACTGGCGATGAGCCGGGTGAGGACCTGGAGCCGATCTACGAGGCCTGGACCGCGATTGCCGGCCTGGCGATGGTGACATCATCCATCCGCTTTGGCGTTATGGTCACTGGCAATACCTATCGCAACCCGGCGCTGCTGGCCAAGCAGGCCGTTACGATCGACCACATCTCTAACGGTCGTCTGATCCTCGGCATTGGCGCTGGCTGGTGGGTTCGAGAGCATGATGCCTATGGCTACGAGATGCCCGGCAACCGCGAGCTGGTCGATCGATTTGAAGAGGCGCTCGAGATCATCACGCGCCTGCAGGAGGACGAGCGCGCGACCTTCAAGGGCAAGTACTACTGGGTCAATGATGCACCGTTCGAGCCAAAGCCAATCCAGAAGCCTCATATCCCGCTCATGATCGGCTCGTCCGGGCCGCGAATGCTGCGCCTGACTGCGAAGTACGCCGACGAATGGAACACGCGCGGACCGGTTGAAACGATCAAGCCACGACTTGAGGCGCTCGACCGAGCGCTCGTTGATGCCGGACGCGACCCAAAAACGATCGTGCATTCGGTCTGGCCGTGGGGTGAGAAGTGGACGTCCGTCGATGATGTCAAGCAGATGATCGCCGAGTATCAGGAAGCCGGGTTTACTGAGATCATTTTCAGCTGGCCTGGCGATGAGTACGTCGATGTTATGCACGAAGTAGCCCGCGACGTGCTCCCAGGTCTGCGCGGATAGTTTTCACATACTCATCTGACAGGACGGCACACATGGCACTTCGTCCTCGCCTGATCGATGTCAGCATCGCGATCTACCCGGGCATGTGCCAGTGGGTGGGTGAGGAGATCGTCGCGACTGACGTCCTCTCGCAGACGCCCGACGACGTTGCCAACGTAACCCGGCTCGTCCTCACCAGTCATACAGGCACGCACGTTGATCCGCCGCGTCACTTTGTGCACGGCGGATCAACGGTCGATCAGATTCCGCTCGATCGCTGGATCGGGCCGTGCTGGGTTTCAGACCTGACGCAGGCTGAGGATGAGGTCACGGCAGCCGATCTTGAAGCAGCCGGGATCCCTGATGGGATCTCCCGCCTGATTCTGAAGACCAGCAATTCGTCCCTGTGGGAGAACACTCCGGACACGTTCAATGACCGGTTCGTTGGCCTCTCGCTCGATGGCGCGCAATGGGTTGTGGAACACGGGATTCAGCTCGTGGGTATCGACTACCTGTCGGTTGGACCATTTCATACCACCGGCACCGAAACACATCTCACCCTGCTGGAAAACGATGTCATCATCGTTGAAGGTCTCGACCTTCGCGACGTCCAGCAAGATGCGTATGAGCTCCTGTGCATGCCGCTGAAGCTCCGCAATGGCGACGGCGCACCGGCCCGCGTCGCGTTGCGCGGGCCGATCACTCTGGCTATGGACGCCGCGCAATAAGCCGCTCCGCCGCGGCGTCGATCGTTTCGAGCTTCTTGGCAAAGCAGAATCGCGCTAGCGGCGGGGCGCTGTCCGGATCGAGATAGAACGCTGACGGTGGGATCGCTGCGACGCCGACTTCGCGAGCCAGGTAGCGACAGAACTCCACGTCATTGTCGAATCCCCAGCGCGTGATGTCGGCAAGCAGGAAGTAGCTGCCCTGACAAGGCAACGGGTCAAGCCCGGCGTCCGACAATGCAGACCGCAAGCGGTCGCGGCGTTGGGCGTATTCGTTATGCAGAGTCTGATAATAGCCGTCCGTCGCTGCGCGTTCAATTGCTTCACCCATCGCTTCCTGGAACGGCGTCGCCGTCGCAAACACGATGAACTGGTGGGCTGCGCGTATTGCAGCGTTCAGTCGCGCCGGTCCGATGGCGTATCCGATCTTCCATCCGGTCATCGAGAACGTCTTGCCGGTTGAGTTGATTGTGAGCGTCCGCTCGGCCATGCCGGGGAGTAGCGCAATTGGCCGATGCTCGATGCCGTCGAAGATGATGCGGTCATACACCTCGTCGCTCAGGACGATGACATCGTGCTCCACGCAGAGCGCCGCGATCGCTTCCAGCTCAGCGGTCGAAAAGACCTTGCCGGTCGGATTGTGCGGGTTGTTGAGCAACAGCAGTCGCGTTCGGGGAGTAAAGGCAGCGCGCAATTCATCGAGATTGAAGGCCCAATCGGGAGGATTGAGCCGAACCACGCGCGGAACTGCGCCGGCCATGACGACATCAGCAACGTAGCCATCGTAGAACGGCTCGAAGAAGATCGCTTCATCTCCGGGATTGAGGAACGCCATCATCGCGGCGAAGAGCGCTTCTGTCGCGCCTGTGGTGACGGTGATCTCACTATTCGGGTCGACGACCTGGCCGAAGCGATTGTGCCAGTCGGCTGAGATTGCCGAGCGCAAGCGCGGCGTGCCGTGACTGGGTGCGTACTGGTTGTGATCGGCCGCGATCGCCCGCGCCGCCGCCTCCTTGACGAAATCCGGGCCTGGGAAATCAGGGAATCCCTGCCCCAGATTGATCGCTTTATGCTCCGCCGCCAGCTGGCTCATTTCAGTGAAGACTGATGTTCCAAACTGGGCAATACGATCCGCGCCTGCTGTCTCCACAACCTCCCCTTTCCACGTCCGCAGGCAGTATAGACCGGATATGCAGACCGAGGGCGGCCATGTGGCAGCCCTCGGTCTACGCTGGAGATGATGCTGGATCAGGTGCGATCGTGCCGATAATCGCGAACGGAGCGTCGTGTGCCGCTCTCGGGGATATCAAGCACCAGCCAGAGCAGGCGCACGATCACCCATGTAACGATCGCAACGACGATCATCGACAGCACTGCGGCCAGATCAAGAACGCTGTCGCCGCTTGACGGATTCGTGAAGA
>JBDHWD010000109.1:0-10006 GCA_039810005.1 Thermomicrobiales bacterium | reverse complement strand
CGTGCCTGGCCGGCTTCGCGCAGACGATCGGCCTCGATGGTTCTGGCAAGCCGGATGGCGGTGTCGGGGTCAATAACGAACATGCGTCTGCCTTTCGCGCTGCGTCGGATCATCCAGATGACTGATCTTGACGCCGTGACCGTAACTTGTTACAGTCAATTTACTGGTTACATCATAGCAGGTGTGGCGTAACCTGTCAACGTTTTTATGCCAGTTACGGCTGTGGGGCTCGCCGTCTGGAAGGTACTGTCATGGAAGAGTTCATCCCTGAAGCGGGGGAGTTTGACCTTACATCCGGGGCGCTTGCGCTCGATTTCGTCAATACGCTGAGTGGCCGCTACGACGATGAGCCGCGCGACGGGCTGCGCTCATATGACGAGCTGCTGTCGTTTGCGCGTGGTGTGGATTGCATCGACGCGTCCGAGACCGGCGCGCTTGCCCAGCTGGCGTTGCGCTTTCCCGATGAGGCGGCGCGCGCGCTGGCGGATGCCACCCGCGTGCGCGAAGTGCTGTTCGTTATCTTCTCTTCGGTCGCGGCCGGGCACACGCCGCTGCAGGTTGATCTCAACCGGATTGAGCCCAGCCTGACGCGCGCGGCAGGACAGCGACGGCTTCATCTACAGGATGGGCGGGTTGCCCTCGGCTGGGAGCCGATCGGGGATGAGCCCGCGTTTCTGGAGCGACCGCTCTGGTCGATCGTGCAGGATGCGGTCGATCTGCTGGTTCATGGCGAGCTCGATCGCGTGCGCGAATGCGCAGCCGACGATTGTGGCTGGCTGTTCATCGATACAACCCGCAACCGCAGCCGCCGGTGGTGCAGCATGCAGACCTGTGGCAACCGGGCAAAAGTTTCCAGCTTCCGCGCGCGGAAGCGCGATTAGTCTTTGTGTCACGTCGTGCACATGCATTTCCGAGCGGATTGCAGGGCTATCGAGCATGAGAGCGGAATCTGAATGATCATTCAGCATTTCGCGACAGGATTCATGACAGTTTGTGCATGATGCGGCATTTGCGGGATGATGTTCGCGAATCCCATCTGTGACTTGGGTTGACAATTGCCTTCACGTTACCCATCCTTGATTCGGTAACGCAACCTGTCTGCGTTGGTGGGGTGGGGCGTGGATTGGCATTCAGGTAAGGAGCCCAGTAGTGGCCGCTCGTTCGCGTAACTCGATGGGGCCAAGAATTCGCGAGCTGCGTATGGAGTGTGGTCTCACGCTCGATGAGTTGGCTCGGCGAGCAGGCATATCGGCCAGCCATCTATCGCGGCTCGAGCGTGGTCAAACCGCGCCGTCGTTCAAAGTCGCCGCAGATATTGCCCGCGAGATCGGCGTCAAGCCGAGTGAGCTGGCAACCATTCAGCGTGAGCAATCGGATGTCGATGCCGCGCTGATTGATGCGCTGATCGAGATGGGTCTGGACATGGAGATCGCGCAGCACATCTGCGACCGTATTTCGACCGCCGCCCGCTCGGCGCTGGTCGCGGTGTTGCGTCCTGACGTGGAGATCGCCAGCTAGCCCGTCAGCGGCTTCCCCAGGATCCAGCGGGTATACAGCAGCTCAAAGCCTCGTCGTTGCATGTTGCGCGGCGAGGCGTTTTCTGTGCCGGTCTGCGAGGTTGCGAGATCCGCGCCGAGCTCGAGCGCATCACGCAGCCGATGGCGAATCAGTGCCGCCTGGCCGCCGCGTCCGCGGAAATCCGGCATCGTCGTCGCGACGAAGAGCTGGGCGACGCCATCGGTCACGTACATGACCGATGCCGAGCCGGGCTGACCGTCGTATTCGACCAGATAATGGATCCAGCCAGGCAGCCCGAGGGTTGCGGCAAAGATGTGGCCGCGAACCGAATCCGCGGGCAGGTCATAGCCGATGTTCAGAATACGCGCAAATGCGTCGCTCTCTGCGTCGCGGACACGACGGACGATCGGGGCGTCAGGTGGTTCGGCAAGGTGGTCGAGCTCGCTGCGCTCGAGCCTGCGGCCCCACATGTGTTCCTGATAGTCCGCGCGAAATCCGAGCGCTTCGACGCGGTCTTCGCCAACTGCGTCGATCGTCTCCGGTGAGCCATCGATCCCGAGGACGATTGCGCCGTCGGCCCGCGCGGCGGCTTCGATGTGCATGATTGCCGCATGAGGATCGCTGGCGTCGGTGAGATTGATGATGCAGTTGTAGCCCGGGTCATCGTCGTGACGCGACCAGACGGTTGTCACGCCATCGATCTCAACGACGGCCGTGCCCAGATCGGCAGCGGCGCGATACATCGCAGTGAACGCGTCGTTCTCTGCACGCTCGATCCGCTCAACCATTTCCCGATCAATCACACCGGCCTCCTCGTCCCAACGCCCCGGATCATACCCAGAGTATAGGTGAGCGCCGGGTGCTATCCTCAAGGAGGAGGGCTGCCGAACGATGGGCATGATCGACGCACATGCGGAGGGCCACCAGGCTCGCCGTGCCTGGCTGGATCGTGAGCGCGATGAATGGGTACGTGCCTTTGTCGGCGCTCTCGACGATGCGATTCAGCACCTGCACATCATGATATTTGAGGAAGGCTGGGACCAGCTGCTCGCCGAATACGGCGATGAGGCGGTCGCGCTGCGTGAGAGCGTGCATCACTACGAGCGTGGGCTGGCCCACCTGTTCGGCTTCGTCCGCGCCAGCGGGACACTGGCTGACGAGGTGGCGTGGTCGACGATGAAGACCGAGTATCGGCGCACCGCTGTCGAGGCCGATGTCGAGATCACGCTGCGCACGGCGCTGGAGACCAGCCTGTATGCCGCCGAGCGTGTGCCGCTCGGTGACCATGCGCACTGGCTGGCCGGGACGGACGCGCTGATGCTGTTTCTCTATCAGGCGGCGGGGGAAGCAGCTCCGCATCCCGGCCTGCTGGCGACGATGGACGATCAGCTCCGCTGGGCCTATGAGGTGCTGCAACCGATTGAGGCGCATGACACATTTCAGGCCGCATTCGACGCCTACCTGAGCGATCCTTTCGTCCGCCCGATTGTCGAGGATCTTACCGGCACGAACGCTGAGACGATCGCCGCCTGGCAGGCAGGGCTGCTGCCGCTGGCCCGTTTTGACCTGCTGATGAATGCCGGCCTGGTATGGCTGGCGAGCGCCGTCGCTCGGACGCCGATCGAGCGGCCGGACTGACCTGGCGCGACCGGCCACAACCTCGCCCCGGCTGGAATACTTTGGCCGGGAGGAGAAGCGAGAGTATGTTCCTGAGACGAACGAACACGGGTGGCCGGAATGGCCTGTTGGTGGCGAGTCTGCTGGCGGCGTCACTTCTTCTCAGCGGGTGTGCCGGATATGGCGGCCGGACGGTCGGGAAGGATGGCGCGGATGCTGTCGTCCAGACGGACGGCGAGCACTGCGAGATGACCCTGCCGGAAGGCTGGAAGTGGTATCCGGCCAAGTGGGCGGCAGAGTCGCCGAAGGGCACACAGCTCTCGTTTGACGAGATCGCTCTGGGTCGCCCACAGAACCCCGACTGGAGCGAGCTGCGCACGCGAACCGTTGACGACGTGACCCGGCGCAACCCGAACGCGCAGATCACCGCCAATGATTCCGAGATTCGGATCGACTATGGCGATAACGGCGGTATTAGCGTCATTCAGCGCTTCGACCGCTTCGCCTGCCGCCTTGCGTTCAGCAACAGCCAGCAGACACGGGTTGAGGAAATGCCGGAGTGGGACGCGATCATCGCGTCGCTGGAGCGCATCAGTCCGACGCCAGACTTCACCCCGCCGGCCGATGACTGAGGAGATTGCGTCATGACGAGCACGGCAACAAACGCAGACCGGATCGGCCTGAACCTGCGGCGCGGCACGCCGGCCGAGTCGATCGCCCGTATTCAGCAGGCGGAGCAGGCCGGGATTCGTTCCATCTGGATGACGATGGGCGCCCTCGGGGCCGACACGCTGGCCGTCTTCGCCGCTGCGGCGATGGTGACCGAGCGCGTGCGCATGAGCAGTGGTATCGTGCCGGCCTTCACCCGTCATCCACTCGGCCTCGCCGGCGAGGCGCTGGCGCTCGATGGCATCGCACCGGGCCGGATTCGGCTGGGCATCGGGACCAGTCACGGTCCGACGATGGCGGCCTACGGCCTGGCGCTCGACCAGCCGCTGGAGTGGTTCGGCGAGTACGTGCAGATTCTGCATTCGGCCATGCGCGACGGGACTGTCACGCTTGCGGGCCGCTGGTATCAGGTTGACGCGACGATGACCGGCACGTCGAATGTGCCGCTGCTGGTCTCGGCGCTGCGGCCACGCGCGTGGGAGCTGGCCGGTGAGCTGAGCGATGGCGGCGTCTCGTGGCTCTGTCCAGTCGACTATCTGACCGGCGAAGCGCGGGAGGCGCTGCAGCGCGGGGCGGAGCGAGCCGGGCGGCCTGTACCGCCGATGATCGCCCACGTGCCGGTCGCGCTGACGACCGACCGCGAAGCTGTCCGCGCCGCGGCCAGCAAGCAGCTGGCGAATTACCGCCGCTTGCCGTTCTATGCGCGCATGTTCGCCGCAGCCGGCTATCCGTTGACGCCGGAAGGCGAGTTCAGCGATGGCTTGCTGGACCACCTGATCATCAGCGGCAGCGACGGCGAGATCGCCGCACAGCTCACCGAGCGCCTGAACATCGGGTTGGATGAAATCCTCGTCTCACATCTGCCGATCGGCGATGTCGAGGCGGAGGAGCAGCGGCTGATGCGGTTGCTCGGCGCGTTCGGGTCGTAGGTCGCGCGTATACTGCCGCTCATGAACGGGAAATCACCAGGCATAGTCGGGAGATGAGGCACGATGGACCTGCGCTTTACTCCGGAGGATGAGGCATTTCGGCAGACGGTGCGTGCCTGGCTGGCCGAGAACGCTCCGCGCGAGCCACTGCGCACGGTCGACGAGAAGAAGGCGTGGCATCGCACGCTCTATGACGCTGGCTATCTCGGCATGGGCTGGCCGAAGGAGTATGGCGGCCAGAATGCGCGGCCGATCGAGCAAGCCATTGTCGTTGAAGAGATGGCCCGTGCGAACGCACCGTCCTCGATCAATTGGGCCGGGCTGGGCCTCGTCGGTCCGACGCTCATCCATCACGGCTCCGACGCGCAGCGCGAGCGCTATCTGCGCAAGATCCTGCTCGGCGAAGAGGTCTGGTGCCAACTCTACTCAGAGCCGAACGCCGGTTCCGACCTGGCGTCGCTGCAGTGCCGTGCTGACATCGATGGCGATGAGTTCATTGTCAACGGCCAGAAGATCTGGACGAGCACCGCGCCGGAAGCCGACATGGGCATTCTGCTGGTCCGCACCGACCGCGAAGCGCCGAAGCACCAGGGCATCTCCTACCTGATCGTTGATATGCACCAGCCCGGCATTGAGGTGCGTCCGCTCCGCCAGGTGACCGGCATCACCGACGAGTTCGCCGAAGTCTTCTTCACCAACGTCCGCGTGCCGGCCGACAATCTGATCGGCGAGCTGAACGCTGGTTGGCGGATCGCCCAGACGACGCTCTCATACGAGCGGGGCGGCGACACCGTCGGCATCGTCGCCGGCCTGCAGCGTTCCTGGAGCCGCCTGCTGGAGATCGTGCAGATCCCGCAGGCGAACGGCCAGCGCCCGATTGACGACCCGATCGTCCGGCAGCGGTTGGGCCAGATCATGGCCGACATCGAGGTGTTGCGCTACGCGACGCTCCGTGTGCTCTCGACGCTGGAGAAGGGCAATCAGCCGGGCCCGGAATCGTCGATCTCGAAGCTGCACTATTCCGAGCTGGACAAGCGCGTCTACTCGCTCATGCTCGATATCCTCGGTCCATATGGGCAGATCGTCGATGGTGGGCCGGCTGCGTACGCTTATGCGCCGGACGGCCAGGCCGACGAGCATGACAACTGGCCGTATCACTTCATGCACCCGTTCGCTGAGACGATCTACGCCGGGTCGTCAGAGATCCAGAAGAACATCATCGGTGAGCGCGTGCTGGGCTTACCGAAGGAAGTGCGGGCCGACCGGCTCGCCCGCTAGGCCCCGCTCACATTTCGCGCAGGCAGCAGAGACGGCAACCGATCTCATCGGTTGCCGTCTTGCACGTTTGTCATTTCCGTCTGGGGATTTGACATGCATTTCCCGGATGCCTATAGTACGTCCGGTTGTTCCAGAAAGAACCTCAGATGATGACGACAGCCACGGCCACGACCGTGGATGTCATGTTTATTGGTGTCCGAGTCTTGCTCGCCCCCGCATGCGTGGCGCATGTTCCATCCTGCGGGATCTCAGCGACTGAGACGGTCAAGCCGATGATTGCGTTCGAGAGGAGCGGTCGCCGCCATGAAGTCGACCATGCGACGATGGATGCTCGTGTTCACTGCAGTCCTGACAATGATCGTCGTCGCAGGGTGCGGGCGCGTGAATCTTGAGGATCTGACGCCGGAGGCGGCGCGAACCGAGATTGCAGCGACGACGACCGCCCTGGCCAACGCTCCGACCGAAACCCCGATAGACGCGCCGAGCGATGTGGTCGAAGCGTTCGCGAATGCCGATGTCGCCGGCGGTGGTGTGCTCTACAACCCGTGGTGCTCCGGCTGCCACGACGGTGGCCGTGCTCAGCCGATCAAGGGTCAGGTGTTTGATCCTTCCGAGTGGATCCCCAAGCTGCGTTCTGAATCCGGCGCTGCCGATCCACACACACCGACCTACACGATCATGGAGCTGAACGACAAGCAGATGACCGACATCCTGGCCTACATCGCCTCCGGCGAGTAGCGCCGCGCTCCATCCGAGGTCCGGTACAATCCCGACGGGCTTCGGTTGACGGAGACTGGGTGAGCTGCTTTCTATGGTTGTGTTTCCGATCGTCGCGACGATCCTTGCGTTTGGCTGCGCTGCCGCAGTCTTTCGGGACTATCTCGCACGGCCGCGTCCGAACGGCCTCGTCTGGACGATCGCCTTCGCCGTCTTCGGCGCGGCCGCCCTCTGCGAGGTCATCGGCTCGCTGTCCGGCTGGACACCACTGGTCGCCCGCACCTATTACGTCCTCGGCGCGACCCTCGTCGTCGGCTATCTTGCCCTCGGTGAGCTCTATCTGCTGATGCGCCGCTCATGGGCCGACAAGGCCAGCGGCGTCATGATTCTGCTCACTGCGCTGGCAGTTGCGCTCATCTCCAAGACTCCGATCGGTCCGGATCTTGCCGACGAAGGCTGGCGTGCGCTGGAGCCCAGCGGCGGGATGACGGCGCTGACGGTCGGTATCAACTCCGGCGGCACGCTGATTCTCGTTGGTGGGCTGCTCTACTCCGTCTATTCATTCCGCCGCAAGGGGATCATGCGCAATCGCATGATCGGCTGCCTGCTGATCGCGCTCGGTACGCTGTCCGTGGCGAGCGGCGGCACGCTCACCCGCTTCGGCAGCCACCAGTTGCTCTACATCGCGATGTCGATTGGCATCGCGCTGATCTTTGCCGGATACCTCTGGACCCGCAAGCCGGACGCGAAGCCGGCAGCAGCACCCGCACCGACAGCAGCGCCGGCACAGGTGGTCGCTCCGATCAGCTTCCGCTCCAGCCGGGTTGAGGAGGCGGTGACTGCCACGGCCGATCTTGAGCATGCAGCCGCCGAGACGATCACGCTCCGGCTGACACTGGAGCGCCAATCCGATGGTCAATGGCGGCTGCTCTCGGGTGACGTCGAAGGCAGCCACAGCGCGCCGATCACGACGCAGCGCGACGAGGTAACCCTGCGGCCGGTCGTTCAGACCGATATCGCTGCCCTCTACGCGTATCAGAACGACGCGGTTGCCAGTGCGCTCTCCGGGTTTCCATCGCCGGACCGCGAGGCGTTCGCGGCGCGTTGGGAGCGCATCCTTGCCGACCCAACCATCGAGAAGCGCACGATTGCGCTGAACGGCGCAGTCGCTGGGACTATCGTCTGCTTCGACGTGCTTGGCGAGTGGCACCTCGGCTACTGGCTGGACCGCGCGCACTGGAGCCACGGCGTGGCGACGAACGCGCTGACGCTGTTCCTCAGCGAGGCGCAGGCCCGACCGCTCCACGCGGACGTCGCCGCCTGCAACACCGTCCTGCGTCACGTCCTTGAAGCGTGCGGCTTCACGCTCGTCTGCGCGGACGACGGAAGACCGGACGTGCGCTACGAGCTGCGCGCCTGATTCTCTCCCTCGACCAGTGACCGGAGTGCCGGCTCGTAGGGCGGACGAATAACACCCCGTTCGGTAATGAGGGCTGTGATGAGCTCGTTGGGTGTCACGTCGAACGCGGGGTTGTAAACACCGGCAGCGTCCGGCACGATCGTGCGCTCGTTGAACAGACGGAGCTCGCTCGCGTCGCGCTCTTCAATCGGGATGTCTGCGCCGGTCGCAATCGACAGGTCAATCGTCGAGATGGGCAGCGCGACGTACACCGGCACGCCCAGCGTGTGTGCGACGATCGCGAGCGGCAGCGTGCCGATCTTGTTGGCCACGTCGCCGTTGGCCGCGACTCGATCTGCTCCAACCAGGACAGCCTGCACGCCACCACGAGCCAGCACCGACGCCGCCATGCCATCTCCGATAACCGTGACCGGCACACCGGCTCGCGATAGCTCCCAGGCGGTCAGGCGTGCGCCCTGCAGGAGTGGTCGCGTCTCATCGGCGTAGACCAGCAGGCTGCGGCCCTGCTCGTGGGCGACGTAAATCGGCGCAAGGGCGGTGCCGTAGCCGGACGTCGCCAGGCCGCCGGCGTTGCAGTGGGTCAGCACCGCGCCATCGCCCAGCAGGGCAGCGCCGAACTCGCCGATGGCCCGACCAGCAGCGCGATCCTCCTCCAGAATCGCCAGCGCCTCGTCCCGCACGATCGAGCGCAGCGTATCAACGTCGCCACCACTCGTCGTCAAGCGATTCCAGACGCGATCCAGTGCCCAGAACAGGTTGACCGCCGTCGGTCGCGAAGTCGCGAGATGGGCACGAGCCCGGTCGATGTCGGCCAGCAGCGCCTCCGGTGTCGTGGCCGGTGACAGTCGTGCTGCGATATCCAGACCGAACGCCGCCGCGATGCCGATAGCCGGCGCACCACGGACGCGGAGCGAGCGGATCGCCTCCCACATCTCCTCGACCGTTGTGATGGCAATGCGGCGTTCCTCGCCCGGCAGCAGCGTCTGATCGATGATCGTGATCTCGTCGCCATCGATAGCGAGTGGCTCGATTGGTGGCGTTTGTGCTGTCACCGGGGCTCCGCTCCGTTGCCTGATTCCGTCAGTCTGGCCTCATTCTCGTCGTCATTATCATCACATGATCTGCTGCATGTGCGTCTACAATCGCCGAACTGGTACGACACGAGACGAGGAGGGAGCGACGAACCAATGGCACAGGCGGATGAAGCACGGGATCTGGTGCTGGCCAATCGCTCATGGCCGGAAGTCGATGAGATCCGCGAGCAGGTCGAGCTGGTGCTGCAGCCGGTCGGCTCGAACGAGCAGCACGGGCCGAACCTGGCGCTCTGCATGGACATCGCGGCGTCGTTCGAGTTCTGTCGCCGAGCGAGCGAGCGCCTCTATCCGCGGGTGCTGGTCGCGCCGCCGGTGCCGTGGGGTGTCTCGTTCCACCACATGAACTTCCCCGGCACGATCACGCTGTCAAACGAAACATTCGTGCAGGTGCTGACCGAGGTGGTCGCATCGCTGCATCATCACGGCTTCGAGCGCTTCCTGCTGGTAAACGGCCACGGCGGCAATATCCCGGCGATGGGTGTCGCGACCGTCCGCATCAAGGAAGAGATCGATCCGCTCTTCATCGGCGCGTCGAGCTACTTCCACTTTATGGACCGCTCAATCCATGAGCGCTTCGGAGCGACGAAGTACACCGGCCACGCCTGCGAGGCCGAGACTGCGCGAGCGATGGAACTCATCCCGCAGCACGTCAAGTACGACACGATCGCGCAGGGCGACATGACCGACCTGATGTACGAGTTCAACCAGACGCTGAAGCGCTACAACGTCAGCGTCCCGTACCGCTTCGACGAGATGACGCGCAA
>JBDHWD010000108.1:0-10046 GCA_039810005.1 Thermomicrobiales bacterium | reverse complement strand
CGGAAGACGAATTTGCCGAGCTGGAGCGCGCCTTGTTGCCAGGGGACGCGGTGGGTGACGCCGGACTGGCCGCTGAACCGCGCTGAGTTGGCGGCGTACCAGTCGTACATGCGGATGAGCGCGTCCTTGTTTGAGTATTTGGCTGTGAAGCCGAGCTTCTCGCGGGCCTTGTCGGTGGAGACGTAGCTTTCTTCGGCCATCGTGCGGTAGATCCATTCGTAGAGCGGCGAGAGGTGCAGCTTCTCCAACGTCCAGAGGGCGAAGATGACCGCGCTGGTTGGGCGCAGGCCGACGATCTTCTTGCCGTGGCCGGCGCGATCCAGAACCGCCTGGAAGTCCTCGCGCAGTGTAGTGAAGGATGCCGAGCCGATGTTGAACGTGTCGTTGGCCCGCTCGGCAGGCAGGGTGGCGGCGAGATACGCGGCTTCGCAGAGGTCGGCGACATCAAGGAGCTGGTAGGGGTTGTCGCCCGGGCCAATGATCGGGAAGCGGTAGCCCTCCTGGGCCCACTCGCAGAGCATCGCGAATACGCCGAGGCGATCCGGTCCGACAAAGGTCTTGGGTCGCAGGATCGGCACGACCATGCCCTTGCCGCGAAATTCCTGGCAGATGCTCTCGGCCTCGACTTTGGCCTTGCCGTACGGCCCTACACCCCTGAGCCGATCGGTTTCGAGCAGGGGGTGGTGGTCCGGGACGCCGTAGACGGCGGTCGATGAGATATGGACGATGCGGTTGATGCCGCGCTGCATGGCAGTCTGCAGGACGGTGCGGGTGCCGCCGATGCCGGTCGAGAGGATCTCGGAGGGCGCGGCGAGCGGCAGCGCCATGGCGGCATGGATAACGATGTCGACGCCGTCGAGCGCCTGTTCCATGTCCTTCGGGCGGCGGACGTCGCCAGTGATGGCGCGCACCTGGTCCTTCTCGGGATAGTCGAACGGCAGCAGATCGAGCGAGACGACACGCTGACCATGTTCGAGCAGGTAGCGGATCATGTTGATGCCGAAGAATCCGGCACCGCCGGTGACCAGAAACGTTTGTGGCGTACTCATCGTAGTTCCAGCCCCTTGAATTCGGAACGCGCAGTGGCGCGGATTGTCGCCGGAGCGGATGTCATCCGGGCGACGACCCGCGCGAGGCGCTTACAGCTCGGTAACGACCGGCAGAATCATCGGTCGCAACTTCGCCTTCTGATAGATATAGCGTGCAACGATGTCCTTCACCTTGGTAACGAGATAGCCGTAGGACATGCCGCCGCGGCGCAGTTGCCGCTCCAGGTAGCTGCGCAACTCGTTCTCCGCGCCGGAAATGAGCTTCTGGCTGTCCTCGTCATCGAAGCGGATGCCGGTCAGCTCGGGGCCAGCGATGATCGAGCCGTTGACGAGATCGACGACGACGGTCGCGATGATGACCTGGACGGTGGCCAGCTCGTCGCGACGGCGCAGGACGACGTTGCGGTAGCGATCGTTGCCGAGGGCGTCTACCAGCACCGAGCCACCTTCGACCGCCGAGTCCTTGCGGACATCGCCGCGTGAGAACGAGATCGGCACGCCGGACTCGGGGATGATGATGTTCTGCTCGGGGATGCCGGCGCTGATCGCCATCTGCTTATAGAGGTGCATGTGGCGATACTCGCCATGGATCGGCACGGCGAATTTCGGCCGCAACAGCTCGATCATGTGGCGTAGCTCGTCGCGACCGGCGTGCCCGGAGACATGGACGTCCGGCTCGATCGCCGAGTAGCAGACGTTCGCGCCACGGCGGAACAGGTTGTCGATCGTCTGCGAGACGGTCTCCTCGTTGCCGGGGACAGGTGTCGCCGAGAGGATGACGGTGTCGCCCTCGGTGATGCGCAGCTGCGGGTGATCGCCGCTGGCCATGCGGGCGAGCGCAGCCGAGGCTTCGCCCTGCGAGCCGGTGGTGAGGATCATAATCTGGTTCTTCGGCAGCTTGGTGACTTCCTCGACCGGCCGCATGATACCGGGCGGCGGGTTGATGTAGCCGAGGTCGCGGGCGACATCGACCGACTGCACCATGCTGCGACCGACGACGGCGACCTTCCTGCCGTGGTGGGCAGCCTTTTCGATCGCCTGCTCCAGGCGCAGGATGTTCGAGGCGAACGAGGTCAGGATAACGCGACCTTTGGCCTCGCCGATGATGCGATCGAGCGTCTCGGAGACGATGGCCTCGCTGGGTGTGCTGCCTTCGCGCTCGACGCGGACGGTGTCAGAGAACAGCGCTAGCACGCCCTCGTCGCCCATTTCCCGCAGGCGCTTCTCGTCGGTGTGCGGGCCGAGTGGCGGGGTCGGGTCGAACTTGAAGTCGCCGGTATGGACCAGCCGACCGACCGGTGTCTTGACCGCGATAGCCATCGAGCCGGGGATCGAGTGGGTGACCGGGATGAACTCGACTTCCATGTGATGGCCGATGCGGTATTCGATGCCCGCCTCGATCGGCATGAAGTCGACGAGGTGTGCGGCCTTCGCCTCCTCTAGCTTGTTGCGGGCGAAGGCGAGCGCCAACCGGGAGCCATAGAGCGGGACGGGCGCGATCGCTTCCAATTGCGGGATGAGATAGGGGAGCGATCCGATGTGATCTTCGTGGCCGTGGGTCAGCAGAATTGCCCGGAAGCGGGAGAGGTTGTCGGTGATGTAGGCGGGATCAGGAATGACCAGGTCGATCCCGCGTTGCTCCTCCTCGGGAAATTTTGCGCCGGCATCAATCAGTACCAGGTCGCCGCGGTATTCGATGGCCATCATGTTTTTCCCCACCTCGCCGACTCCGCCGAGGGGGATTGCGCGCATTCGCGGTCGAGCCATATATCGAGCTTCCTCCTTGCCGAGCCATTCCGGCCGGCTTACGTCAATGTCGATCAAAGCATACCGCGCGGTGGCACGCTGCTTGTCGTAATTGGCCTGCGCCAGCCATAGGATGCCTCGGCATGTCGCGTGCCGTGCGTTGACGCCCGGCGGTCAACCTCCGTAAGATGCGGTAGTCCCCGGAGTGGCGGACGATTGCGCGGCGCTTGCGTTGGTGAGAGTACTGGTATGAGTAACGAGGTAACGAACGGCAACGACGCTGCTGGCGTCCGGGATGTGACCTGGAAGCAGCCGGGTGGCCGCGAGCAGGCACCGGCGAAGCAGGCGAGCAAGACGGACGTCGGCGATATCTCCGCCACCAACGTCATGCTGGATCGCTCCGGTGCCGAGACAGTGAAGGCGGATCGCGTCACGATGGACCGCTCCGGCACGAAGTCGCTGGAGACGAAGTCCGCCCAGCTCGACCAGTCTGGCGCGGTGACCGTGAGTGCTGAGAACGTCGTGCTGCTGAAGTCATCTGCCGTGCAGGTCGTGGCCGACGAGGCGCGGGTCAAGGACAGCGCCGTCGTGCTGCTGAGCGCCGAACGCGCAACTGTCGAGGGCTCACGTATTCTGCTGTTCACCGGCACGGCAGAGGGATCGCTGAACGCGATGTTTACTCCGGCGACAGCGGCCGCGCTAGGTGGTGCATTGGGCGCTGTGCTGGCGGCGTTGCTGTTGCTGTTCCGCTCGCGCTCGTAACCGTCGCATCCCAACCGAAGGAGCGTCTTATGCACAATGTTTTCAAGGTCCTGCTCGGTGCCGCGCTCGGCGCGGGCGTCGGAATGGCGATCGCGCGTGTCCTGGAGCAGCAGGCCGGCATGGAGCTAGAGATCAATCGCGCCGACGGCGTGGCGACTGTTGTCGGCGAGACTGAGCCGAAGCCCGGCTTCGCAGATCGGATCAAGGGGCGGCTCGAAGCGGCGAAGGTGGCCGGTGAGGATGCCAGGATCGCCAAAGAGGCCGAGCTGCGCGGCTATTTCCGCGAAAAGGTGAATGACCCGGCGGCGATGGCGGTGAATCCGCTCGCGCCGCAAGGACGCTAATCCGCGGCGATATTCACCACGATCTGGCGGGCCCGACTCTCAGGAGTCGGGCTTTTCCGTGTTCGGCAGAGTGGCACGTCCCTTGCGTCATACCGGCCGACTGTCGTGCCGCGGCAGGTTTCTGAATCGTCACGATTGCGGAACCGCCGCCGACATGGAAGGGAAATTTTGAACATGGAGAGCGTATCTGGCTCGATGATTCGTGACCTGGTGAACCCGGTGGCCGAGACGATCTCGCCGGACGAAACGGTGATGACTGCCCGGCGCAGGATGGAATCGCAGGCGATCCGGTCGCTGCTGGTGGTTGAGAACGACCGTCCGATCGGGCTGGTGAGCTGGCGCGGACTTGGCCAGCAGGACGGGGGCGTGCCGATCCGGCAGGTCATGCAGTCCGGCTTGCCGGCGCTGACCGACGATATGTCGATTAATGATGCCGCGAGCGTGCTGGCCGGGTCGGACGTGGATTTCGATCAACTACCGGTGGTGAACGAATCGGGCGTCCTGATCGGCGAGGTGCCGCGCTCGGCGATCATGAAGCGCGGTGTTGAGGCGGACGCAGCGACGCGACCGTTGCGGTCGATGTCCGAGCCGGACGAAGCCGTCAGCGCGCCGGCAATCCACATTGAGCAGGGCATGAATGTCATTGGCCCGGACAACGACAAGCTCGGCAGCGTCGATCATATCGAGGTCTCGCCCGATGGCGCGATCTCAGCGTTCAGCGTGAAGTATGGCTTGCTCGGTCGCCACTCGAAGCGGCTACCCGTCGACGTGATCGTCGGGACCCGTGAGGACGACCTGCTGGTGACGATCGGACAGACTGAGTTCAAGATGCTCGCCGATGTCGGCGAGGAGGTTGTCTAGTCTCCGACCGGAACGAGTGAGAGCAGCGAGGGCGGGGAGCAATTCCCGCCTTCGTTGTGTCCGGCGTCAGGGCAGCTCATAGCGCTCCTGCTCGAGGAAAACGACGTTGAGCGGGAAGCCGGGGATGAGCCGGACGAGTTCGCCGGGAATACTCCCCAGCCGATCCTTTACGATCGAGCGGAGCTCGTCATCGAGCGTTACGCTTGCGTGGTAGGTGGCGACGAGGCGGACGGCGACGTCGCCGCCGGGTGGTGCGCCGTGCTGGCTCAGAACGGTCATCGAGCCGGTGTCGTCGCGCAGGGTGTAGAGCGCGTACTGGTCGAGGATCGGGAGCTGGCGGACGCTTTCGACGCGCCCGTCGATGCTGACAATCGTGTTGTCGTAGCGACTCGGGTCGGCACGCAGGTCGGCGATGGTGACGGCCTCGCTGATGATTGTGGATTCGCGGTTGTTGAGCCAGATGCCGATGCCGATAACAATGACAAGCAGGGCGGCGAGAAACGCGACGACGACCCCCGGCCCGAATGGCAGTGGGCCGCGATCGTCCTCAATAGTTGAGCGTGGCGCTTCCGGAGCTGTCATCTTCCCCCAAGCCTATCATCGGGCGATTGGTTGTAAGATGATCCCGACACGATCGAACAATTCAGCCGAAGGCGAGGTGACAGTTGCTGTTCCAGCGGATCTATACCGATGGTCTCGCGCAGGCGTCGTTCCTGCTGGGGTCGGACGCAACACGCGAAGCGGTGGTGATTGACCCGCGCCGCGACGTGGACATCTACCTGTCGTTTGCGGAGTCGCACGAGCTCACGATTCGCTACGTGCTGGAGACACACATCCACGCAGACTTCGCCTCTGGCGCGCGCGAGCTGGCCGCGCGGAGTGGCGCAACGGCCGCGCTGAGCGCCGTCGGCGAGTCCGAGTTCGACCATCAGCCGCTCAACGATAGCGATGTGCTGACGGTTGGGGAGCTGCAGATTACGGCGCTGCTCACGCCGGGGCACACGCCCGAACACCTGTGCTTTCTGGTGCGCGACACGTCCGACGCGACCGCGCCGCCGATGCTGTTCTCCGGTGACGCGCTGTTCGTCGGCGCAGTCGGCCGGCCTGATCTGCTGGGCGAGGAGCATACGCGCAAGCTGGCCGATGCGCTCTACGACACAATCCACGAGCGGTTGATGGCGCTGGATGATGACGTGATCGTCTACCCGGGACACGGCGCTGGCTCGGCCTGCGGCAAGGCCATTGGCGACGCTGAAAGCACGACGATGGGGCAGGAGAAGCGCTTCAACTACGCGTTCCAGCCGATGGAGCGCGAGGCGTTCGTGCGGCTGATGCTCGATGATCTACCGCCGACGCCGGTCTACTTCCCGGTGATGAAGCGGCTCAACAAGGCGGGGCCGACGATCCTCAATGGGGTGCCGCAGCCGCCGCGCATCAGCGCGGACGCACTGGGCGACGTGGTTGCGCAGGCGGGCATGACGGTGACGCTGGTGGATGCGCGGACGGCGGACGAGTTCGGTGCGGGCTATCTGCGTGGCGCGCTGAACATCGGTGTCGGCGACAGTATGGCGAACTGGGCTGGCTGGTCGGTGCCGTACGATCGCCCGATCGTGCTGGTTGTAGAAGACGCGAGCCAGGTTACCCCGGCGGTGACGCAGCTGATCCGCATCGGGCTGGATGATGTGTCCGGCTATACGGTGGCGGATGTTGCGGCGTGGGAGGCAGCCGGGCTGCCGGTCGAGCGCGTTGAGCAGCTCGCGCCGGCGGAGGTCGAGGCGCGGCTGGCGGACGATGCCGCGCAGCTCGTGGACGTGCGCAACCGGGCAGAGTTCGCGCTGGGGCATATCGACGGTGCCGTTCATTTGCCGGTCGAAGAGATCGCGCGGGGCGTGGTCGACGGCATCTCGCGCACCACGCCGCTGATCGTCACCTGCGCGGCGGGCTATCGCAGCAGCCTGGCGGCGAGCCTGCTGAAGCAGCGCGGGTTTGAGGACGTGGCGAATTTGAGCGGTGGGATGGAGGCGTGGGCACTGCGAGGGAAGTGAGGGGGGCGGGGGAGAGCGACTGGCGACTGGTTGAGTGGATTGCCAGCACGTCGTGCACGCAGGCGCGGCAGCCACCCCCGCATCCTGTCATTTGCCGCCCAGGGGGCACCCGGCAGTGAGAAATCTCCCCTGCGCTGGACTGGTGTGAACGGGTGGGAGATCTCTCACTGCGGTTCGAGATGACAGGATGCGGGGATGGCTGCCGGACCGGGCTGCTCGACATTGCTGGCATTGACGGCCAAGCGTCGCTCGCCTTATCCCATCACCGCCCATACTTCCGCATGATCGCCAGCAGGTCGTCGTGGGGCAGGGCGTGGGCGGTGATGTTGTCGCGGCCGCTCATGGTTTCGGCGGCGATCATGGCGTTGAGGACGGCTTCGGCGGTGGCGTCGACGGTTGCTTCGAAGACGGGGCCAATCCATTCGTCGGCAAGGCGTGTGGAGGCGAGCAGCGGGCCGGTCGGCCAGCGGGGGACGCGATTGTCGGCGGCGTTCGAGAAGGCCAGCAGGATGTCGCCGGAGCCGTGGCCCGCAGTCGAGCCGACGCGGCCGAGGCCGAGCATTCCGCGGCGACAGAGGCGGCCAAGCTGGCGCTCCGAGAGGGGAGCGTCGGTGCCGATGACGACGATGATTGAGCCGTCGCGAGACGCTGGCTGGCCGGGCCAGAGTCCTGGCTGTTTGACCGTCGCGGCCATCTCACGGCCAACCGGCACGCCATCAACGAGCAGCTGGTGAAGCGCGCCGAAGTTGCCCTGGACGAGCACGCCGACGGTGTAGGTCGCGCCCTCGATCTCAATGGTGCGGGACGATGTGCCGGTGCCACCCTTGAAGCCAAACAGCAGCATGCCGGTGCCGCCGCCGGTGTTGCCCTCTGAGACAGGGCCACTCGTCGCGCCATCCAGAGCAGCACGGACGTGCTGCGCCTTCACATGCTGGCCGGCGATGTCGTTCAACACGCCGTCGTACGTCTCGGCGACAACCGGCGCGACCCACTCGCGAGGGCCGATCTCGGGATGCTGCTCGGTCATCCACTCGACCGTCGCCTGATGAACTGCGCCAACCGAGAGCGTGTTGGTGATCAGGATCGGTGACGAGAGCAGGCCGAATTCTTCGACGAGTGAGCGGCCAGTCATCTCGCCGGCACCGTTCAGCACGTCGATGGCAGCCGGTACCTGCTCCAGAAACGTCGAGCCTTCGTGCGGGTGGATCGCCGTGACGCCGGTGCGCACCGGACCCTTGCCGACTTCGAGCGGGCCGTCGCCGTCGATGATCGTCGTCAGGCCGACACGGACGCCGGGCACGTCGGTGATCGCGTTGAGCGGACCGGTCGGCAGCGTCCCGATCGTGATGCCGAGGTCGCGAAGGCGCGGCTTGCTTCGTGCGCCTGAGGTCATCGCTATATCTCCTGTAATCCAAGATTCCTGGACTGGTGATTCGTCTCAGTCTTGTATGACAGTGGATGCGAACTGCGGAAGACTGTCAACCCTGTCTGGATCACGATAGGCGACCCTCGCGGAAGGAACCATGCTCCGCGCGGCGCTGCTACACAATTGACATGCATCCAGCTATTCCTTTGACATGCCTGAAACATGTGTGCGCGCAGAATGGTCACGCCGGGACGCAGGGGTGCCGGATTGTCGGTACACCTCCGTCATGCCGACTCGATAGGACGGAGAAACCCGGATGCGCAGGAGCATTATCGTCACGATTATCGTCATCCTGGCCGCGATCATGCTTCAACCCGCGGCGGTGATGGCGCGCAACGATCGGGACGTGATAGCAACGAAGGATGTCCGCAAACTGATACAGCAGTTCGGGCCGCTCGTCTACTTTCACCCTGATGAGGAGTATCTACTCGACATGCCAGAGGCGGTGCTATCTGGCGGTACGGAACTGGTCTGGGGGGCGGTGGCGATCCAGAGCAATCCGCTGACTGGCGATCCGATGTTTGTGAATGTCGTCGAGCATGGTCGTGTGATGACCTCGGCGGACGGTTTGCTAAACGACGTGGCGATGGCGACGCCGGTGGCTGGCGACGTGTTCTGGCTCGACACCCCGGCCGACTTGCGGAGCGGGCATTTGCAGCGGGCCAAGGTCTATGTCGTCGTGAGCCAGCCCGAGGACGGATTCCTCGACCTGGACTTCTGGTTCTTCTATCCGTACAACGGCGCCCTCAAGGCGCGGGTGAACGCGCTGGGCAACGCGCTCGTGTCGCTCGATCCAGTTGGGCGCCACAGTGGGGACTGGGAGCACGTTATCGTGCGGCTCGCAGACACCTCTGGCACGTGGACACTGCAGGCTGTCTACTTGTCGGAGCATTCGGGCGGCACGTGGGTGCCAGCCAGCGCTCTGACGCTCGATGGCTCGCGACCAGTCGTTTATGCAGCGAAAGACTCGCATGCATTCTATCCGGCAGCAGGTGAGTACACCTTCCGCACGCTGACTCTGGGCGCGCTGGTTGTCAGGTTCACCGATGTGGTTGCTGGCGGCGGAGCCAGCTTCGACGCTGCGCAGCCGGGGAACTATCGGATCTCGTGGTCGGACGTGCCAGGGCTGACAGTGCCTTCGGCGCGGGACTGGCTGTTCTACGAGGGCCGCTGGGGTCCATACGAGCAGCAGGTGTTCGTCAGTCCGTATCCAACAGTGCCGCTGACGTACCCGTACGTTGGCAGCGGGCCAGTTGGGCCATTGCAGCACTGAACGGTGATACGCAGCGGGTGGTCGAGAAATCGGCTACCCGCTCTGTCATGTCCGGGGAATGCGGATGACAGCAGACGCAGGATGAGGCACCTTGTGTCGCAGGAAGAAGGCCGGACCGGAGAACTCCCCCGGCCCGGCCAGCTGTTGCGCGTTGGATATTAGCTTGTGCGGTAGGTGTCGAAGTTCTTCGGCCTCGACCAGTCCTGCTGTTCGATGCTGGCCTTCGGCACTTCGAGGATGACCTTGTCGTCGTCGGTGTCAACCGCGCGGATCATGCGCTCCGAGACGTACACATCCTTGTCGTTGGTGAAGAGTTCCTTCAGCATCCCTGGCTCGACCTTGAAGACGTGCTGACCGCGGGCGGCCGGCATGTCGGCGGCGGGGTGAAAGATCTCCTTGATCGTGCCGAGCTTCTCATTATCGCTGGTGTAGACGTCGAAGCCCTTCAGGTCGTCGTAGTCGGCGTGCGTCGTCGGATTCCACATCATGCTCATGAGGTTTGTGTCCTTTCTGAGCAGTTCCGGGGTGCGAATTCACCCA
>JBDHWD010000107.1:0-10181 GCA_039810005.1 Thermomicrobiales bacterium | reverse complement strand
TTCGCGATTGCCATTCTGGTGCTGTGCCTTGTTGTTCCCTCTGTGGCGATGGCCTCGGTACAATATTCACCCGGCCCGTACAACACCAAAGACGTGCCCGGAAACCAGTTTTATTCGCGGCATGCAATTGAATACACAACTGGCGGTGGCGGGGTCTACACATATAACCAGCGACTCTATGTCAATGTGCTCACTTCGGGTGCAGTCCTGGATTGTGGATACGCGTTCGTAGAGTACGACAGCACGTACAGCATCAGATATGTCACCTCCGGTGATGTTCCATTTACATATAACAACACGCCTCGATGGTGGTATAATTATTACAATCAGACTCACAGTTGGGTATCAGGACAATATGTGAAATATATCAACAAGACCGGAGATGCTTTCTGCAGTGGAAGCACGGTCTGGCAACTTGGTGGTTGGGAATCGGCGGTCGATTCGAACTATAGCTGGATTCACTACCATCTCACATGGTGAGCGTTTCCATGCGGGTCGGCTTTCAGGTCGTTGATGTAGCACCGCGTCTCAGTTCAGGAGATGACTTAGATGAAGTTCGCGATAGCCACTCAAGTGGTAGCAGCGGCCCTGTTGTTTACGTTATTGGCGGCGTGTGGCTCAACGGAGAGTCCTGAAGTATCGGCTCGGCAACCGACGCGGATTGTCGAGGTCGGGGTCGAGCGTGAGACTGACGATGCCGCTCTTCGTCTTGATGAGGTCGTCGTGTCATCGGTCGGATTAGAGGCCAGGTTCTCATTTGCACTGCCCGCGCAGTTCATCCCGTCCAGCGACAGCAACCTCCTTGCCCCAATGTTCCTCGACCAGCAAATCGAGATTGCCAACGCTACATCCGACAAAGATGGGTTGTCCATTCGCGTGCGACCACATCAACCCGGGGATACGATGCAGCAGTTTGGATTGATGCTGACCCACCCGGTCATTCCAACAGATCCCATTCGAATTACGTTCAATGACATACTCCTTGATGCCCCCGATGGCCCATTCCAGATGAACGGTCCGTGGGTTTTCGATCTCACTCCAGACATGCTTGGCGAAGAGGCAGCGACGGCAAGTTCCAGCCCGATGGATGTCTCAACCGACATCAACGGCAAAGCGACGATGCGTGTGACGCTTGTTGAGCGGCGCGGCGATATGATCCAGATCACGTTCCGCGTGGAATCGGACGAGATGGTGGAACTGGTAGCTCCAGAACAGACGCTCCAGCTCAAGGCGGACAACGGTATCGTCTATACTCCAGCCTCCATACAGCCCAGCGATCGAACTGACGCCGCAGGATCTACCACCGGCATGTCCTGGGTGGCCTCGTTCACTGACGTCCCCACGAACGTGGCTACCGCTAACTTCCTGATGACAGCTGTTGTCATCAATGACTCGCCGTCCGAGATCGAGATCAGCAACCCGCTCGGCGAGTGGTCGTCAACACCGCTGCTCATGCGCGGAGAGCGTCTGGCCGTTACGGGTGTGGAGCAAGTCGACGAGGGACTCTATCTGACTGTAGTGATCTCGAACCTCGAGCAAGAGTCCGACGCAACCGTCCTGTTCCTTGGCATCGACGCTCCTGAAGTATCGGTCACTGATGATGTTGGCAGACGCTACACGGTCGAGTCCGCGTCTACCGGTATGCGGCGCACACCTGGATCATCAATGGCAGCCGGCGAGTCGACCATTCGGATTGCCGGTCCGATCGATTCGAGCGCCCGCTCCTTGACGATCCTTCCTGAGCGGTCCGCAACGCTCTGGCAGGGGACATCTGCAAGCACTCACATCGAAATACCGTGATGCAATGCGCATCCCGTACAGCCTCGTCCCGTGTGGGCTTCGCACCAGAGGAAATGGAGTTGCTCAATGGTTGGATGGATCGCCCTGGCGGCTGGACTCCTGGCAATCGCGTACGTTGCTCATCGCATCTCCCGCCGATTGCTCGGGGAGGCACGGCCCGACACGCAGACGCAGCGTCAGGCTCTTGACGAAGCAGAGGTGCTCACTCGCAATAAGAACCCGGGCCTGTAGATCTCCCGCGCATTACCCACCCTCCGAGCCACACTGCCGTCTTGCTACACTTCCGAATGTGCCGTCCAGGCCGACGGTGCGCGACGAATGATGCTAGCAACGAGAGAACGTACGGCTGTGGAACAGACAACACCGGATATCCTCTCCGGCATCAAGCTGCGGCTTGATGAGATCGGGGTGCGTCTTTGACTTACCGGAGAAGCGTCGCGAAATAGGCGAGCTGGAAGCGCAGTCGGTCGAACCGGGCTTCTGGGATGATGCCGGGCGCGCCCAGCGTTTGATGCAACGCCTCACCGGCATCCGCTCGCAAGTTGATGACTGGGAGCGGATGAGCCGTCAGGTGTCCGACCTGCTTGAGCTATCCGAACTCGCCGAAGACGATGAGTCGATGCTCGCTGAGATCAGGGAGCAGACGGCTGAGCTTGGCCAGCAGCTCGATCAGATGGAGATCCAGCTTCTGCTGAGTGGCGAGCACGACGAGAGCAACGCTCTGCTGGCGATCCACGCCGGCACTGGCGGTATCGACGCGCAGGACTGGGCCGAAATGCTCAGTCGGATGTATTTGCGCTGGTCCGATAAGCGCGGCTTTTCCACGTCTGTTCTCGATTGGACCGAAGGCGAAGAAGCTGGGATCAAGAGCACGACGATTGAAATCCGCGGTCGCTATGCGTACGGCCTGCTGAAGGGCGAGGCCGGCACGCATCGTCTGGTGCGGCTGTCGCCGTTCGATTCAGCCCACCGCCGCCACACCGCCTTCGCACTTGTCGAAGTCCTGCCGGACGTCGATGATGATACCGAGGTCGTTATCCGCGACGAGGATATCCGGATCGATACCTACCGCTCATCCGGCGCCGGTGGGCAGCACGTCAACAAGACTAGCTCTGCGATTCGGATCACGCACTTCCCGACCGGCATCGTTGTCACCTGTCAGGACGAGCGCTCGCAGCTGCAGAACAAGGAATCGGCATTCAAGATCCTGCGTTCGAGGCTGGTCGAGCTGAAGATCCGCGAGCAGGAGGCTGAGCGCGCCCGTCTGAAGGGCGAGCACGTCACTGAGGGCTGGGGCAACCGCATCCGCTCGTACGTCCTCCAGCCGTACACGATGGTCAATGACCACCGCACCGACTTCTCGACGAGTGACGTCCAAGGGGTGTTGGACGGCGACCTCGACCCGGCGATTGAGTCCTATCTGCATCAGCAGCTACAGGAGCAGTCGGAGCAGGTGCGTGCGGACTAGCCGTTGGGCGTTGTTATTGCTCATCACTGGATTCCTTGCCCTCGGCACGGTCGCTGTTCCGCAGGCATCTGCTGCCGATGCGACGTTTGTGGATACTAGCGCGACGGCGGCATTTCAGGACTCGATTACGTTCAAGCTCGTTGCCGAGGCCGACTCTCCGATCGTCGCTGTCGCGCTCTTCTGGCAGCCGGTCGGCGATCCTGAATTGCAGGCCGCCTTCCCTCAAGTCGATCCAGCGCAACACATTGAGCTTGAGCATGTCGTCGACACGAGCGTCAACTACCTGCCGCCAGGGCTTGACCTGACCTACCGCTGGCGTCTCACCGAGCAGGATGGCGACGTCACCGAGTCCGAACCGGCGACACTGTTCTATATGGATGAGGGCCAATCGTGGCAGCAGCTGACCGACGGACTGGTCACGCTCTACTGGTATCGCGGCAACGAGGACTTCGCGCGTAACGTCGTCGATACGGCGTTGCGGGGCATCAGTCAGCTCTCCGAGCGCTTCGCGATCAACGCCGAGGAACCCGTTCGCCTTGTCATTTATGGTGACGACAAGGCGTTCAACCGCGCGCTACCGCCAAACTCTGCCGAGTGGATCGGTGGTCAGGCTCATCCGACATGGAACCTGATCGTGGCTGAGATCGACCCAAACAGCGGGGCAGAGACGGAAGTGCGCCGGATGGTGCCGCACGAAATCTCGCATCTGGTCGTCTATCAGGCAACCCGCAATCCGTTCAACTCGCCACCCAGCTGGCTCGATGAAGGCCTGGCTGTCTACAACCAGGAGGTGGCCGACTCGCGCTTCGCCGGTACGCTCAACGATGCCATTGACGACGGTCGGCTCATCCCGCTGCGGGCACTGAACTCCAGCTTCCCGACCGACCCCGATCAGGCGATTCTCTCCTACGCCCAGAGCGGCGCGATCGTGGAGTTCATCGCTGACGAGTATGGCGATGAAGCGCTCGGTAATCTGGTGGCCATCTTCCGCGACGAGGTTTCGATCGCCGAGGCGGTGCAGGGTTCGCTCGGCATGACGATCGACGAGCTTGACGCTGCCTGGCGCGAATCAGTTGGCTATGGCGGTGACACGCCGCCCGAGCAACAGGCACCGGACGTCGATAGCAATGATGATGAGCTAAGCGACGGCGAGCTCATCGCGCTGATTGCCTGCACTGGCGTGGGCGCGCTAATCGGCCTCGGCCTCGGAGTCGCTAGCCTCATCCGCCTGCGGCGGATGAAGAAGAGTTGATCAGCTCTTACTGCTGCGCGGTCGTTACAAACGCCTGGAGCAACTTCAGCGACGAATCAAGGTCCCGAACGTCGATCATCTCGAAAGCCGAATGCGTGTAGCGCGTCGCCGGTCCCAGCAGCGCTGTCGGGATGCCCTGCTTGATGAGCGCTGACCCGTCGCTACCGATCTTCTCGTAGACCGCGTGCTGGATCGGGATATCGCGCGCAGCGGCAATATCGGTCAGTCGGTCGATCAGCCGCACGTCGTAGTGGACGTGCGCGTCCTTGTAGACGAGCGTTGGGCCGCCCCCGAGGACCGTCGGCATCAAACCGGACGAAACGGTCGGGATGTCGCCGACAAGCCCGTTGTCGATCGCGATGGCCAGGTCGGCATCGACGTCACTGCGCAGCGACAGCGAGCCAACCAGCCCGATCTCTTCCTGAATGGTTGCGGCGAGATAGACGTCGTAGGCAAGGTCACTCGATGCGACCGTGTCAATCAGCTCAGTCATCAGCGCCAGCGCAACCCGGTCGTCGATCGCCTTGCCGTACAGACGATTCCCGAGGCGGCGTGCCGGGGTATTCCAGATCACGCTCGCGCCGATGTGGGCACCCATTGCCTCAGCGTCGGCACGCGATTCTGCTCCGATGTCGACGAACATCGTGTCCAGATCAACCCGCTCGACCTGGCGCTGGCCATCGGTGAGGATGTGGCCGCTGGCCGCGGCGAAGATGCCTTCGCACTGGCCCTTGCGTCCCACAACCAGTGCTGGCTGTCCAACCGGGAAGCGGTGCGTCACGTTCGTGCTGGGCGCTTGACCGTTCGACAGCCAGAGGAAGCCGTTGTGGTCGATCGAGCGGACGACGAACGACAGCTCATCGGCGTGCCCCTGAATTAGCAGCACTGGCCCTTTACCGCCGACGTGCGCGAGCAGGTTGCCGACCTTGGTGTCCCAGACTCGCTCGGCCTTGTTCTGCCAGCGCTCTCGTAGCCAGTCCATGACCAGCGACTCACGTCCGGTCGGACCGGGAATCGCCATCAGGTCGCTTAGCGTCGTCTCAATCGACATTGTTGTTTTCCTGTTACCTCTCGTACTCAGACTTTTTCGCGATCCGTTGCCAATTGCCGAAGCTCATACAGCATCGTCAGTGCATCCAGCGGCGAGAGGCCATCAACCTCCAGCTCGCGTAGTCGCTCGACAGCCGGATGCGTCCCGCCGAACAGTGTCAGCTGCATCGGGGCATCCGGGCGACTGGATACCGCCTCGCGACGCCGCTCGCGTGTGCCGGCGGCATTGTCGCGCTCAAGCTCTGACAGCACTTCACCCGCGCGTCGTACAACCTGGCGCGGCATGCCGGCCAGTTGGGCGACGTAGACACCGTACGACCGATCGGCGCCACCTGGGACGACGCGATGCAGAAACGTGACGCGGTCGCCGGCCTCCAGCACATCCAGCCGATAGTTCCGCACGCTCGGCAGGATCTCCGCCAGCGAGGTCAGCTCATGGTAGTGCGTCGCGAAGAGCGTCTTGCAGCCGAGCCGCGGCGTGTTGTGGATGTACTCGACGATCGCCGTCGCTATCGCCAGTCCGTCGTAGGTACTCGTGCCGCGTCCGATCTCGTCGAGGACGACGAGTGACCGCGGGGTTGCGTGATTGAGGATCGAGGCCGTCTCCAGCATCTCGACCATGAAGGTCGATTGCCCGCTGGCGAGATCATCCTGTGCGCCGATGCGCGTGAAGATGCGATCGACGATGCCGATCCTGGCACGGATCGCCGGGACGAACGAGCCAATCTGCGCCAGCAGGACGACGAGCGCTACCTGTCGGAGATACGTTGATTTGCCGGCCATGTTCGGGCCGGTCAGGATTGCGATCCGGCCGTCGTTGTCTGAAAGTCGGACGTCGTTCGGGACGAACTCGCCGCGTGGCAGATTGACGTCCACGATCGGATGCCGACCGGCGTCGATCTCCAGCACATCCTCGTCTGATAGCTCCGGTCGTACGTAGTCGCGCATCGCAGCGATCTCAGCCAGCCCAGCCAGCACATCGAGCGTCGCTATTGCCTGCGCCGCGTCGCGAATGCGCACTGCCTCACCCGCCACGGTCGCAATCAGTCGGCCCCATGCGTCGGCTTCGGCCTGGTTGATGCGCTCCTCAGCCGCAAGCACGCGTTGCTCCGCCTCTTTGAGGTCAGGCGTGATGTAGCGCTCGGCGTTCACCAGCGTCTGCTTGCGCAGGTAGTCGTCTGGCACCGCATCGCGCGATGCGTTCGACACCTCAATGTAGTAGCCGAAAACCTTATTGAAGCCGACCTTGAGACCCTTGATGCCGGTTCGGTCGCGCTCGCGTTGCTCCAGTGTGGCGATGTAGTTCTTGTCGCGCTTGAGCGTCTCGCGTAGTCCATCGAGCTCGGCACTATACCCGGGCCGGATGACGCCACCGTGCGACAGGATGGCTGGTGGGTCATCGGCAAGCGCCCGCTCGATCTCGTCCGCTGCGCGCTCGACCAGTGGAACGTGTCGCACGATTGGTGGCGGGTCGCCGCCCGCGATCAGTTCGGCAAGAGCCGGCAATCGCTTCAGTGATGCACCGAGTGTCGCCAGCTCGCGCGGCTGCGCCTGGGCGTTGACCACGCGATTGATGACGCGCTCAATGTCGCCGATCCCGCGCAGCTGCTCGCGCAGGCGACTCCGGAGCAGCGCAGCGCCGACGAGCCAGTCGATTCCGTCGTAGCGTCGCTCGATCTCGGCGCGGTCGAGCAGCGGCTGGTTGATCCACTGGCGCAACAACCGCGCGCCAAGCGGCGAGCGCGTCGCGTCCAGCGTCTGGATCAGCGTCGGGCCACCGCCGCGAGACGACGACTCGACCAGCTCCAGATTCCGGCGCGTTTGAGCATCGAGGCTCATAAAGCGCGAGGTGGAGTAAGTCGTCAGGCCGGTCAGGTGACGCAGGCTGGCGCGCTGCGTTGACTGTAGATAGCTCAGAAGCGCCCCGGCCGCACGCGCCGCCAGCGGCAGCTCGTCGCAACCAAACGGCTCCAGCGTCGTCACCTCAAAGTGGTCGCAGAGCGTCTCGCAGCTCGTGTCGTGACGCCAGTCGGATGCGCTCACTGCTGAGATTGTCGTGCCCTCCGGGATGTACGCCAGTAGCGCGTCATCGTCGCGGACCACGACCTCAGTCGGACGTAGCCGCAGGAGCTCGCGGCTGACGGCGTCAGTCAACACGCCGTCCGACGCGCTCATCTGCGTTGTCGCGAACTCGCCGGTCGTCACGTCGGCATAGGCGAGGCCGGCCCGGTCACCATCTGCCAGCAGAGCAACGATGTAGGTGTTTCCGGAGCCGCTGACGAACGCGGGATCAGTCACGGTGCCCGGCGTGACGACCTGCGTGACCTGTCGCTCGATCAGATCGCGACCGTTTGGCTGGGTCATCTGCTCGGCGATGGCGACTTTGTGGCCCGCCGCCAGCAACCGCGCGATGTAGCCCTCTGCGGCGTGATAGGGGATGCCGGCCAGCGGAATGCGGTTGCCTTTGCCCATCTCCCTTGAGGTCAGGGTGATCCCCAGGATCTCGGCAACTGTCTCAGCATCACCATCGAACGTCTCGTAGAAATCGCCGAGGCGGAAGAAGACGATGATGTCGGGATACTGGCGCTTGATCGCGAGGTATTGGCGGCGGACTGGTGTCATAGGACAGGCTCAGGCGTCGCGACAGCGATTGGAACAGTCGAGCAGATTCGACGGGCCGCATGATGAGGTAGGCGTGATTGCGGACACCGCGCTGAAACCGCGCGGTCGCGGCCAATCAACCTCAATGTCAAACGTGTGTCGCGATCCATGCGCCTCGTTCCTGCTGCGGCCGATCGCTGTGCTCCGGCGCTACCAACCCGTCGCGTAGGCTTCGGCGCGCGCGTCGGCTCCGGCCTCAAGCGTACCCGCTGCGTGGTCAACGCGGATAGCGCAGACATTGCCGGCGATGCGCGTCCACTCTGGCCACCACTCAACGTCGTGTCCGCGGGCGGCAAGCTCGTCTCCCACCTCACGCGCGATGCGTCCTTCAAGGCTCAGGCGGCCCGGTCGGTACGTGTGCGGCCAGAACGACTCGGGATAGTTGAACGTCCCAAAGCGCGGCGCTTCAATCGCCTGCTGCACGTCCATGCCGAAATCAATCACATTCAGCAGCACCTGCACCATCGACTGCGGTTGCATGTCCGCGCCGGGCGTGCCGAACGGCATGAAGAGCTGGCCGTCGCGGAACGCCATCGCCGGGTTCGGTGTCAGGCGCGGTCGCTTGCGCGGCGCGAGGGCCGACGCGTGCTGCGGATCGAGCCACGATTGCGAGCCGCGGCCGGAGCAGACCAGTCCGAGGCCGGGCACGATCGGTGTGCTTCCGATGCCATCGCTCGGCGTCGCGGAGAACGCGTTACCCTCATCATCGACGGCGCAGACGTACGACGTGTCCGGCTGCAACGCGGCAGCAGCGCGCATGCCGGCCGGAGACTGCTGTGCCGCGAAGCCGTCGATCGATCCTGCTGGCGGCATTTCTCCAAACGCGCGAGCCATGTCGATCTGCGCGCGGCGGGCTGCTGCGTAGTCCGCTGACAGCAGGATGTCCATCGGCACGTCGGTAAACTCCGGGTCGCCGTAGTACCGTTCGCGGTCGGCGAACGCGAGGTTGAATGCCTCGCTGACCAGATGGATGTAATCGGCGCTGTTGTGGCCGATCTCGCCCAGGTTCTCGCCGGCCAGCATCGACAGCACTTGCAGATTGACCGGTCCCTGGCACCACGGACCACAGGCAAATACCTCAAGATCGCGATAGCTCACCGAGTGCGGACGCTCAATCTCAGAGTGGAACTCGGCCAGATCGGATTCATCGATGAAGCCGCCCTCTGTCTGGATAAACTCCGCGATCTGCTTGCCAATCTCGCCCGAATAGAACTCGTCACGGGCTGCCTCGATGCCAGCAGCGCGCCCTCTTCCTCCGGCCTGTGCCTCAGCAGCTGCCATGCGGCGGAACGTCATTGCCAGATCGGTCTGTCGGAAGACCGTGCCGACGCTCGGAACATCGCCATCAGGCAGGAAGATCGCTGACGTGGATGACCACTGCGCAATCTGATCGCGTTCCTTGGAGATGTTGCGATGCAGCGACGGATACATCACAAACCCGCCTTCGCACAGCTCGATTGCCGGCTGGACGACATCGGCGAACGTCAGCTTGCCGTAGCGCGCCAGAGCCGTCAGCCAGCTATCCGGTGCGCCCGGCACGACCGAGCGCTTAACGCCAACCGGAATCTCGCCGTTCTCGTGATCGAGGTAGTGCTGCAGGCTCGCTGACCGACCCCAGTAGCCCAGACCGGAAATCGAGACGAGATCGCCGCTGGCCTTGTGGTAGACGATAATCGGCGCAACACCACCGAAGCTGCACAGGTCCGGTAGCAGGACATCAATGCAGATCCCGGCCGCGACTCCCGCATCAATCGCATTGCCACCCTGCCGCAGCATGCGCATACCCGCCTCTGTCGCGAGGTAATGGCCGGATGCGATAGCCGCCTGGCGGGCAAGAATCGGCGGCCGGTTCGATGTGCGGACAGGTACGGGTGCAATAGCCATGCGTCGTCTCCCTCACCTTGGGCGAGCTTTGTCGGCGGGCGCTCAGGACTCGTATGCTAGCGCACT
>JBDHWD010000106.1:0-10283 GCA_039810005.1 Thermomicrobiales bacterium | reverse complement strand
CGAGGATGAGGCGTCCCCGCGAGAGGTGGTCGACCGTCGCAGCCTGCTTGAACATGATCGCCGGGTTGCGATGCGTGTTACCGGTAACCATCAGGCCGAGCTTCACGCGGGTTGTCTTGACCGCCATACCGGCCAGCAACGTCCAGCCCTCCAGGCATTCGTCCATCTCATCCTGACCGAGGGAGAAGAAGTGGTCGAACAGCCAGGCGGAGTCCCAGCCGGTTTCCTCGGCAAAGCGCCAGTGCTCGTCGATCAGGCTCAGTGGCCGACGATGCTGCCCGGTGACGATGCCGAACTCGAGCCGGTCGTCTGGTCGATCGCCCATGAGTCTTCCTCCTTCGATTGCGGATGAACAGTGAGTTGCCCGTCGTTCAAGGCACTACAGTACCCGAACCAGTCAGCGCAGTGAAGCACCGGCGAGTCCGCTAGATGCCCTCAACCCCCTTGGTGCGGAGCGTCTCATCCACCCACGAGCGGTCGAGCGTGCCGTTCAGCGTGGCTTCAAGCTGAGCCCGTTCCTCGGCAGCTTTGTCCGTAGCTGCGGCAATCAGATCATCCAGAAGGGTTGGCGCAAAGGCCAGCACGCCATCCTCGTCGCCGACGACGACGTCGCCCGGGTTGACGACCATGCCACCAACTGACACCGGGACGTTGATCTGTCCGGGACCATCCTTGTACGGACCGCGATGAATGACGCCCCGCGCGAAGCAGGGGAAGTCGCCCGCCGCAATCGCGCTCACGTCGCGGATCGCGCCATCGATGACCATCCCGCCGAGCTTGCGGGCCATAGCGTGCGTGAGCATCATCTCGCCGATAAGCGCGTGCGTCAGCTCGCCGCCGCCGTCGACAACGATGATGTCGCCCGGCTCGGCCATGTCGAGCGCCTTATGGATCATCAGGTTGTCGTCGCCACGCGTGCGGACGGTGAACGCCGGGCCGACCATCCGCCGCGCGTTGCGGTGATACGGCCGCAGACCGGTAGCGCCCAGCAGGCGGCCCAGACTGTCGCTGAGCAACGGCGTCGCCAGATCGAAGAGCGGTGCGATTGCCTCGGCGCTCGGTCGATCCGTCAATGCGTTGATGATGAAGCCCGATTTCAATTCTTCCCTCATCTCCCTATCCCCATCGCATATAGCGCCAAGCATAGCCGGTCGCGAAGCACTGCCCATGTGCAGCAATCCTTGCCCAAGTTACGGGCGGATAAATCGTCGTCCCGATCGTGGCTGATGAGTAAAGACTGATCGCCATGTGCGAGATTTGCGCACCTTGATCCGCGCCATGTGATGACAATATGGTCAGAATTCTGTTCATAGTGAACAAAGCGACAGATACTGACTACAGGTTGATGGGTGTCCATCATCGAACTAGTCTTCCGCACTTCTTGCATCTGGCACGTCGGCACCCGCATCAATGGATCGTGCAGGAATGCGTACGTACCTCAAAGCGCTCATAGCGATCATTGCCGTTGTGGCGTTCGCGCTGTGGTACAAGCCGACCACCGCGAGCGCTGATGATGGCTTGCGCCTCCCGGGTATTGAGGTCACTGTCGAGGGTGGCATCTCTGTCAGTGTCGATGGCGTCGCGGACCTGTCCGTCAATCCTTCTGCAACAGACACACCGATCATTGATGCCGACGTGACCCCATTGATTGAACCTGCTGCCGATACTGTCGGCACCGTCACTCAGCCGCTCACGCCAGTTGTCGAGGACGTCACTGCTCCGCTCACGCCGGTAATCGAAGAAGTGACTGAGCCACTTGCACCAGTGGTTGAGGATGTCACCACCCCGCTGCAGCCTGTGCTTGAGCCAGTCACTGAGCAGGTCGTAGCACCAGTGAAGGACGTTGTCACACACGTCACCGCACCGCTGGAAGAGACCCTGCAACCAGTTAACGAGGCGCTCAATCCGGTGCTGCAGCAGGTTGCGCCGGTCGTTGACGTTGTCACCGCCGTCACTGTCCCGGTGACCGACACGCTCGAGCCGCTGCAGCCAGTGATCCAGCCGGTTGGTGAGCTGGTCGACACGGTTGTCCCGGTTGGCGACCCGGTGCTTGATCCGGTTCTGGAACCAACTGTCGGCGTCGCGCCGCCGGCTGAGCAACCACCGGTTGAGCCGCAGCCGGGCACCGATCCTGTCGTGACTCCAACAGATGCAGAGACTCCGGACGTTGTCGTTCCTGCACCAGGTTCCGAAACTCCGGTCGATGTCGCACCGGTACCGCCACCGGCGAATAGCGAGGCACCAATCGCGCCCGCGCCTGTCGCGCCAACAACGGGCGGCCAGACGGTAACGAACCCAGTTCCGGTGAGCCCTGAGATCGTCATCCCGTCCACCGACCCGCCAGCACAGGTGCCGGTGAGCGTGCTGCCACACGAGCAGCCAATTGTCGTGTTGCCGGCCGCTGATGCCGCAGTCGTCACGACACCAGAGACGCCAACTGCCGCTATCATTGAACCGGTGTCAGAGCCAGTCACTACTGCTCAAGAGCCAGTTGGCCTGTTCGTTCCAACCACCGATTCGACTGTGCTGATCGTACCGTCCGCGGCCGAAGCAACCGCGATCCATCTCCCCAATGAGCAAGGCACACCGCCTGCTCCGAGCCAGACGGCGATCCCGCTCGCGCCGACCTCGGCGTCCGGCACGTCGTCGTCCGGCGCAGCCGCGGCCGGCTCGGGCGGGGCAGCCGCCATCCTGGCCGCGCTTCTCGTCGCCGCAATCATCCTCGGGCGCGCCCTGCGCCACGAGTGGATCCAGCGCATCCCCTCCAGTATCACCCTGGCAGTTCCAGTCCCTCCAGGCTGATTCGTCCAACTCCCAATTGGACGAAAGCAGCCTACGCGTGTCCGGGATAACCCCGACACGCGAGAAGGGACGAGAACATGCGTCAGCTTCTCTGCACCCTCTGCCTTGTCGCCGTCGTGGGCATCATCGCCCTGACTGGTGAGAACGCACAGGCGAGTGCAAGCACACCCGTAAACACCATCGCTCCGGCGTCCGCAACCGCCGCCCCGTCCATGCTCGATCGGTGGGCGTTCATCAGCCTGCTGATCTCCGTCGGCGCGCTAGGCATCGCGCTGAGTGGCACGTCGCGTCGTCTGGAGCTGCGCCCGGTCCTGGGGATGGCCGGCGAGCACGCCCAGCGGTTTGTCCAGCACGTTGCCCGCGCAGCAGCCAGCAGCGTTGCTGGCATGACCGCAGGCAAGCAACCGTCTCCACCCGCACCAGCGATACCCGCCGCTACAGATACCGCGGCGCTCGAAGCGCTGATGGAGTCAATCGGCTCGCGCTACCTCAATGACCTGCAATCGCTGCATAGCGTGGTTGAGCAGGCGTGGGCGAACGAGGTCAACGGTCGCGACGAGCGCATCCAGGCTCTCATGCGCCAGATCGAGCGACTGGAACACGAGCGCGACCTGCTGGCCGAGAAGGTGTGCGATCTGGAACGCGCGCAATCTGCGTCAACCTCGGCGCTGGTGGCGGCACGCGACGATCTCGAACGCCGCCTGTCGCACCTCGACCGGCAGATATCAACCGCCACCGCCCCGGCGCAGACCAATGCAGCAGCGGGGCAATCGGCCTCCAAACGACGGACGAACAATGCCTCGCGACCCTCGCGCGGACGACGTGGGAAAGGGGGCCGCTAATGGTCGCTGCTATTTCGCCACGCCTCAACCGCGCGATTACAACGGTGCCGGTCGATGCGTCAGACGCGACGCTGGTCGCCCTGGCGCAGGCCGGCTCACGCACTGCGTTCGATCTGCTGGTCGAGCGTCACTACACAGTCATACACCGGTTTTTGCTCCGTCGTTGCTCGAGCCATGAGCTGGCCGATGATCTGGCACAGGAGACGTTCCTCGACGCCTGGCGCGACCTGGATCGTCTTCATGACGGCGACGCTGTCCTGCAGTGGCTGTATCGCATTGCGCGGAACAACCTGATGTCGACCTGGCGTCAGCGCCGCGTTGACTCGATGGACGACCTCGCCGAGCGCGGCGCGATGTCCGCCGCGTTCCAGGACGAGGACCACGCCGACAACTGTGTCGTGCGCAAGGATGTCGTTGATGCGCTCAAGCGCCTGAGCGGTGCAGCGCGCGAAGTGCTGGTGTTGCACACGGTCGCCGGCATGACGAGCGAAGAGGTTGGGCTGCACCTCGGCATCTCACGCGAGGCAGCCAAGAAGCGCATCGGTCGAGCCAAGGCCGACTTCCGAAAGGAGTATGTGCCGGTATGGTGACCGCGACAGCGACGATGCAGTACCAGAGTAGCGCAGCACTCCTCGACCTCAACGGCGCGCTTGAGCGGGCCAGCGAGCGGTATCGCGAGCGCTTGCAGTCGGTCTGTGCCGAGCTGGCCGGGCGGCAGGCGATCCGCCGGCCAGCCCGACCCGATCATGTGCGGCTGGTCGGCGAGCTGGCCGACAGCGGCTTCCGTGACCGACAGTGGCTTGTCGAGCGTGACGGCCGGTTCATTCAGCTCACTGAGCTGCTGTACCGCATCGTCGAGCACGCAGACGGCGAGCGCGACCTCGATGAGCTGGCGGCCGTCGTCTCCCAGCAGACCGGCCGCACGGTGAGCGGCGGCAACGTTGCCACACTGATCGAGCGCTCGCTCGGGCCAGCGGGTCTGCTCGTCGAAGGGGCCGAGGCAGGCCAGCATGCGCTGCCACCCGCGCGACACGATCCGCTCTCGGTTCGTATGCGCGTGCGCATGCTCGGGCCGCGCGTCATCGATCCGATTGCCAGACTGCTGCGCTGGCTCTACTGGCCACCGCTGCTGGTGGCGATGCTGGTCGTCGTCGGCCTGGGCCACTTGTGGCTGTATGCCGACCACGGTGTTCGCCAGGACTGGCTCATGCAGGTGCTTGTCGAGCCGCACAAGGTGATGCTGCTCTTCGGCATCATCGCCATCGGCGGCATGGTCCACGAGCTTGGCCACGCGGCAGCGTTACGTTACGGTGGCGGGCAGGTACGCGGCATCGGTGTCGGCTGGTACCTGTTCTATCCGGTGTTCTACACCGACGTCACCGACGCCTACCGGCTGGGCCGGTGGGCTCGAGTCCGAACCGATCTGGGAGGCTTCTACTTCCATCTGCTGTTCACCTTTGGGCTGATCGTCGGCTACCAGCTCACCGGCATCGATCTCCTGCTCATCGGCGCAGTCGCGATCAATATCGAGGTCGTTCGGCAGAGTCTCCCGTTCCTCCGGCTCGACGGCTACTGGACGCTGACCGACCTGACCGGCGTCCCGGATCTCGTCTCCCAGATCGGCCCGTTCGTGCGCTCGCTGGTGCCGGCTACGATCTGGCCGGGGCCGCGAATCCCGCGCCTTCGACGCTGGGTGGCCGTCGTCTTCGCTACCTACATTGTCGTCACCATCCCGTTGATGTTGACGATGCTAATAGCCTTCCTCCGCACACTGCCGGCAACGCTCTCCATGATGAAGCTTGCGGGACGGGAGCAGGCCCAGCTCCTGCTACTGGCGATCCGGGCGGACATGCCCCTCGTTGCTCTCGGCTCGCTCTTTCACCTCGGCATGCTCGGCCTGATCGGCTTTGGCATGACGATGATGCTGGGTAACGTCGGGCGCCTGGTCTTGCGCCTGCTGCGCAGCGCGCTTGTCACAGGCGCAGGGTGGCTCGCGCGGCGGGTTCTGGATTCGATGTCCCCAAATCAGGGGTATGTGCACTAAGGGATGCAGAACGGAACGGTGCAGCAGGGTACCGTCCCACACAGGAAGCAGAAAGGATCACGACGATGGCGATGAACGAACTGACGCTTGCGGAACTCGAAGCCGAATCGCTCGTAGAGCTGCCGGAGCGGCAGTTGATGACTGGCCTCAATCTGGGCCTCGGTGTCTTCGTCGCCGTCGATCTGGATCTCGGCATCAATATCGGCGGCGGTGACTGCGGCGGTGGTGGCGGAGCCGCGGTTCCGGACTGCGATCCGGCTCCCCCAGTAGATGACAACCCATGCAACCCTGTGGGCAGCCGCGCCTGGGGTCGCTAGCTCCCCTGGGCGGTGACCTCTAGCACAGGCCCTCTACCTCCCGAGCCCCTGGACTTCGGTCCGGGGGCTTTTTCATGTCTAACGGGTTCTCCCAACTGCATTGTCAGACTGACGCGGCGCGCCTATCATCGACGTGAGATCCATGTCCAGTACAAGGTACGCATCCAGATTTGTCTCTGGCACTATGGCAGGAGAACTCAACAATGGCGGAACTCACTGGCGGCCAGGCGATCGTAGCGTCGCTGATTGAGAACGGCGTCGACACCGTCTTTGGCCTTCCTGGCGTTCAGATGGACAACCTCTTCGACGCATTTCATGGACGACAGGACGACATCCGTGTCATTCATACCCGCCACGAGCAGACAACGGCATATATGGCGTACGGCTACTCAATCACGTCCGGCAAGATCGGCGTCTGCGTGGTCGTCCCCGGGCCGGGGCTGCTCAACGCCGCCGGCGCACTCTCGACCGCCTGGGCCTGTAACGCGCCGGTACTCGTGATCGCCGGCCAGATCTGGGAGCACCAGTACGGCAAGGACATCGGGGCGCTGCACGAGATCCCGGATCAGCGCGGCATGATCGCCCACCTGACGAAGTCTGCAACCTTCATTGAACGACCGGAAGACGCGCCGGCCGCCGTCCAGGAAGCGTTCCGCCAGCTGCAATCTGGCCGCCCACGACCGGTCGAGATTGAGATGACGCCGGACATGATGGGGCGGACCGCCAACGTGAAGCTGCTCGGCGCAGCAGCGCCGGACGCGGCGCCTGAAATCGACGACGACCTGCTTACTCGCGCAGCCAAGATCCTCGGGGAAGCCGAGTACCCGGTCATCTACGTCGGCGGTGGAGCAATCGACGCCGGTGAGCCCCTGCGTCAGCTGTCGGAGATGTTGCAGGCGCCGGTCATTCTCACGCCCAACGCCCTCGGCGCAGTCTCCGCTCGTGACCCGCTCACCCTGTCGATTCTGGGTGGACATAAGATCTGGGAGCGCGCTGACGCCGTCCTGGCGGTCGGCACGCGCTTCGAACGCCCGCTGACTGACTGGGGCGTCACCGGCATGAAGGTCGTGCGGATCGACATCGACCCGGCCGAGTTCGGCAAGGTGCAGGAGCCAGATGTCGCGATCGTTGGCGATGCGATCGACGGGCTCACCCGCCTGGCGAACGTCGTCGGCAAGCACAATCGCTCACGTTCCTCACGCAGCGAGGAGATCGCCACCGTCCGCGAAGCGGTCCAGGAGGAGCTGTTTGAGAAGGGCCAGCCGCAGGCTTCGATCTGCGAGGTCATCCGCGAGGAGCTACCGGACGACGGCATCTTCGTCGGCGACATCACGCAGGTCGCCGCCTATGCCGATCTCGGCTTTCCGGTCTATCAGCCACGCACCTATGTTGGGGCTGGCTTCCAGGGCACCCTCGGCTATGGCTATGCGACATCGCTCGGAGCGCAGGTGGGCGCGCCGGGTCGTAAGGTCGTCTCCGTCAACGGCGATGGCGGCTTCCTGTACACCCAGCCGGATATGGCCACGGCGAAGCAGTTCAACATCCCCGTCGTCGCGATCGTCTTCAACGACGGCGCGTATGGCAACGTCAAGGCGATCCAGCGCACACGCTATGGCGGACGCGAGATCGCATCAACGCTGGAAAACCCCGACTTCGTCAAGCTCGCCGACGCGTTCGGCATGCCCGGCTACCGCGTGGAGTCGCCGGAACAGTTGCGCGATGCCCTGAAGGATGCGTTCGAGCACGACGGCCCGGCGCTGATTGATTACCCGACTGCGCCAATGCCGATGGTGCGAATGCTCTCACGCGGCAACGTGCGTTAGCACGTTCGACGAGCAAAGCGGGCAGCCAGACGGCTGCCCGCTTTGACGTGTGTGCCCCGGCGTCGCCTGCTACTCTGCCTGCAGGATGCCGACTGCGCCATGAGCTGCGTGACCGAACGAGTGGTTCACGAACACATACTCTCCTGGCTCTTCCAGCACGAACTCAACGGCGACGCCATCAGCCGGCGCAATCGAGACGGTCTGCAACCCAACCATCTTGTTCTGCGGGTTAGCGTTGACGTAGACGGTATCGAAAATCGCGCCAACTACGTGGAAGCTGGACCAGATGTTTGGTCCGGCATTGACAACAAAGATGCGGATCAGCTCACCCGTCTTGACCTTTATCGGATTCTCGACGTACTGGTTCGCGTAGCCGTTGAAGGCGACGTAATCCATCGACCCGCTGCCCATCATCTTCGTCATGTCCGGAACCTTGATCCCGGCTGGGCTGTCCTGCAGATAGAACTCGCTCTGAACCAGAACGAGCTCCTGCGCCTCCGGCCAGCCCTCTTCCGGATCGACGATCATCGCGCCGTACATGCCTGCGCCGATGTGCATCAGAATCGGTGGCGTGCCGCAGTGGTACATGAATGCACCAGGATACTTCGGCACAAAGCTGTAGCTCATCTCCTCGCCGGGCCCGATCGTCCGGAAGTTGACGTTCGGCGGAGTCTGCGCCGAGTGGAAGTCGAGCGAGTGCGGAATAGCGGTCGGATCAACCTTGAAGGTGACATTGACTGTGTCGCCCTGAACGACGCGATGGACCGGCCCGGGAACCGTGCTATCGAACGTCCACGCGGCATACGGAACGTTGTTCGCGACATAGAGGTTGGCATTGTTGGCGACGACCGTGATGTCCTTCGTCCCGGCCTCAGCCGGCTTCAGCCATGGATCGAACACGGTAAAGGGAGTAACGTCGCCAACCGGCTCAGGGACCGCGCCGCCGGTGCCGTGTTGCGTCGAGTCGGAACCCGTGTAGCCTGGGGGAGTTGCTACCGGCTCAGGGGTTGACTGAGCAACAGGTCCGCCACTCGTGGATCCGACCTGCTCAGCTTCGCGGGTCGCATCGTCGCGTTCTTTCTTCCCGCCATCGTTGATGCTGCATGCAGTCATCAGCGGCACAACAAACGGAAGTGTTAGTCCTGCCCCAGCTACCCGCAGCAACTGACGGCGATTCGTCCGGAGGTCGGTGACCTGTGTCTCATCGGACATCGGGGCGCTCCCTTCGAATTGGTTGGGTGCCAAAAGAAGGTATAAGCGGGGATGATAACAGGCATTGACGGGCCAGGAGAATGAGCGATCCGATCAACGCAGCGCTGATTGCAAGCTGCCCGCGAAGTTTCACGCATTAGAATCATCTTATTGACGCAGCCGCGTCATGCACCATAAGGAATGTGTGAGTGAGCTTACGAGCGTACTCCAATGACGATCTCCAGGATGTTCTCGACCTGCTACTGATCTGCGAGAACGCCGGCTACGTAGACATGGAGCTGCGATCGACCGAGCTACGCTCGGCACTCGCTAACCCGGCATTCGATCGTCAACGCCACACCGCGATGATCGAACAGGATGGAGCGCTGATCGCGTTTGGGCTGCTCTGGCAGGGCCGCTACCTCGGCTTGCTCGTGCACCCTGATAGTCGCGGTGTGTGCGAACACGACCTCATCGACTGGGCCGAAGCACGGCTCGTCGAAGATGGCATCGGTCTGCTCATCGTCCTCTGCCGCTCTGACGATGATCTGCTCCGTACGCTCCTTGAGCATCGCGGGTACTCTGTCGGCAACGACGAGCTGCGCATGACGCGCTCCCTCGACTCACCGCCGCCGCAGCCCACGCTTCCGGGCGGATTCACGCTGCGAACGTTACGACTGCCGGAAGAGATGGATGCATGGCTCGCGCTCTACGCCGAAGCGTTCGGATCGCGCGAGTCAGCTCTGCGAAAGTGGCGCGCCTTCCGTGCAGATTCGGATTACGACCCGACACTCGATCTCATCATTGTCGATTCGGACGATCACATCGCTGCCGCCTGCACCTGCTCGATTGCAGCAACGGAACTCGCAGCGGTCCATCCGCGCGAGGGCCGTACGGAACCGGTGATGGTCAGCAGTCGCTACCGAGGCATCGGGCTCGGTCGTGCTGTCGTGCAGGCCGGTCTCATCGCGCTCCGTGACCGCGGCATTGAGGTCGCGTCACTGACAACCGAACCTGACAACAGCATCGCCCACCGCCTGTACGAGTCTCTCGGCTATGAGGTGACGTACAAGGCACTCTGGTATCAGCGTCCGTTGCACGATTGATGGGATCCTCAGGGGGTGACGAGTCACATAGATATTCACGTCAGCACCCTCTGGCCTGCCGCTCCGAGTGGGTTATCAGCGCGAAAGAACCGGGGTGGCTGTCGCGACGGCATTTCGGCTGGTTGCAACTGTCGGCCCTCGGAAGGCGAACCCGGAAC
>JBDHWD010000105.1:0-10337 GCA_039810005.1 Thermomicrobiales bacterium | reverse complement strand
CGGAAGAACCCTCCGGTGCCGACCTCGATCTCGGTCAGACGACCATCAGTCGGCTCGAAATACGCCGAGGCGACATCGCCCAGATAGGTGCCGGACTCCGTTACGACGCGCACCTTCGTGAGAGATTCCAGTGTGAAATAGCCGTCGGCGCGGTCGCCGTATGACTGGCGGAACACGTCATCGGCCTGCACCATGACGGCATCCTCGCCGATCGAGCTCACGCCGTCGTATGTCAGGTAGACGTGATGCTTGCGCAGGAATCCGCCCTCGCTGACATTGAACGCCGCGACACGCCGCTCCTGCCCATCGATGACCACGTCATCGACCTCGCCAACCTTCTCGCCCGAGGCGATTGCGACAACCGCCCGCCCCTTGATCTTCCTGAGATCCATCCAGCTTCCTCTCTGTTGCATTGCGAAGACGGCGAACCTGGATCGTGATTACGTCAACTGCATTGTCGTCGACCAGCACGAGCCATCCAGCACTTCAGGCGCAATCCTCATGCCTGAACGTGTCTGCGTGGTAGCATCGAGACTTGGTGCGGGCGTGATGTGGGGGTCATGAGCGCCGGATGACGGTCCTCCTCAAGCAACTCGATATTCATGGGTTCAAGAGCTTTGCCGGCTCGACGCCGTTCGTCTTCGATCGCGGGATCACCGCGATCATCGGACCGAACGGGTCGGGCAAATCCAACGTGGCCGAAGCACTGCGCTGGGTACTCGGCGAGCAGGGTTACGCCAACCTGCGCAGCCGACGCACCGACGACGTCATCTTCGCCGGCTCTGACAAGCGCGCGCAGCAGACAATGGCCGAGGTCACGCTAACGCTGGACAACAGCGACGGCGATCTGCCGCTCCCCTTCGCCGAAATCTCGATCGCCCGCCGCGCCTTCCGTGGTGGCGAGAATCAGTACCTGATTAACGGCAGCCGCGTGCGTCTGAAAGACATCCAGCAGCTCGTTGCGCCAATTGGGCAGGCCTACACGATCATTGGGCAGGGGCTCGTTGATGCTGCGCTGAGCCAGCGGCCCGAAGAGCGGCGCGGCCTCTTTGAGCACGCGGCCGGCATCTCCGGACTGCGGATGCGGGCGAATGAAGCCGAACGTGGTCTTGCCGAAGCTGCCGGGAACGCCCAGCGACTGCACGACATCCTCTCCGAGCTGGAGCCGCGCGTCCGCTCGCTGGAACGGCAGGCCAGGATGGCCCGTGAGTACGGCGCGGTGCGCGACCAGCTCCGGGATCTGCAGCGCCGCTACTACCGGACGCTTTGGCAGGCGGCGCAGGCGAACGTCGATGCCGCGCAGCAGACGTTCGATGCCGCAGATGCCAGCTTCGAGGCGCGCGAGCGCGAGCACACGATCGCCGCCCAACGGCTGGCCGAGCTACGCGCCGAGGACCGTCGCATCGCCGATGCACTCGCCGGGCTGACCCAGCGCGTCAGTGAGCGCGACAGAGCCGTCGCCGACGCCCGTCATCAGCGCGCGCTGCTGGATGCCCAGTTGCGCTCGGCCGACCAGCGGGCTGCCGACATCCACGAGCGCCGCGCCGAGCTGGAGCGCGACCACGAGTCGGCCACCCGCGAGGCCAGGACGCTGGCGCAGCAGCGCGAGGCGCTGGCCGGGGACGTCGCCGAGCTGGAGCGGCAGGTGGCAGAGCACAACGCGGCGCTGGATGTCGCCCGCCGTCGGCGCGACGAGCTGCGCCAGACGCTCGACCGCATCGACCAGCGCTCGGTAAACCTGGCGCGTGAGGTTGCGGCGCTGGAGAGCTCAGTCGCCGGACTGGCCGACCGGCGCACCGCCGCCGACACACAGGTCGCCAATGCCGACGCAACGATCGCGCGGGCCACCGAGCGGCTCGATGCCGCCAGGCAGGCGATTGAGGTTGAGGAGCAGCACGCCGAAGATCAGGCGGCCGAGGTCGAGCGTGCGACAGCGGCGCTCTCCACCGCCGAGGCGGATGCAAAGCAGCTCCGCGAATCACTCGCGACGCGCCGCCGACAGGTCGACGATGCGGCGCACGAGCTGGCTACCCTTCGTGCGCGGCTCGATTTGCTGGAGCGCACCCATGCTACTGGCGATGGTCTGTATGCCGGTGTCCGCGCCGTTATCCGGGCAGCGCGTGGTGGTGATCTGACGCTTCCCGGGCTGGTCGGCACCGTCGCTGAAGTCATCGAAGCGCCGAAGGAGCTGGAGACGGCCATTGAGGTCGCGCTCGGTGGACATCTACAAGACCTGATCGTCGAGCGTTGGGACGATGCGCAGACCGCCATCGACTATTTGAAGCGCACCCGCGCCGGACGCGCGACATTCCAACCGCTCGACACCGTTCGCGCGCCGCGCTCACTCGATCTCGACGTGCGCGATCCCGACCTCGTTGGCGTGGCCGCCGAGCTGATCCGGTTTCCCGAGCAGGTACGCCCGGTGATCGAGCAGGCCATCGGTCGCACGCTGATCGTCCGCAACCTCGAAGCAGCGCGACGGCTGCTACAGCAGGCCCGCGGCTGGACACTCGTCACGTTGTCCGGTGAAATCACCCGACCGTCCGGCGCGGTTACTGGCGGCGACCGTGGCAGGGACAGCGGTCTGCTCGCCCGCGAACGCGAGCGCCGAGCGCTGCCAGCGCGCATCGCTGCGGCGACGACCGCACTGGAGACAGAGCGCGATGCGCTGCTCGATGGCGCGAACAAGGAGACGGCGATTGCCGAGCGGATCGCCTCGCTGCGCGGTGAAATCGAGATGCTTGCTGGTCAGCAGCGCGCGACCAGATCCGCACTGGAACGCGCCCGAGCCGAGCTGAAGGCCGCCAACGCCGCTACCGCCAGCGCCCGCGAGCAGGCAGAACGCGCCGCCGGCCACGCACGCGATCTGGATTCGGCCGAGGATCAGGCGCGAGAGAAGCTGGCAGCGCTCGCCGCTGACTACGAAGCACTCACCGGCGAGCGAGCCGCGGTCGTCCACCAGCTTGAAGCGGCGGACGAGCACGTTGGTAGCGCCGACAACCAGCTCGGTGCGACGCTTGCCGAAACCCGCGAGCGACTGCGCGCAACGACCGCAGCCGAGCGCCGCATCAGCGAGCGCATCGCCGCTGCCGAGCGCGGCATCGCGGCCCGCGACCGCGAGGTTGAGGAGCTAGCGACGCGGCGTCAGCAGGCCGATCGAGAGCGCCAGAGCGCTGAGCAATCTATCGCCAACCTGGAGCGACTGCTCGCCGAAGCGACCGCCGAGCTCCCGACATTACGTGCAGCTCGTGAGACTATTCAGGAATCGTACGCGGCAGCCGAGCGCAACCTGGATCGCGCGACAGAGCTCATCCGCGCGGCCGAGCGGGCGCGCGATCAGGACGCGCTACGGCACGCCCGGATGCAGGACGAGCAGGTCTTCCTCGCCGAGCGCATCCGCAATGACCTCGGCATTGACGACCCGACGTCGCTCGGCATTGCCGAGGAGGGCGAGCCGCCGGTCGACGAACGCGAGATCGGCCGCCTCCGCGATCGACTGCGGCGGATGAGTGCCGTCAGCGAAGATGTCCTGGAGCAGCACGAGTCCGAAGCGGCGCGGCTGGCCCACCTGCGGCAGCAGCTGGATGATGTCGAACAGGCAGCCGCGAACCTGCGGCGAGTGCTGAACGATCTGAACAGCCGCATGGCGACGCAGTTCAATGAGACATTTCGCGAAGTGGCCGTCGCATTCGAGCGCACCTTCACCCGCCTGTTCGGCGGCGGCATGGCCCGGCTCGTCCTGGCGACAAACGACGATGGCGCAGCCAGCATCGACATCGTTGCCCAGCCACCTGGCAAGCGATTGCAGAACCTGACCGCCCTCTCCGGCGGCGAACGCTCGCTCACTGCCGTCGCACTGCTGATCGCGATCCAGCGCGTCAACCCCAGCCCGTTCTGTCTGCTGGACGAGGTTGACGCTGCACTGGACGAATCGAACGTCGTGCGCTTCCGCGACGAGCTCCGCGACCTCGCGCACAGCACCCAGTTCGTCGTCATCACCCACAACCGCGGCACAATCGAAGGCGCAGACACCCTCTACGGCGTCACCATGAGCGGCGACGGCGTCTCCAGAGTGCTTTCCCTGCGCCTTGAAGAAGCGATCCGCGCTGTTGAGGAGTACGAGACGGCCTGAGGAACCCCACCCCCCTGCCCCCTCCCCTTCGAAGGGAGGGGGTGTCGTGATGCTGGCGGGTTAGCTGCCGTTCCTTAACTTCGCCCCCATCAAACCGGCAGCCACTGTGTTCACACAGGACACCCCCTCTCCTCAGAGGAGAGGGGGCCGGGGGGTGAGGTCACCCCGCCGCGATCTGGTCCCAGTTCGCCAGTTGCTCCTTGGCTGCCGCCAGGAACTCGGCGTCGGTCATCAGGTCGAACGCAGTCAGGGCCATCGCCTTGGAGACCTTGATGAACTGGTCGTAGCCGAACTCGGAGCCGGAGGCGTCGACGACTTCCTGCGAGTGGCCAGGGATCGGTTCGTGGCTGATCGCGAAGCTGCCGGTCACTGATGGCACCTTGTAGCTGACGTTGGCGAAGTCGGTGGAGCCCATGCCGCGGCGCGACTCACGCGGCTTGATCTCCAGGCCCATCTCCTTCATGTTCTCCAGGTAGCGGTTGCCGACGACATAGCTGGGTCGCATGTCGTAGAACGTGTCGCCGCGTGTCAGCTTCATCTCGCAGCCGGTCATCAGCGCCGCGCCCTCGGCCACCTTGTCGAACTTCGCGACCAGGTCTTCGAGACCGGCGAGCGAGGCGGCGCGCACCTCAATGAATGCCGAGGCGTAGGGCGGCACGACGTTCGCCGCCTCGCCGCCGTTGGTGATGATGCCGTGAATGCGTGTGTCCATCGTGACGTGCTGGCGCAGTGCATCAAGGCCGGTGAACAGCTTGATGACGGCATTGAGCGCGTTGACGCCGTTATAGGGATCGGCTGCCGCGTGGGCCGGCTTACCGAAGTACTCGACGGTCGTGCCGACCAGCGCGAGGCTCGTCCCCTCCGGGTATTCGAGCGGCACACCGGTGTGGTTACCGGCGTGGTGGACCATCAGCGCCGCGTCGACATCGTCGAATACGCCGTTATCGACCAGCGGTATCTTGCCGCCGGTGGTCTCCTCGGCGGGCGTGCCGACGACGCGGAACCTGCCGGCAATCTCCGGCAACACTGCCTTCAGGCCGATCGCCGAAGCCAGACCGCTACCGGCGATCAGGTTATGGCCGCAGCCGTGCCCGATACCGAGCAGCGCGTCATATTCGGCAAGGACGGCGACGACCGGCCCATCGGCGCGTCCGTGGAGCTCGGCGACGAAGGCCGTCTCCAGCCCGCCGACCGGCTTCTCGACCTCGAAGCCCAGCTCCGCCAGCTTCGACGACAGGAGCGCCGACGCCTGGTATTCCTCGTTGCCGACTTCGGGGTTCTGCCGAATCCACTCGGCGACCTCCACGATCTCATCGCGGTGAGCCTCGATCGCGTCCACAATACGCTTGCGAAGCTCGTCCCGTTCGGTCATCTCCACAATTTCGCTCCCTCTCCCATTCCCAATACCAATTGCGTCATGCCGGCGGCAGCCAGTCACGGACATCCGGCTCGTCGCTCAACCGCCAGACACGAGCGATGATCGCATCAATCTCATCGGCAGATGCGCCGTGCGCGTAACCGGCCAGCAGGCGAGCCTTGTCCTCAAGCTCGGCGCGTGTCAGCGGGTTGCCCGGATCGCCCTTCGGCACCTCGACCCGCGAGACAAGGTGGCGACCGTCGATCGTCTCGACCTCAACCAGGCCGATCCACTGCCGTGGGTAGGCCGCGTCGATCTCCGGATCAAGCGCCATCTCGACGCGGTCGTGGAACGCACGGATCGCCGGATCGGACAACGCCTCGTCGGTGAAGTCGGTGACACCGGCGCGACCGCGTACCGCTGCGACTGCCAGCACGAAGCCCATCGAGAACTTCGACTGGTGGATGGTTTGCGGGTCGGTCACCGGCCCAAGCACATCGATCGCTCCCTGATGCACGCGCGCGCGCACGCTGCGGACATCGTCAGCCGCCAGCCCCTCGTCACGGAGCAGCTGGAGCAGCGCATCGGCAGCCGGGTGCGTGTGGCGGCAGGATGCGTGGTACTTGAACGACGTCTCCATCAGCGCCCAGCGCGTCCCCAGCCCGTCGGTCAGCTTGCTCGCGTCGGCGTCGGACGACATGCCGGCCGCCATGCCCTGCGGCCCTTCGAGGATGTGCCGCGCGCCGGTAAAGCCATCACGGGCGATGCAGGCGGCCAGCAGCCCATCGGCGGACGCCTTGGCCGTGTGCAGCTGCTTGGAATCTGCCGCATCGCGGAGAAACTCCCACAGCCCGGCCGCCTGTGTTCCAGCCGAGCCGAACGCGTGCAGCGTCTGCTCAGCGTCGAGATTGAGCAGCCGGGCAACGCTCGCTGCAGCCGCCACCGTCCCGGCTGTGCCGGTCGTGTGGAAGATCGTGTAGTGCGAGCGACCGAGGAACTCACCGATGCGGATCCCGGCCTCGTATCCGGCCACCGCCGCGACGATGAAGTCGCGGCCGCTCGCGCCGGTCTGCTGGGCCATGGCCAGCACCGGCGAGAAGACGACCGCGCCGGGGTGAAAGACCGAGCCGTTGTGGACATCGTCCTGCTCGACGACGTGCGACGCCGCGCCATTCACCAGCGCGGCGAAGAGCGGTGACGTGCGCCCGCGTGACGGCAGCAGCTCGCTCGGGCCGCTCGACGGTCCCATCTGCGCGGCGAAGTGCGAGAGTGCCTGCACCGGATGGGCGTCGCGACCGGCCAGCACCGATGCCAGCCAGTCGAGGAACAGATCCTCGGTGCGCCGCACGACCTCAGCCGGAAGATCGTCGAAGTGAAGTCCGGCGGTGAAGGCCGCCAGCGCCTGGGTCGTGCCGGTCTGCGTCGCCGTCATCGCTCACCCTCCGGCCGCAGGCGCGCGATTTGCGGGCCGTGGCCGCGCTTGAAGACCATCAGCGTGCGGTTGAACTCGATCACGACGACGCCATCCTGATTGAAGCCGGTCGTCTTCACCGTGACGATGCCGATGTTCGGCCGCGAGCGCGACTCGCGCATCGACAGGACTTCCGACTGCGAGTAGATCGTGTCGCCCTCGAAGACCGGATTCGGCAATCGCACTGAATCCCAGCCGAGGTTGGCGAAGACGTTCTGCGAGATGTCGGTGACGCTCTGGCCGGTGACAAGCGCCAGCGTAAAGGTCGAGTCGACCAGCGGCTTGCCGAACTCGGTCTGCGCTGCGTAGTGATGGTCGAAGTGGATCGGCGCAGTGTTCTGGGTCAGCAATGTGAACCAGATGTTGTCGGTCGTCGTCACTGTCCGTCCGAGCGGATGCTCGTAAACATCACCGACCTCGAAATCCTCATAGAACCGCCCACTCCAGCCGGGCTTGACCGCCATACATCACCGCTCTCGCAACAACCCTGATAACCGTCTGCGCGTCAGTATCGCAGGATCAGCGCAATCCGGCCGTGCTTCTCCAGCTCGCCGTCCTCGACAAAGACGACCCTGCCGCCCTTCTCCAGCACGGCCGTGATGACTTCATCGACGGCATCATCCAGGACATCCGGCGCGGTGGGATCGTCCACATTCAGGTCGAGCAGGCCGTTGTCGCCAACCCGCGCCGGCTGATGGTAGCCCTCCTCGACGACAAGCGTGTCGCCGCGACCAAGCTGTGCCTCGCGCCAGACCTCGCCAAGCGTCGACGACGATCGCTGCGCTCCGACGGCCTTGTTCAACTGATCGAGCACTTCCAGCCGCCGCGATACGAACGCCTCCCGCGCAACCGGCCAGACCATCTGCCCGAGGTCGTGCGCCGAGAGCTCATCGTAGTTCCCGGTGATCGTCGCCAGGACATCACCGACGTTGGGCGCCACCTCGCGATAGAACGCCAGATTACGATCGATACCGACGATGACTATTGGCAGTGGGTCCTCGGCCAGGAACGGAGCGAACGCCTGATCGACGGAGCGGAAGAACTGACGGAGGCGATCGTCGCGCAGTCTGGATACGTTGACACCAAAGCCACCTTCCAGGTCCTCATCCTCGCCCTGCCAGTCGTGGCGCATCGGGAACCCGCCGTCGGTCATCTCCTCCAGATCCTCGCGGGTCGCGGCGAAGAGACGACTCGGCTGCTCGCTCAGCTTCAGCACCCAGTAACGTCGCAAGCGGGTTAGTGCCCGAACAAGGTCACGGGTGAAGAACGTATCGTCGATGACGACGCGCTCCTGCAGCGTGTGCGGAATGGTGAACCAGCGCGCAATGTCGGCTGAGACGAACAGCGCGAGCCCTTCCTGCAAGTGCGGGAAGCTGACATCGTTCACCAGATCGTCGAGCTTCGCCAGTAGCGGGCCGACCTCACGCTGCGAAAACTCACCGCGCAGGCGATTCGTCGCCTCGGTCACCAGGTTCTTCAAGCGAATCGGATCCTGCTGGTTGTCTGGCGAGGTGCGGTGGGTCGGGAGTGTGATTGTGAGCGACGGGTAGGTCTTCGCCGTAATCAGCTCCTGAAGATCATGGATGTTCATCGGAACCCCTCTCCGGCGGTGGCAACACCGCAATACAGACTGGATGGGACAGATGCTGACAGAAGAGCAGGCTGAGGTTATCGCCCAGGACTGTTGGCGCAAACTGGCTCGTCCAGTAGCTCCTGTCCGATCAACGCACGATCCCGCCGATTCGGGATCATTACTACTGAGTGTAGTCCTGATTTCCTTGTGCTGAAGCGCTAATGCGTTGCAATACCGTGTCAACTGCCACGGGGAGCTAGCGAACGTCGTCTTCCTTCAGCTCGATCACCCAGGCGCGGCGTTCGGCGATTTTCGCGTCGCGCATCACGAAGACTTCGGCCATCGTCATCCGCATCACCTCGCCGGTGTCGCGCCGCACCGAGCCGGTCATCTCGGCCATGATGACGTCGTCCTGCTCAACCATGCGCACGACATCGAGCGTCGGTGGCGGGATGAATCCCGGCCCTTCAATCGCCGCGTCGTACGCTTCTTTGCCGGTCAGGCGAAACGCGCCGAAGACGGTCCAGGTGATGTCATCGGTGAGGCAGGACAGGATCTGTTCGTGGTCGTTCTTGCGGAAGCCATCCATGTAGCGCCCGACGGTACGACGATTCTCCGCCATGGAACCCTCGCGATGACAGTGCAACAAAGCGCCGGATTATCACACGACTCCCGCCCGATGGAGGCTCGCAATCCGGTTATCGTCGTAGCCAATCTCACGCAGGATCGCGTCGGTGTGCGCGCCAAGATCGGGCACATCGCCGAGCGTGTAGCTGATTGTGCTGTCATCGACCGGCGGCAGCATCGCCCGCAGCGGTCCGACCGAGCTGCCGATCTCCTGCCAGCGGTCCCGCGCCACAACCTGCGGATGCTCGGCGAGGTCCGCCACATCGTTCGCGCGGGCGTTCGCAATCCCGGCCGCGTCGAGCCGAGCGACCACCTCATCAGCGGTCAGTGTTGCAAAGGCTGCGTGAATCGCCACGTCGAGCTCGACCCGATTGGTCACCCGCTCCGAATTCGTCGCGAAGCGCGCATCGTCCGAGTCAATCGCGCCGTTCAGCACATCGGCGCAGAAACGCAGCCACTCACGCTCATTCTGGATGCCGAACAGGACGAGCTTGCCATCGCCAGCCGGATAGGGGCCGTACGGCGCAATCGCCGGATGGCTCGCACCGGCTCGACCCATCGCGACGCCGCCATACATCGTGTAGAGCAGCGGGTAGCCCATCCACTCCAGCAGCGCATCGAGCAGCGCGACATCCAGCACAGCGCCTTTGCCGGTACGCTCGCGATTGAAGAGCGCGGTCATGATGCCGGCGTGCGCGTACATGCCGCCGGCGATGTCGGCGACCGAGATGCCGACCTTCGAGGGCGTCTCGGGCGTGCCGGTGATCGAGAGCACGCCGGCCTCGGCCTGGATCAGCAGGTCGTACGCCTTGCGATCGCGATACGGTCCGCTGTTGCCGTAGCCGGAGATGCCGCAGAAGATCAGCCGCGGGAAGCGCTGCAGCAGCGCCTCACCACCCCAGCCCAGCCGCTCCATCGCGCCCGGCGCGAGGTTCTGGACGACGACATCCGTCTGCTCCAGCAGCGCCTCGACGATCGCGCGACCATCAGGATGCTTGAGATCGACCGTCAGCGACTCCTTGCCGCGATTGCCCCAGACGAAGTAGCTGGACATCCCGTGCACGGTGCGGTCGTAGCCGCGCGCAAAGTCGCCCACCCCCGGCCGCTCGATCTTGATCACCCGCGCCCCGAGATCAGCCAGCTGCCGCGACGCAAACGGCGCAGCCACCGCCTGCTC
>JBDHWD010000104.1:0-10451 GCA_039810005.1 Thermomicrobiales bacterium | reverse complement strand
GACCAGAAGTGCGGCTATTCCTCGGCGTACCAGTTCTCGATGTCGTAGACCTCCATCTCCCAGGAGGAATCGTTGTGGCCCTTGAGTCGGTTTGAGAAGCCGGTGAGGCCGTTGCGGTGGACGAGGCCAATGCGGACGACTTCATTCACGACCAGGTCGTTCATACCAATGAACAGCTCCTGCTGCGTGTCCGGGTCGAGCTCGGTCTTGGCCTGCAGCCACAGCTTGTTGTAGTCCTCGTTGACCCAGCGGTTGTAGTTGTTGCCGGACCACTGGTTCGACTGCTGGGCGAGGTCCGTCTCCGGCTCGTTGGACTTGAAGCCGGACATGTAATCGATCGGGTACGGGCTGACCGGGCCATTGGTGAACATGCCAATGTCAGCGTAGAAGTGCGAGATCGTATCCGGGTTACCGGCGTCCGACGAGAAGAAGACACCAGCGTCAATCGCGCGGAGCTCGACGGAGATGCCGATCTGCTCCCAGGACTGCTTGAGGATTTCCTGCGTCTTCTGACGGACCGGGTTGACGGTCGTCATGAAGGAGAGGGCGAGTTCCTTGCCGTCCTTCTTGCGAGTATCGCCATCGAGAACCCAGCCGGCCTCTTCAAGGAAAGAGGCTGCCTTGTCGAGGTCGTACTCGGCTGAGGTGTTCGGTGAATCGAAGGACGTCGGGGCGACGAGCGTGTTCGGCGTCGCAGTGCCGGCCTCGCCGTAGAGCTGGGTTGCGATCGTCTCACGGTCGCAGGCAACGCGAATCGCATCGCGAGCCGGCTTGTCCTTGAAGATCGGGTGCTCGGTGCTTGGCTCCGAGCGCGCGCCGTCGACCTCGGTGTTCGGGTCGGCGAAGTTGATCAGCAGCTGCTCGACGCTGTTGCCCTTGGTGGCAACCAGCACGCCGGTTGAGGCGCTGGCGGCCATCTGCTCGGCGACGGCCTTCTCAATCTGGAGGTTCCAGGAGTAGTCGGTCTCGCCCGACTGCAGGACGGCGCGTGCCGCAGCCGTCGCGTCGCCGCCGCCCTTGAGCTCAACTTCCGGGAAGAAGGGCTTGTCCGGGTCACGGAAGTTCTCGTTGATCTCGTAGAGAACAGTGTCGCCCGGGCGGAATTCCTTGAGCTTGTAGGGGCCGGTGCCGATCGGGTTCAGGTTGAACGGTGCGTTGCGGGCTTCCGCGCCCAGCACATCGGCGAGGATGTGCTTCGGCAGGACCGCACCGTTAAACGAGCCGGCAAAGGCGGTGAACCAGGCCGGGTTCGGCTCGTCGTACTTGAACGTAATCGTGTGATCATCAACGACTTCGACTTCTGCGATGGTGTCGTAGTTTGCGAAGGTCGTTGCGGCAACATCGACATTAGTCGCGTACTGCCAGGTGAACTCCACGTCTGCGGCAGTGAACGGCTCACCGTCGGACCAGACGACGTCCGGCTTGAGCTTCCAGGTGACGCTCTTGCCGTCGGACGCTACGCCACCATTCTCCAGTGATGGGATTTCGGCAGCCAGCACCGGATCCAACGATCCGTCAGAGTTAACGTTGGCGAGCGGCTCGAGGATGAGGCGAGCAGCGAGGCCGTCCTTGTCACCCTGCGAGAAGTGCGTGTTGAGGATGGTCGGAGCCTGCCAGACGAGCAGGCGCAGCAGGTCGCCCTTGCCACGTCCACCGCCGCCACCGGTTTCGGCCTGGGTCGCCTCGGCCTCGGGCGATGACTCGCTCTCGGTTCCGCCCTCGGTGGCCTCTGCTTCCGGCGTCTCGCCGGCCGGCTCGGTTGCGCTGCCACCGGTGTCGGTGGTCGCGGCCGGCTCACTGGTCTCCTCATCGTCGCCGCCGCATGCCGCCAGGAGTCCGGCAATGACCGGAGCGCTCAGGCCGAGAGCGAGACCACGCTTGAGAACGTCGCGCCGCTTCAGGCGCTTGTCGGCAAGCTCGCTAACGAGCTCGTCGAGCAATCGATCCTTGGAATCCATGTCTTTCCCCTCCAAGTGGCCATTCATCAATCAGGACCTTGCGAGAGAACGCGGGTCTCAACTCCCTTCACCTCCATCATCCCGGTCTACGGGCGTGATGTTCGCCCATCCATGCCAACCCTATATACGATCATGAGGTTGATTTCGGCTTCCAGTCACTGTCGACCGTGGGCAGAATGGCACGAGTTTCATCATCGGAATGCAGGGATTATAGCGAAGATGCCTATGGACAATATGGGTTGGGAGACCTTCCACCTTCTTCGACGTTGAGCTACACAGCGAGGCTCCGGCGGTACGCAATGCGCAACTGTAGGGCAGGGAAGAGCAAACTCGAGGCGAGCCACCTTCACCAGCCACTTCCCTCATCAGTGCTGTGAACCAGAGCCCGGAGGCTGACATTTGTGCATTCCTCGATTGTAGCGAATGCGCATATCAGCGTGAGTGAATTACAAAGAACTCGTAACCTTTACGGGCAGCCATCGAATCCCTGTGCCGGCAGCGGCAGACAGGATAGCTGATTGAAGCTGGAGCGCCCGGAAAGGCGATGGGCATTGCTGCCGCGCGGGACCTAGTGCGACGCGACCTCCCAGACGTGTCCAGCCGGATCGCGGAAACAGGCCGTGCGAATTCCCCACGGTCGATCGAGCGGGCCATTCACCAGCGAGACGCCGCGACGCGCCAACTCGGCGCAGACTGCATCGACATCATCGACGGTGATGGTGAGCTGAAATCGCGCACCGGCAGCCGCGTCGGCGACGATGGCCGGGCCGATGAGCTCTGGTGCCTCAGTGTCAGCTAGCAGATTGACAATCAGGTTGCCGAATTTGAATGCAGCCGAGTTCTCGTCCTCGAACACCACCGGCTGCGCAAAGACATCCTGATAGAAGCGCTTTGCGTCGTCCAGATCTTCGACAAACAGTGTGATCGCCCAGACGTCGGTCGCCCATGTTGCCACGTAATGCCTCTGTTTCGAATCCTCGCGAACGTTCGTTTCAGTATGTGGTCGTACGGCCTGTCCACAGATCGACAGTTTCGCCGAACGTCGGCATGCCCAGACCCGAAAGAGGAAGAGGAATGCGGTTCAGCGTTTGACATCTTGCACGAGCGTGCTATTCTTTGCTCATGCAAGCAACACCGCGCCGACAACGAAAGAACACGCAACCCAGCCTGACCGAGCAGGCGCGGCGGGCGCAGATCGTCGCGGCGGCGATTGAGACGATCGCCGAGCTGGGCTATCCGCGCGCGTCGTTCGCCCAGATCGCGAAGCGGGCGGGGCTGAGCAGCACCGGCCTGATCTCCTACCACTTCGCCAGCAAGAAGGATCTGGACTGGGCGGTCGTTACCGAGATCTACTCCCGGCTGCAGGCGCACATGACGGACGCCATGACCGGAATCAGCGGGCCGCAGGCAGCGCTGGTTGCCTATATCGAGGGGCTGATTGACTTCATGCGTCGCGATCCTGACGCGCTGCGGGCCATGGCTGGCGTGGTCATGCACGGCAGCGTGAGCTATGACGCCGGCTCCGAGATTGCGGCCACTGAGGGAATCAGCGGCATCCTGACCTGGGGCCAGCGCGAGGGCGTCTTCCGCGATTTCGATGTGCAGGTCATGGCGACGACGATCCAGCGTTCACTCGATGGCATACCGCTGGCACAAGCGGTCGACGAACACCTTGATCTCGACACATACGCCCGCGAGCTGGTGACGCTCTTCACGCTGGCGACGCAAGCACACCCGACATGATCACTAAGGTGGATTTCCCGATGACATCTTCGACCACCACCGACCAGCCAGATACCGAGCACGAGCAGCGCGGATTCATCCGCCGCCATCTTGGACTGCTCTGGATCACGTTCGATATTGTCGTACCGACCGCCCTGCTCTACGTCATGCTCTGGACCGGAACGAGCCTCTATGCGGCGCTGCTCGCTTCTGCGGGGCTATCAGCAATCACCGCGCTCGTCTCGCACCTGCGCGGCGGCTCGCGCCAGAGCTTCGCGCCGCAGATGCTGGCGATGGCGCTCGTCGGGTTCGGCCTGGCGCTGATCACCGGCAGCGACCGCTTTCTGCTGGCCAAGGAGAGCGTGCTGACAACAATGGCCGCCGGCTGGTTCTTCGTCAGCCTGTGGAAGGAACGGCCGCTGACCTATCGCCTGACCCGGCCATTGATGGAGGGGCGATCAGGTCGTCCGAACATACCGTGGGAGCAACTGTGGGAGCAGGAGCCACGCTTCCGCCATATCTGGCGCGTTTCGACCGTGATGTGGACGGTGGCGCTGCTGATCGACGCGGCGTTGCGGGTGGTTATGGCCTACACGCTACCGGTGCATAGTGTGCCGGCGCTTCAGACCGGACTGATGCTCGTCACCGTCCTCGTCATGCAGGTGGTGACCAACGGCTACTACATGCTGGCCGGGCTGTGGCCGATCGTGCATGATGCGCCCGGCGCGCGGCAGTACCGCCCTACCTTTGAGACCGTCAGCGACGGCTCGCGCTAGAGCATTCCCACATATGCCAACTGGAAGGACCCACTATGCAATCGATCCAGCAACTGTCGGCACGCCAGCAACGCACGATGGCTATCGCAGCCGCGATCATCGTGAACTTCGTCATCCTGATGATTGCTCGTGTTGTGAACGGCGGCTATCCAGTCGCAACCGTGAGTGGCGACGATCAGACGATCGGTATCGTCTCAACAATCGTCGTCACCGCCATCGTCGGCTTGCTCGCCTGGGGGCTGCTGGAGCTACTGGAGTGGAGGTCGGGTCGAGCAGCGGCGACCTGGCCGGTCATCGCGGTGATCGTCTTTCTCGTCTCGCTGCTCGGACCGATCAGTAGCGCGGTTGATACGTCGTCGAAGCTGGCGCTGATTTACCTGCACATCGGCGCGGCGGCGACGATCATCCCGCTGATGGGCCGGACCGCCAGCCGCCGCCTCCAGGCATAGCTCCTAGCGCCGGTCGAAGCGCAGATAGCGAATGCGCTCGTTGAAGAGCTGCAGACCGGCGACCTGGCCGTAGCCATCGCGCGTTACGGCCAGAGTGTTGCTCCCGTAGCCATCAACGGCGAAGAAGTCCGGCGCGAGTGGGCGCAGCGTGCGCGGTCCGTTCTTGCGCTCGCCGACCGCCAAACCGCCGTCCTTCAGCGACACGCGGTACGTCGCGCCGATCTCGGGGCAGTCGTAGCTGCCAACGAGAGCAGCAAGCTCCTCAAGCGTCGGCTCGTGTGATTCCAGCCGGGCGTAGACGCGGGTATCGCCGTTGCGGTCGATCTCGTGCAGCTCCAGCGCATCGTCCGGTCCGACGAAGCGCACCTCGAATGGCGGGTCGTCGGCGCGAAAGCGTCGCTGGCCGATAGGCGTCAGGTCGAGATCGTCGCCGAAGCCGGAAGGCATGACGAGCTTGCCATCGCGATAGAAGACCTCGCGGATCTGGCGCGCCGGTGTCATATGGTAGACGCCGGCCAGCGGCTCCAGATCCTCGGACGCAACGTCCACCGTTGGCGCATCGGCCAGGTCGTCGGCGCCCAGCGCGTCGGGGATGACGACGTCGGCGATTCGCAGCGCCAGCTTGCCGGGCTTCATCGAGCCGAGATTGCAGAGGATGACGACGCCGAGGTCGGCGTCCGGGAACCAGGTTACCTGCGCCCGGTAGCCGGAATCGCTACCGCTGTGCCCGATCGTGCGCTGGCCGCGGTAGGAGCTGAGGAAGAGGCCGAAGCCGTAGTGGGTTGGGGAGCCGCTGTTGAGCATCCCGCTCGCCATCGCCTGATCCATGATCGATCCGGCGACCTCGCGGGTCTGATAGTTCGCGACCCAGCGTGCAAGATCCTCGACGGTCGTGAACAGGCAGATTGCGCCGACCGCGCTGACGGTTGAGTTGGCGACCTTGAAGCCTTCATCCGTACCGCGCGAGGCATAGGCGCTGGTGCGGCGGGCGACGATCGCGCTGTGGTCATCGTGGATGTGGCTGCTGGTCATGCCGACCGGGTCGAGCAGTCGCTCCTTCACAAACGAGCTGAACGACTGGCCGCTGACGCGCTCGATGATGAGGGCCAGCAGCGTGTAGCTCGTGTTGCAGTAGCGATATTCATCGCCGGGCGTGAAGTTCAGGCGCTCGTGGCGATAGGCGAAATCGAGCACATCGTCGAACGTCTGCGTGTCGTCGTCGCGCCAGCCGGCCAGCCGGAAGAGCCCGTACTGATCGCGCAGGCCGCTTGTGTGATGGATGCACTGCTCGATTGTGAAGGCCTCGCCGAGGTCGGGCAGCTCCGGCACGTACTTGCGCACCTCGTCGTCCAGCGCGAGCTTGCCCTCATCGGCCAGCAGGCCGATGGCGAACGCCGTGAACTGCTTCGACACCGAGGCGACATGAAAGACTGAATCCGGCGTAATCGGGATGGCGTGGTCGAGGTTCGCCATACCGTAGCCGCGCTGGTGGATCACCTTGCCACCGCGCAGCACGGCGACCGCAGCTCCGGGGCTATCCGGCTTGTCCCACTCGGCGAACAGCTCATCAATGCGTGGACTCAGCACCGTGTCAGTTACGTCTGCCATCGTGTCTCGTCGTTCCCTTCACTACGCTCGCTCGTTTGGCACCGAGGCGCAGTATCGCCGCAACCGACGCATTTGTCAGGCAGGCCCGGCGGCGCATTGACACGGCGCTCGCAGCGTCGCTACAATCCCGATCATTATAGTCGGATTTAGCAGTGGGCGGGCTGAGAACCGCGACGAAGGGGACAATGATGCGAGAGACGCGGGTGGGTTCAGGCTGGGGAGCGCATCTCGGCCAGCCGGTGAACCGCCGGGCTGTGCTCCGTCGAGCCGCCGGGGTTATCGCCGTCGCGCCGGTGCTGTCGTTGCTGGCGGCATGCGGCGGGGATGGCGACGAGCCGACCAGCACACCGGCTGCATCAGGCGGCGAGCCAGCCACCGAAGCGCCGAGCAACACGCCGGAAGCCGTCGCATCGCCAACTGACTCATCAGAACCGGAAGCGACGGAGGCGCCGACCGAAGCAGCCGAGCCGACCGGGACGACAGCAGCGGCAGCGACCGAGCCGGCCTCGACTGGTGGCACATTCCCGGCCACAGTGACGCACAAGTACGGCACGACAACGGTCGAGAGCGAGCCGACACGCATCGTGACGCTGGGCTACAACGACCAGGATCAGGTCTTGGCCTTCGGCGTGACGCCGGTCGCCTCACGCTACTGGTACGGCGATGAGACGAACGTCATCTTCCCCTGGGCGGAGGCGTCGCTGACCGGCCCAGCGCCGGCAGTGCTCAATATGCCGGAGCTGGATTTCGAGCTGATCGCGTCCTACTCGCCAGACCTGATCATCGCGATCTACTCCGGCATCACCGAGGAGGAGTACGCGACGCTCTCGCAGATCGCGCCGACCGTCGCGCAACTCGGCGATTACATCGACTACGGCATGCCGTGGGAGGAGACGACGCGGCTCGTTGGCGCGGCGCTCGGGCAGCCGGAGCGCGCCGAGGAGATCATCTCCGAGATCGATGACCTGTTCACGACCTATCGAGCGGAGAACCCGATCTTCGAGGAATCGACGGTCGCGGTCGCGGCGATGCGCGAGGACGGCAGCAACTTCGCCCTGTTCAACGTTGAGGACGGTCGGGCACGGATCATCACCGGGCTGGGCCTGACGATCCCGGAGAGCATCATTGATGTCCTCGACCCGAATACGTTCTTCACCAACTTCAGCAACGAGCAACTGAACATTCTGAACAGCGTCGACGTCGTGACCTGGCTGCAGGTTCCCTTCGCTGGTGGCCGCGACGCGATCGAGAAGAATCCGTTGTATGCGCGCCTGCGGGTTGCGACCGAGGGTCGCCATGTGTTCGTCGAAGGGGATGTTGACAACGCGATCGCGTTCAACAGCCCGCTGAGCATCGCCTTTACATTGGAGGCGATCGTCCCGCATCTGGTTGCGGCGCTTGATGGCGACCCAACGACGAACGAGCCGCCGATGGCATAGCCCAACATCTTGCCCGATACCTCACGATCGGTGATCATCCGGCCATGGACGACAACGTGGCCGGATTTCATTGCGCTGCATGGGGAGGAGCCGAGCATGGGTGGGATGGTCGTCGCGCCGCAGATACCGGCGGTCGAATCGGGGGTCGGCGTTCTGCGCTCCGGTGGGAATGCCATCGACGCAGCCGTGACAGCGGCGTTTGTGCAGATGGTCGTCGATCCGCAGATGTGCGGGATCGGCGGCTTCGGCGCGGCGACGGTCCGCACGGCCGATGGCACCGAAATCTGCATCGACTTCAACGGCACAGCCGGATCGAAGGCGACGCCCGCGATGTGGCAGGACATCGTTATCGAGCAGGACTGGACCGGCTACGGCTATCACCTCAAAGGGCAGGTCAACGACATCGGCTACGGCTCGATCATGACGCCCGGCACGGTGGCCGGGATGGCCGAGCTGCTGGAGCGCTTCGGCACGATCACCTGGCAGGACGCGTTGCGCGACGCGATCCGTATCTCCGACGAGGGCTACGTCGTCACGCCCGAGCTCTGGCGGTTGTGGAACACGCCGGGCTACGGACTGCACATCGCATTCGGCGAGCGCATTCGCGCGACCGAGGCGTCACGCGCGATCTACACGAAGGCGGACGGCTCCGGCTACATTCCAGGCGAGCGGCTGATGAACCCGGATCACACACGCACGCTCCAGCGTCTGGCCGAGGGTGGGCCGCGCGAGTTCTACGAGGGCGCACTAGCGCGCGAGCTGGCTGCCGACCTGACCGATAATGGCTCGTACGTCACGGCTGAAGACCTGGCGAACTACACGGTCCACGTCTCGGAGCCGATCCGGATCAGCTATCGCGGCCAGACCGTCCTGACGAACCCACCGGCCGGCGGCGGCATCTGCATGGCCGAGACGCTGAAGATCGTCGAGCATGAGGACATCGCAGCGCTGGGCCTGAACAGCGTCGAGTACATCGACCTCGTTGGCCACGCGATGAAGGCGGCCTACGCCGACTGGTACGGTCACGTCGCCGACCCGCGCTTCCACGATGTGCCGGTTGATATGCTGCTGTCGGACGAACGGGCCGGCGAGTGGTACGCCAAGATCAAGGCTGGCGAGCAGTTCAGCGTGCCGCGCTACCCGGAAGCGCCGACGACGACGAACGTCACCGTCGTTGATGACGCCGGCAACGCGATCGCGCTGACGCACTCGCTCGGCGCGAGCAGCGGCGTCGTCTCCCCGGGCTACGGCTTCACCTGGAACAACATCATGAACGCGGCGAACCCGCAGCCGGGGCTACCGAACTCGATCGCGCCAGGGAAGTCGCGCATCACCGGCATGTGCCCGACGATCGTCCTGCGCGACGGCGAGCTGGTGCTGGCGCTCGGCGCGCCGGGCGGCACGCGGATCATCACCGGCGTGCTGCAGGTGCTGCTGAATGTGCTCGACCACGGCCTGTCGCCGGTCGAGGCAGTTTCAGCGCCGCGCTTCGATTGCCAGGGCGATCTGCTGGATTGCGAGTCGCGTATCCCGACCTGGGTGAAGAGCGAGCTTGCCGAACGTGGCTTCCAGATCGTCCCGAACCCGGCACCGTACGGCAACTTCGCGCTCGTTCAGGCCGTGACGCGCGATCCGGCGACCGGCACGCTACGCGGTGGCGCGGATCCGCGCTCCGGCGGCGCGGCGATGGGATTCTGACACCTGAGCGTTGCCGGATAGATGACGGCGGTCGAGCGCGCGCTCGACCGCCGTCGTTCTGTGTGGAGGTCCTGGCCATGACCGTTGGGGCGATCATCGTCAGGAGAGCAACGCTTCCTCTTAGAGGAAGTGGTAGGTGATGTCGTGGGAGGTGCCGTCCGTCAGGGTGACGCGGAGCACCTGGCAGGTTCCAGCCATCGCGCGGGATGTCTTCCATTGGAAGATGAAGGTGTTTGCGGCACCTTGCTGTAACTCGCCCTTACGACCCACCGGCAGGGCGATCGTCGGCTCCGTCCCTGGGGCAGCATTACAGGCGATCGATGTGATGCTCTCCACTGCATCCAGACCAACACCACCATTGATGACGAACACGACGGTCAGCGGGGGACCGGCCAGCAGCTTTCTCGGTCCGCGCCGAGAATCCGTTGCGGGGACAAAACCTTGCCAGTCGTAGTGAACCGTGTAGGTTGCTGAGACGGGCAAACTGGAATTACCGGCGTTGTCGATTGCTCCAGCGCAGGTGACGGTGATGTCACCGACCGTACCGCCAGTTATGCTGAGCTCTGCAGCGGTCGCCACGCCTGACGTGGGGTCGATGGTGAGGCAGCCGACCGACGGCATGCTGTCGCCGACCGTATACACCGCACCATCAGTGAAGCCGGTCACCATGACGAAGGGCTTCGTCGCATCGCGCTTGATCGTGACGGACTGGCTGGCGGTACCACCGGCGCTGGTGCCCTCGCAGGTCAGCGTCGTGCCAGCGGTGTCTTCGGTGATGATCGCGTCGTCACAACCAGCCGA
>JBDHWD010000103.1:0-10486 GCA_039810005.1 Thermomicrobiales bacterium | reverse complement strand
CATTGGCGTTCTGGACGTATCGCCACCACATCGGCCTCGAAATGTAGGGGCGTATCGCATACGCCCGTTTGGCCACCATCCGATTCCGATCGGCAGCCACGTGTCTGGTTGCCCATGCTGGATGGTCGTGTTTCTGGCCGGGCGTATGCGATACGCCCCTACATTTTGGGGCCGGCGCGGGAGGGTCGCCTCACGGCGATGACAGCGCCAGCGCTGTCCCTACGCAAGGATCAAGGGCTCGATTCTCGCCTGACAGATTCACTGCGCTCGACTATTCAGGGTGACAGAGGAGAGGGCAGGGCCACACCTGCGTTCGGGTGTATCGGGCCAGGGAGATCTCTCACTGCGGTTCGCGATGACAGGATGCGAGGTCGGCTGTGCCGCTGACTGAATCAATCAGTCGGACGACTCATGCTGACAGAACGCGGGGTCGGCTGCTGTACCCGGAGGTGCGAGCCGATTACTCGTCGGCGGCCGGGACGGTCATCGCGTGGCCCCAGGTTCGGCCTTCGGCGGCGAGGGCCATCTTGCGCTCCGCCCAGTAGCGGTTCGTGCGGTAGAGACTCTCGAACGTGCCAGCGTCGCTCCAGAAGCCATCGAGCTCCACCCAACGGAGTTGGCCGGCGTCCAGATAGAAGTTGTTCACGTCGGTGATCTCAAGCTCGCCACGGTCGGATGGCTCCAGCTGGCGGATCAGGTCAAATACCTGCTCGTCGAAGATGTACAGGCCGGTGACCGCGTAATCGCTGCGCGGGTCGCGTGGCTTCTCCTCGATCGTGACGATGCGCTGCGGATCAGTGTCGTCGAACACCGGGCAGCCGAATCGCTGCGGATCGGGAACAGTCTTGAGGAACAGCAGGGCGCCGCCGTCGAACTCCTCGACAGCCGGACGAATGTCGGCGTCGGTTGTATTGTCGCCGAGGATGACGCAGATCGGCTCGCCGTCTGCGAACTCCTCGCAGAGACTGAGCGCCTCGGCGATGCCGCCTTCATTTTCCTGATAGGTGTATTCCAGGTGGCGGACGCCAAACTGTCGTCCTGTTCGCAGAACCGGCAGGAAGTGGCCGGCGTGTGGACCACCGGTCACGATCATGATCTCGTCGATTCCGGCTGAGACGAGCGTCGTGATCGGGTAATAGACCATCGGCTGGTCAAACACCGGCAGCAGATGCTTGTTAGTCGCGTGCGTCAGCGGATAGAGCCGGCTGCCGAGGCCGCCGGCGAGGATGATCCCTTTCACCGTCGCCTCCCGTCAATCTTCAGCCACGCTCAACGCGGCGCACGAGTCGGTATCCACTGTACGTAATCGCCAGGCCGATGACGACTCCGAGCAGCTGCTTCCAACCAAATCCGGTGCCGGGCCGACCCAGCGCCAGAGGGTCTGCGAAGAGCGACGCGATCAGGATGAGCACGCCAATGACCAGCACGGCGTAGGCGAAAAACGCTATCTGTTCGCGCATCGCCTGCTGCCCCCTGTCTGCCGTCGCAATGAGCGCTGACCCGGACTCAGCGTCGGCCGGAGTATAGCACCGGACTCCCGCCAACCAGACGCAGAGACGCCCCCGCCTGGCCGGCGGGGGCGTCTCTGACGAGGTGCGCGAAGCGCACGTTCTACTGGTTGATCTTGATGACCTGGCCCATGCCCGGGACCTCGCCGAAGTTCGAGATGTAGATCGAGTCGTCCGACCCAATCGCCATGCCGGTCGGCGTAACCAGCCCGTTGGACATCACCGTCGTCTTGGTGCCGTCCGGCGCGACCTTGATCAGTGCGCCAGTCAGCGTGGACGGATCGTCCGGGTTGGCTGAGAGCAGACCATTCTGGAACATCTCCAGCACGTACATGTTGCCGTGGCTGTCGAAGGCGATGTCGAGGATGTTGGTGAAGCCCTCTGCCACGACCGACATGTTGTCCGGCCCAGCGATACGCCAGACACGTGCGGCACCGGTCTCGAACGGGAAGCCGGTCAGCTCACCGACGTAGTACGCGCCATCCGGTCCCTGAACGATACCGGTCGGGACGCCCTGCATCGGGATCTGCGTGCCCTCCGGAAGGCCGAGGAACGGCGGGGCGTCGACCATGCGGTCAGCGATGACGCCCATCGTCTCGAAGGTGGTGTCGTCACCCGCCGGGTGGACGTTGACGACCGCGTTCATGCCGGCGTCGGAGACGATGAAGCCGCTCTCAGTCAGGACGAGTGAGAACGGGTTGGAATCGACCGCGCCACCATCGGGATTGGCTTCCGACTCGTAAGCGGAGACATCGGCGATGCTCTGCCAGGTGCCATCCTCATTGATCGCGAGGATAGTGCCGAATTCGCTCGCCGCGTCACTGACCAGCGCCGGGCCGATGGTGTCGCGGTTCTCGGCGGATGAGCCGAGGCCGACGACGGTGTAGAGCTGACCCATGTCGCCAACGACGACGTCATGCGGGCCAGTGACACCTTCACCGAAGGTGACGGACGGCAGGCCGGTCACAACCTGCTCCTGCGTGCCGTTAGCCACGCGGGTGATTGCACCGGTAGCGCCGGCGCAGACATTGACGGCGTCGTCGCCTTCGCCGAGTGACGCGCAGGCATCACCGGCAGTGCCGGCCTCGGCGACATAGACGGTGCCGTCACTGGTGACGGTCATGCCGCGTGGACCGTTCAGGCCGGTCGCCACGACCGCAACGGACGAGGCGGTGGTCCGGAGCTTGACGATCTGGCCCATGCCCGGCATGACGCCGAAGTTGGCCACGTAGATGCCACTGCCGTTGATCGCCATGCCAGTCGGGGCGATCAGACCGTTATCAGCGATAACAGTGTGTGAGCCGTCGGCTTCGACACGGACGACCGCGCCGGCGAATGCGGCGGGATCTTCCGAGCCCTCAGCGGCGAGCAGACCGCCGGATGCGATCTCCAGCGCGTAGAGGTGGCCGAGGTCATCGAATGCGAGGTCAACGAGATTGGTGAAGCCATCCGCGAAGACGGCCATTTCGCCGTCATCGAGCGCGTCGCCATCGCCGTTGGTGTCAGCAACGCGCCAGATGCGCGCTGCGCCAACGTTGAACGGGAAGCCCGTCAGCTCGCTGACGTAGAACGCGCCGTCCGGTCCCTGGGCCACCGCGGTCGGTACAGACTCCATCGGGATCTGCGCGCCCGGGTCCATGCCGAGGAACGGCGGAGCATCAACCATCTGCGGCGGGAACGCGGCGAACGTCGAAACGACGCCTTCTGCGGTCACACTGAAGACAGCATTCGCGCCGGCGTCAGCAACCATGAAGCCGCCATCGACCATCGTGAACCCATACGGGTTGGTGTCGATCGCGCCGCCGTCAGGGTTGGCTTCGACTTCGTAGCCGGAAACGTCGGCGACGACGGTCCAGGTGTTGCTCGCGGTATCGACCTTGAGGATCGCGCCGAAGCCGTTGGCCTTGTCGCCGGCGATCGGGCGCACCTGGGACGGATCGGCACCGAGGCCGGTCAGAACGTAGATATCGCCAGACGGCGAGATCTCAATGTCGCCGATTGTGCCGGGCAGGCCCGACGCAACGGTGGTGGCCGTCCCGTTGACGACCTTGATGACGGAGCCGGTATCGGCGAAGCAGACCGTCAGATCATCGGCCGGATCGCCAACCTGGATGCAGTCATCCGGGGACGCGGCGTCCGGTGAGCCGGCATCGGTCAGGTACATCGCGCCCGAGGCGTCGAACGCAATACCGCGTGGCGAGTTCAAGCCATCGGTGACGACATCGAATTGCGGCGTCATCGACTCAAGGAGCTCAGCGCCGACGCGGCGCAGCAGCACCTTGTACTGATCCTCGTTGTTCGGGTGATACTCGAACACGGCGCGCTCAAACCACTGGGTCAGAACGGTGTCGCCGTCGCTGTTGGTCTCCATGGCCGGCTCCGAGATCGGGTAGCCGAAGAGCAGCAGCGATTCGCGGAGGGAGATGCCCTCATCACCGTAGTCGAGGCCGTGGCTGGACCAATAACCCCAGAATTGCGGGGCGATTGCGTGGCCTGTTACCTCGAAGTAGTGATCAGCGCCCGAATCGGCCTTCGGGAACGTCATCCAGTCGCGACCCTGCATCTCGAGGGTTTGCGCGCCGAGACGTCCGAAGAGGACGTTGTACACGGTGCCCGCGTTTTCCGGATGCAGCTCGAAGCGCTGGCGCTCGAAATACTGCACCAGAAGGGTCTGCCCGGTGTCCGGATTGACTTCATCGTGGGCATCAGTGAGCGGATAGCCGAAGACTTCAAGTCCACCGTTGGCATTCCAGAAGTCGAGGAACTCATTGCAGATGCTGAAGCCTGTGGCATCGAACATCTCGCACGAGTCGCCCGGCGGCGCTTTCTCAGCAGACGCTGCGAAAGGCAGCAACAAACTCAGGAGTGATATTGCCGCAACGATGGTGGCGAACTTGCGCACCATACACAGTCCTTTCAACCAATTTCCTACGCGTGGTCAGATCGTGATTTGGGTACCCGAGCTACCCTCCCTCCACACAGATTCCTGGCATGCTCGTACGCGTGCTCGTACGGCACACCAGAAGGATCGGACGAGACGGCGCGTGTGTCGCTGTCCCATCGGGGCACGAAGCCTGTCCTCTCGTACAGGTAGTCGTGTATGGTCTTACGCTACGTCGCTTAGATGCGACTGTCAATCCCTGCGCGTACATGTATGCATGTAGGCATTTCATTCGTGGTAAATGTGGAAATTGACTGGTTCACGCGGCTCTTGTCATTCCATGAAGGATGTGGATACCGGGCAGCGTCTGCCGCGTCTTTCAGTTCCCTTTACTCCAAATGCCCGCGAAGGCAGAGTGTTTGAACAGCAGTCTTACAGCCGCGTGGCAGCACCAAGAGCAACCGAGAGGACATGACTGAGGCTAGTAACGCGCAGCGTGGAGTCCGCGCGCGGGTTGATCTCCCAGCGGTCAATCAGGATCGGCGTTAGTCCGGCTGACCGCGCCCCGACGACATCGTTGTCCCAGGAATCTCCGACGTAGAGACCGCGCTCCGGCGCGATCTGCATCTGCGCGAGTGTCTCGGTGAAGATACGCGGGTCCGGCTTCCCGACGCCGAATGTGCGTGGCGAGACGACGATTTCGACGAGGTGGCGCATCCGAAGCTCGTGCAGGCGGTCTTCGGCGTCATCGTTGTTTGTGATGATGCCAACTCGCAGCCCACGGCTACGGATCTCGCCCAGAGCATCGAGCACATCATCGAAGAGCTGAAATGTCCTGATCGTGTCGCGCTGACGGTAGCGCTCGATGAACGCATCGGCGTCTCGTTGCGGGATGCCGAGCGCCTCCGGCAAGCGCACGATGAACTCGCCCCACGCGCCGGCTGCCGAGTCTCCAGCGCGGACAAACGCGGCGTAGACGTCGGCCAGGGTCAGCGAGAGGCCAAACTCGTTGGCAACGGTCTGCGCGTAGACGAAGCGGTGCGGCTCTGCGCCGCAGAGCGTGTCGTCCCAGTCGAATAGCACTGCGTCCCATTGCCCGCTCATCGCGCCTGCTTTCCGGCGTGCCGTGTCTCGAGAACGTTCCAGACCATGTCCAGCGGCAAGTCGCGGGCGCGCAGCATGACCAGCAGATGGTAGAGCAAGTCGGCCGCTTCGCCGGCCAGCGCCTCAGGATCGTCATTCTTGGAAGCGATGATGACCTCGGCGGCCTCTTCGCCGATCTTCTTGCCGATCTTGTCGACGCCCTGCTCAAACAGGTAGGTCGTGTACGAGCCCTTCGGGCGCTCAGCGTGCCGCTCATCGACGACCTGGGCGATGCGGCTGATGATGAGCGGCCCGTCAACCTGCTCGTCGGTTTGCGCGAGCGGCTGGCTAAAGAAGCAGGAGTCCTCGCCAGTATGGCAGGTCGGCCCGGCAGGGACGACCCGCAGCAGCAATGTGTCGCCATCGCAGTCGGGACGAGCATCGATCAGCCGCAGGACATTGCCGGACGTCTCGCCCTTTTTCCAGATGCGCTGACGAGAGCGACTATAGAAATGAACGATGCCGGTCTGGATGGTCAGGTCGAGCGACTCGCCATTGAGATAGCCCAGCATCCTGACTTCGCCGGTGCGCGCATCCTGCACGATGCCGGGAATCAGCCCGTCGCTGTCCCATGCGAGCTGCTCGATAGTAATTGCCTGCTGTTCGTCGCCGGTCATCGCGTCTCCGTCCGCCACTCATCGCATCCCAGCGCTGAGTGTACAACCGCGAGACGGCCATCTTCGCAACGAGGGCGTACGTTGATCAGAGGAGGTGACGATGATCGATCGTCAGTACTGCACGCGGTATCGGCCTGCGATACCGACGCAGTTCCCTGTTTCACCGCGGACGGATTTCGCAATGCTGCATGCCACGGTCGTCGACCGGCGCGACGATCGCGAACTCCTGTGCGACGGCAGCCACGACGGTCCGCACTGCTGGCCGGACGGCGAAGAGGTTGAACGCTCCGCTGTCACTGAACTACCGGTGTGATCCGCACTCAGTTGCCGCGTGTCTCCCACCACGGCGCTGGCTCATCAGTTGAGCGCGGTTCGAGCGCCTGACGCACACCGACGCCGGTCATCGAGCCGGCAAACGCTCCCAGCGATGCCGGCAGCAGTGACCAGATGAAGACGAACATCGCCTGCTGCGTAGCGTAGTTCTGGAAGCTGACGACGCGGGCGATGATGCCCTCCCAGGCCGGTGAATAGATCGTCGCCCCATAGATGGCCGCGCCACCGAGGCAGAACAGGATCGTCAGGATTCCGAGGACGACGCCGCGCCGAATCGTGAGGCCAAGCAGGAATGCGCCGACCAGTGCGCTACCGAGGAAGAGCAACGTCGACTGCGACGGCGCGATGTACTTCTCCAGCGCGCGTGACGACCAGATGATCGCGGCCGCCTGCATGATCGTCAGGGCGAACCATTGCAGCGCGATGATCAACCAGTAGGCGAGCGGCGAGAGTGATCGTGTCATCGTGCTACTCCTCGACCCGGTCGACGACGCCGATGCGGTCCCCGATGTCGAGGGTGACCGTCCGGTCGAGATCGATGTAATCCAGCCGCATCCAGCCATCGATGGCGAGGTTCGCCTCGCCGCCGCGCGATTGCTGGCTGCCGGAGGTGACGGTGAAGGTGATCTCGACGACCTGCGTCTCGTCTGGACGCAACGTGATCGCCTCGAACGGCTCGTATGTTGCACCAGCGAACACGCCATCGAAGCGCAGGAACATCTGCATCGCCTCGACAGTTGCCGTCGAAGGTGACCCATTCGTGAAGCGGATTTCAGCGCGGCCGCTGCCGAACTCGGGATCTTGCCAGACGAACGAGTCTGGCACGTAGCGCACCTCCATCGAGGCGTACGCGCGCAAGGTCCCGTTGTATTGCGAGATACCCTCGACGACCGCCCAGGCACCCGCGGCACCCAGCAGCCCGGAAATTCCGATGATGATCCAGAACCAGCGCATGTGTCTCCCCTCCGCAGGCGGCCAGCCTGCGCCCGCAGAAGGGTAGCCGAGGTTCGGTCGCCACGCTAGTCAGGGCAATGGAGCAGTCTGTCGCGAGAGCTACACCCTCACCGCGCAGACTGGCTCAACAACGTGGGGCTGACAAGTAACATATCGGTAGACGATGTGTCTATAAAGAGAATCAGGCGAATGCATGAGCGAGCGCGAAGGCGACGAGGGAATCGGTTCTGCTCCGAAGGCGGCGATCGGACTCGTGGCCGTTCTTATCGTTGCCGTCGGGGTCTTTGTGGCCATTGCGGCGTCTCGACCAGGGTCGGCCCAACCATCGCAGGGGTCTGCTGCCGTACCACCGACTCAGATCGCTAAGTCGACTGCGACAGCGGCTCTCGGGATGTCGCCCGCCAAGGCGACGGCGCTGCAGCAACAGGAGCTCGCTGAGCAGACTGCCGTCGCCAACCCCGCGAAGCCAACCAAGCCGTCCGAGCCGATGACACCAACGCCGGATGGTTCGAAGCCATCACTGCCGGAGACTGGCATTCTCGACATGCACCAGAGCTCGGCATCAATTCGCGGTTACTACGTCAGCAACCTCTGGCAAGGGCAGATCGATGATCGGCCAGCCTTCCTGCAGGTGAGCGCCGGATCGACGAAGGCAGACACCGGCAGCCTGACCGATGTCGGCATCGTCGCGGTCGTGACGCTGGCTCCGGACGATCACGGCTACAGCGTGCCGTTGGATGATTTCACAGTCTACGAGGCACCCGGCAGCGTCGGCCCGCTGACGATCGCGTCGGTCGACGGCAACGCCGTCGCGCTGACAACAGCCCAGGGCGGCACAATCACATTCGATCTGGCCAGTCGCGAGTTCCAGTCGCAGCAGTCATCAATCGAAGTCGCACCCACCACGCCTGTTGAAGTTGCGCCGCCAGCACCAACGAGCGAGCCGGAAGTCGCGGCCCGAGCTGTTGTCGAAGAGCCGACTGATACCGATGTTGACACAAGCACGAGTGATGTCGGCTCAACCGAGGTCGATGCTCCGACCGAAGTTGTTGACGACGTGGCGGATTCTGCTGACGTTTCTCCCGGGCCGAATACCGGTATTTTCGACATCCATCAAAGTGCGGCATCCGTTCGTGGTTGTTACGTCAGCAACTATTGGGTGGGCAGTGTTGATGGTGGAGCGACGTATCTGCAGGTCAGCGCCGGTGCGCGAAAGGAACAGTCCGGCGAGATAACGAGCACCGGTGTGGTCGCCATCGCGCCGCTTGCACCGGACGACAACGGCCAGTATCTCTCGACGGGCGAGCTGGATGTCTACGAGGCACCCGGCAATGTCGGTCCGCTGCTGATCGTCGATGTCGAGGGCACCACGATGGTGCTGCAAACGGCAGATGGCGGCACGATCACCTTCGACCTCGTCAGCCTGTCCTTCAACTGATTCCCTCCACGCGGCAGCGCCGACCAACAGAGCCCCACTCTACAATGGTCGGCGCTTTCGCACATCCGGCAAGGAATGGTTCTTCTGCGCCGGACTGGTGCTGACGGGTGGGAGATTTCTCGCGTGCGCGCTCGAAATGACAGAGGACAGGGTTGGCTGCCGATCCGGTTTCTCGTGCTGACTGGCGCAGAATCGGCCCGTCGGTGCAAGGATGTCGAGTAGTCCGATGCGACAGCCACCCTCGAAATCTGTCATTTCGAACCGCAGTGAGAAATCTCCCACCCGTTCGAAACAGACGGATACGGAAGAGCCGTTCCCTGCCGGGCGCGCCCGACGTAAACGCCCTCAGCACCCCGGCCCATCGTTGCCATTGCCGAAGTCCGTCACCCAGACGTTCTGATAGTACGCTTCCGGGTTCGTCGCAGTGCCGATGCCGACTTGCGTGAACAGCGGGTTGAGGATCTTGTCGCGATATGCCTGCGAGCTCATCCAGGCGTTGACGAGCGTCTGTGCGCTGGTGTAGCCCCAGGCGATGTTCTCTCCGGCGGCCCAGCCAGTGGCGGGGAATGGATAACCAGCGTCGCGCATACGATCAACCGGTGTCGCGCCAGATTGTCCCGTCGGGAGCGGAGGCTTCGTATTCATGTCGTAGTAATCCCGCATGGTCATGTCGAAGCTGTGGGTGTATGCGGAGATGTTGAGCGCACGTGAGTTGGTCAGCGGCGAGAGGCCCGCATCCAGCCGCGCCGCATTCAGGAGCTGCAGTACTTCGCTCTCGATGCCACTGAGACAGGCGGCCTCGCCGCCGGTGCCGCCGACTGGCGTCGGGGTCGGGTAGGCTGCTATGAGATTCCAGGTGCCGCAGGCTTCGGAACGGAAATAAGCGTCTCCGGGCGCGATTGTCACGTCCTGAATCGTGTGCGCGAAGTTCTCAACGATGACAGAGTTCAGGCTGGCAAGCCGCTCCCAATGGCAGCCGGCCGACGAGTCATCGTTGCGATAGGTTCCGGCAGCGATGTCCTCGCCGACGTTCCAGGTGCCATCGGTGAACCAGCCGTCTCCACGCTGCGGGCCAACTGTCGCGGTGGGCAATGGCGTTGGCGTGCGCGTCGGTGTCGGCGTCTTCGTGGCCGTCGGCTGTGAGCCGCCGCCTCCGCCGCTGGTGGCGGTTGGCGCGTTCGTGTTGCCTTCGCAGCCAAGTCCGTCCTTGTCCGGGTCGAACCCGTGCGGGTCGGGGGGCAGGACGGTGAAGTTGCCGTACGGGATGTCGGAGCAGTTGAGATCGGGTGGCGGTGGCGCGATACAGATGTCCGGGTAGGCCGGGTCGCAAGTCGCTGGCGAAGTCGGCGTCGCCGTCGCAGTGCCAGGTTGCGGCGGCTCCTGACCGGCAAGCCAGTCCAGATAATGCCGACCGACATTGCCGGCCTCGGTCTGCCAGGCCGTCGGGTTTGTCGGTGTCCAGGTCAGGCAGCGGCGCTCGAAGCACTGCATCAGCACATCGTGGGCAGTGCCCCCGACGCGCACGGTCGCCCAGTACGCTTCGCTGATCGGTCGACCGGTCGCGTAATACGGATTGACGAACAGAGGAGCCTGCACCAGCTCGTTGCCTTCA
>JBDHWD010000102.1:0-10496 GCA_039810005.1 Thermomicrobiales bacterium | reverse complement strand
CTCTTGACCATTGCGATTGCCCGCGAAACGGGCGCAACTTCCTTTGGCGACCTCGGCATGCGGCCGGAGACCCACAAGGCACTCACAAACATGGGGATGACCACCCCAACACCAATTCAGGCACAGGCTCTACAGCCGCTGCTCGAAGGCCACGACCTTATCGGTCAGGCGCGCACCGGCTCGGGCAAGACGCTCGCGTTCGGCATTCCGGCCGTGAATCTCGTCGACCCGCGACGCCGCGAAGTGCAGGTCCTCATCCTCGTCCCGACCCGCGAGCTTGCGGTACAGGTCGGCGGCGTACTCGACCAGCTCGGACGCACCCGCGGCATCAGCAGCGTGCTGATCTTCGGCGGCCGCGCAGCCGGTCCGCAGATCGCGGCGCTGCGTCGCGGCGCGCCGATTGTCGTCGGCACGCCAGGCCGCGTGCTCGACCTGCTGAACCAGAACGCATTGCGTCTTGACGGCGTGCGGATGGTCGTCCTCGACGAGGCCGACGAGATGCTCGATCGCGGCTTTGCGCCGGATGTCGAGCGCATCCTGCGTCGCGCGCCGCGCCAGCGCCAGACAGTCCTCTTCTCGGCCACTGTGCCGGACTGGGTCAATGAGACATCACGCACCTACCTGTCCGATCCGGTGCGGGTCACGGTCGATCCACGGCCGGAGGACAGCGCGCCAATCGACCATGTGGCCTACGATATCCCGGACGGCGATAAGATCAGCGCCCTGCGCGATCTGCTCGATCATCGCGGTGACGGCTCGATCATTGTGTTCGGACGCACGAAGCACGGTGTGAAGAAGCTGGCCCGTAAGCTGGAAGCCGATGGCTACCCGGTCGGCGCACTGCAGGGCAACCTGTCGCAGAACGCTCGCGACCGGGTGATGGAGGACTTCCGCAGCGGTCGTGTCCAGATCCTGCTGGCGACGAACGTCGCCGCGCGCGGGCTCGACATCACAACCGTCGATCAGGTCATCAACATCGACCTGCCGGAATCGCCAGAGCTGCTGACCCACCGAGTGGGTCGGACCGGCCGCATGGGCCGCAAGGGTCAGGCGATCACGCTGCTTGGCCCGGAGGACAGCGCGAAGTGGCGGCAGCTCGAACGGGGCATCGGTCGACGCATCGCGCGTGAGGCGTGGCCGGGCGCCGCGGCAGCAATCGCTGCTGATTCGACGTCGGCGCAGCCGATCGTCGTAACGCCGCCCACACCGCGACGCGCACCACGGCCAGCAGCACGTCCTGCGGCACAGGCAGCCGGGCCACGCGAGCGTCACACAATCGTGTGTAGCTCGTGCGGGCGCACGGCGCAGGTGCCGTTTCAGCCGGCCCCGAACCGACCAGTGTATTGCTCGGATTGCTACTCACCACGCCGCCGCCGTCACTAGGCGTCAGTCGGCTCGTCCTCGGACACACCGAAGATGACTTCGTAACGTCGTCGATGTCGGATATGGCGGTCTCGCAAGAGCCGCACGACATCGACGGCGCGAACGCGCTTGGCGCTCGGTCGCGGGTGGTCGGCGAAGTGCAGCGTCACCGGCAGAAAGCGTCCGAGGCGACCGTCACGAATCGCGTCCGCCAGCTGGTCGAGGTCGTTGACACCGGGCACATCCTCAATCGTCACGTCTGCCTCGGCGACATCCGGCGGATGCTCCAGCCAAATGTAAATCCGGTCCTCGTTGTCACTCGCGGGTGTGTCGTTCATTCCCTCTCCCGGCTGCCCGGCCCTCGCCAGTGCGAGGCGCGAATCATGCTACGATACCCTGAGAGAGCGTACCGGATGCAACCGGGCGTATGACATGTGGGGATGCGGGCTTGTTTCGCCCCGAAGATAGAGGAGTGGAGTCAGCTCGATCGCGGGTCATTAAGGACCAGAACGCGCCGAGCCAGATTCTGGGACGAGAGGATTTTCTAGCGTATGACAGCAGCAGCAGCCGGCCTTGATGGCCTCGTTGTCGCCCAGACCCAGCTCAGCTCGGTCAACGGCACCGAGGGCATCCTTACCTATCGTGGCTACAACATCAACGACCTCGCCGAGAAGGTCCAGTTCGAGGAGATCATCTATCTCCTGTGGTACGGATCGCTCCCCACTCGCTCCCAGCTCGATGAGTTGACCAGCAAGTCCCGCAAGCATCGCCAGATTTCGGACGACGTTGCGAACACGATCGCAGCGCTCCCGCGTGGCGGCGCGCCAATCGACTCGCTGAAGGTCGGTGTCACCGCGCTCGGCATGCAGGATGAGAATCAGGACGATCTCAGCCAGGAGGGTCTGCGCGAGAAGGCGCTGGGCCTCGCGGCTGCGATGCCGACGATCCTGGCCTCGTACCAGCGCCTGCGCAACGGGCAGGAGCCAATCGCGCCGAGCTCGGACCTCGGGATTGCCGCCAACTTCCTCTACATGCTGCGCGGCGAGAAGCCGAGCCAGACGCAGGCAGACGCATTCAATCTGTACCTCGTGCTGCTGGCTGAGCACTCGATGAACGCCTCAACCTTCACCGCGCGCTCGACCATCTCTTCCAGCTCGGACATCTATTCCGCCGTCACGGCAGCCCTCGGCAGCCTGAAGGGCGTCGCCCACGGTGGCGCGAACATGATGGCGATGAACATGCTGCTCGAGATTGGAGACCCGGCCAAGATCGAGGAGTACGTCGATGAGTCACTGAAGATCAAGCGCCGCCTGATGGGCCTCGGCCACCGCATCTACAAGACGCGCGACCCACGCGTGAATCACCTGATGAAGTGGTCGGAGAAGGTCGCCAACGAAGTCGGTGACACACAGTGGTATCAGCTCGCGCACAACATGGAGCAGCTGACCAACCACCACCCGTACTTCACCGAGCGCAAGCTCTACCCGAACGTCGAGTTCTACTCAGCACCGCTGCTCTACAATCTCGGCTTCCCGCCGGATCTGATGCCGGGCGTGTTCGCGCTCTCGCGCATCGCGGGCTGGTCGGCCAACATCATGGAGCAGATGGCGGAGAACCGCCTGATGCGACCGCAGGCCGAGTACGTCGGCCCAGCCCACCAGGACTTCGTGCCACTCGACGAGCGCGGATAGCGTCCGACGAGACAGGCAATCCAGACAAAGAAAGCGCGGCACCCATGGGTGCCGCGCTTTTGTGTTGCTCTCTGTTGTCTGGCTTCGGCTTACTCGCCCGGCGTCGGAACGTCTCCCGAATCAACCGTCGACTCGGTCGGCATAGCCTCAACAGTCGGCTCCGGCGTTACCGGCTCTTCAACGTCCGGTGTTGTCTCTTCTTCCACGACCACCGGAGTGGTGTCTTCGACGACCGGCGCGGACGTGTCCGGTGACGGGATCGAGACCGACGGGCCGACCAGCGTCACGTTGCGCGACGGCTGGTAGTAGCTGTTGAACGTTGTGTCATCGATAACGTTGCCGTCCTTATCCTTGACGACACGATGGATGGCGGCGCTGAAGCCGTCTTCGGCGTGCTCGACGTAGATCTGCTCACCCGGGCCAAGCTGATCGCTCGGCTGGTAAACCATCGTCGGATCGGCGCGAACGACGTTGGAGATCACCGGATCGTCAACCTGGACCTGCCAGCCCTGCGAGGTTCCCCACAGCTCTACTGTCAGCCACTCACCGTCGGCCACGGCGCGAATCGCCAGCCAGCTGTCGGTCGGGTTGTAGAACGTGAAGTCCAGGCCGTAGTCCGGATCAACGGTCGCATCCAGACCGGTCAGGCCTCCCGGGCCGTTGCCGTAGTTCGGGATCCAGTAGAGGTGCCAGTTGCGTGTGCCAATCGGCATTCCGGCCCAGAAGGCGGACTGGAAGACCGTCGTCGATACCTGGCAAATACCACCGGCAACCGACGGCACAGTGCGCGGGACGCCGTTTTCGCCGGCGACGATGCCGAAGCCGACCTGATAGCCATCGTCGAGTGTCGCCGTGCCACCAATGGCGTTGTTGAAGCTGAAGGTGCCGCCCGGCGCGACTAGCGCGCCATCGAGCGCCGCCGCTGCGACCTCAACGTTGGTCAGACGGTTGTAGCTGGAGCTGCCGTAATACGTCGAAGCTGATCCCAGGACCTCGTTGATGACGATTGCAGACTCGCCCGAGGCAGGGTCTTGCTGCTCGTCGACAACGAGCGCCGTGCGGCCTTCGCCACCAAGCGTGTTGCGGGTGACTGCGCGGACGCTGGATGCGATATCAACGGTGCGGCCGGGCAACGCACCCTCCGGTGCAATGACCGTCCAGTCCTTCCAGCGATAGCCAGTTGCAGGACGGCTCACCGTTCGCGCAACCGGCTCAATGACCTTGAACATCGCGTCGTCATCGACCGTCACTGACTGCGCCGCCGGATCGATTCGCAGCGTCTGGGCGTAGGCGTGGGCGTCGAGCGCCTGTTCGCCATCCGGCCAGGTGAGGACCATGCCGCGTGACACGATGTCGTTCGCCCGCTGCATCAGCGGATCGAGCGTCGCGGTCGTGATGGCCGGCTGCTCCTCGTTGACGACCAGCGCCACCGTGTGCGTATCGGACGCGAGCGCCTGCTGAATCGCCAGGCGACTGGAGCGCAGGTCGAGTGTGCGCGAGGGCACCTCGGCGTTAATGTAGAAGACGCCGTCCTCACGGAGCTGAATCTCGGCATCCTTCGAATCGTGATTGATCGACGGTGCCAGCGTATCGAGCATCGGATCCATCACCAGCGGGTTGAGCGCCAGGTGGCCGTCGCGAACGCTGATCGCTGCAGCAAGTGCCTGCGGCGTGATCTGCCAGTACTGCCCGCCGTCGGACAGATAGAACGTGCTGCTCAGTGCCCGTACCGCCTCGTCGGTAATCGACTCCAGCGCTTCGGTCGTCGTTGTCGGCTTGACCGTGATGACGTTGGCGTTGATATCGCCAGCCGCGAGGCCGCTGATCGCATCACGCAACTGACGCTCAATGTCGCGGGAGTCAATACCGGTCCCATCCGCAGACGGGTTGATGACCAGCGACGATCCCTGAATGGTGAACGTTGCGTTGACCGGCGCAGTCACACGGCCTTCGCCGAGGCTGGAGAGCACGCCAGCGAGCTTGGCAGAGTCGTAGCGATAAACGGGCGCGACATCGACGCCCCAGGTGTGGGCTGCCAGACGCTCCGCTCCAGCGCTTAGCACGTTGCCCCGACCGACATTCAGCACGCGTTCATAGGTGGCCGACGTATCGAACGCCACACCCAGATCGGCGGGCGTGGTTTCGATTGTCCGGTCTGCGAGATGGAAGGTAACAGGCTGTTCGAGGAATGCCGCGAAGCGCGAGTCCAGCTCGGCCATTACCTGATCGCGGTCCCCATTGAGCAGCGCTGCGCCACCAACGTGAACGCCGCGCTCAATCTCGCTGCCACGAACCGGAAGTCCGGCGAGCACGCCGCTGACCAGCAACAGCAACGCTGGAATGGCGAGAATCAATAGGGCCTGGATGGCGTGACGAGCGCGCTGCCCGGTCAATACATCGCGCGCTGCAGCAGACTGCCGCTCCTGCGCCAGACGCAAACGCCAGGATAGACCGGCACGCTGCTGATCTTCTACGATACTCACTCTAGATTCCCGTGTCTCGTCGATCGATAGATCGTAGTCAACCCTGCCAGGGCGCAATCAACGCGACGATGACAGCAGGGCGCTCCGGACGCGACAACGCGAAAGGCTGCCGACGCGCACGGCCAGTGTAGTTAACCATATCGCGAATGCCCCGAAATCGCCTCACATTTTCAGATTCGCGATACGATGCGAGAGTTCTTCGCACCACCATGTATGGAGAAACTGAGACGATGACCGAAAAGCGCATTTCGTCCGAGACAGTATTCAATGGCAAGCTCATCCGCGTCCGCGTCGATCGCGTCGAGCTGTCTTCCGGCCGCATCGGTACCCGAGAGGTCGTCGAACATCCTGGCGCGGTAGCAGTCCTGCCCGTCCTGGATGACGGCCGTATGGTGCTCGTACGCCAGTTCCGCTACGCAGTCGGGCGTTCGTTGCTTGAGGTGCCAGCCGGCACTCGTGAGCCGAACGAGGACGCGCTGGCGACCGCCGTGCGCGAGCTGCACGAGGAGGTTGGGCTGGAGGCGGACACCGTCGAGCCGCTAGTCCGTTTCCTGATCAGCCCTGGCTGGTGCAACGAAGAACTGATCGCCTATCGCGCGACCGGTTTGCGTGATGTCGGCGCGACCCCTGAGGAAGATGAAGAGATCGAAATCGTGCGTGTTTCGCCGGACGAGATCCCAGCATTGATCGCCTCAGGTGAAATCGCCGACGCCAAGACCATTACGTCAATCTACGCGCACCTGCGCGGTTAATTCGTCGGAATCTCCCGCGCAGCGATGTCGCGTCGATAAAAGGCATCATCGAAGTTGATGGCTGCTGCAACTTCATAGGCGCGATCCCGGGCTGACGCCAGGTCGTCGCCGCGTGCGACGGCTGTCAGCACGCGACCGCCGGCCGTGACCGTATCGGCATTGCGGCAAGCGGTTCCGGCGTGGAAGATGACGCCACCGTCCGGTAGCGCGTCCAGTCCGCGAATCACTCGTCCGCTCGCGTAGGTGCCGGGGTAGCCGCCAGCGGCGAGAACGACGCCGACACAAGCGCCCGGATGCCAGCGCGGCGGCGCGAGATCGCCGAGGCGGCCCTCGGCCGTCGCCAGGCACAGCTCGGCGAAGTCAGCGTCCAGCATCGGCAGGATCACCTGCGTCTCCGGGTCGCCGAAGCGGCAATTGAACTCGATCACCTTCGGCCCATCGGCGGTCAGCATCAGACCGGCGTACAACACGCCACGATACTCGATGCCCCGGCGAGCCATGCCGCGCACGACTGGCGCGATAATCGTTTCGACCAGATCGTCGATCATATCGGATGGGACGAGATTCGTCGGCGTGTAAGCGCCCATGCCGCCTGTGTTCGGGCCGTCGTCGCCATCGAACGCGCGCTTGTAGTCGCAGGCAGGAACAAGCGGAACGATCGTCGTCCCGTCGGTCATCGCCAGCAGCGATACCTCCGGGCCGCTCAGACACTCTTCAACCAGTACCCGGGTTCCGGCTTCGCCGAGGCTATGCTCGGCCAGCATCGAGCGCACAGCCGCGACGGCCTCATCGCGGTCGGCGCAGACGATGACGCCCTTGCCCGCCGCGAGGCCATCCGCCTTGATGACGACCGGGCCGGGAATCTCCTCCAGCTCGCTGAGTGCGGCCGGTAATGACTCGCAGGTCACGGCTCGGGCCGTCGGCACGCCCTCGGCGACCATCAGCTCCTTCGCCCACGCCTTGCTGCTTTCGATCTGCGCGCCCTCTGCCGAAGGGCCAAACACGGCGAAGCCTTCGGCGCGGAGTGCATCAGCCAACCCAGCAGCCAGCGGGGCCTCCGGGCCGACGACGACGAGGTCGATGGCGTGCGCTCTGGCGGCGTCTACGAGTCCGGCGATATCGCCAACGGAGATCGGCAGATTTTCCGCGAGATCGCGCGTCCCGGCATTACCCGGGGCTGCGAAGAGGCGCTCGACGCGCTCACTCTGGGCAAGCTTCCAGATCAGCGCATGCTCGCGCGCGCCAGAACCGACGACCAGGACGTTCCTCGGCACGGTTACTCCCACTCGATTGTGCTGGGTGGCTTGCTGGAGATGTCGTAGACAACGCGGTTGATGCCGTTGACCTCGTTGATGATCCGCGACGACATCCGCGCCAACAGGTCGTAGGGCAGACGCGCCCAGTCCGCCGTCATTGCGTCTTCACTCGTCACAGCGCGGATCGCACAGACCTTGGCGTAGGTGCGGTAATCACCCATCACACCGGTCGACTGCACCGGCAGGAGGACGGCGAAGTACTGCCAGACATCGTCATCCAGCTCGGCGGCCTCGATCTCCTGCCGGACGATCGCGTCGGCCCGCCGCAGGATCGTCAGGTCGTCAGCGGTGATCTCGCCGAGCAGCCGGACGGCCAGGCCGGGACCGGGGAACGGCTGCCGCTCAACGATGTCTCGCGGCAGACCCAGCGCGCGGCCAACCTCGCGCACCTCGTCCTTGAACAGGAAACGCAGCGGCTCGATCAGGTCGAACGCCAGATCCTCCGGCAGGCCACCGACGTTGTGATGCGTCTTGATCTTGTGGGCCGCCTTGTTGTCCGACGTGGCCGATTCAATGACATCGGGATAGAGCGTGCCCTGCGCCAGATACCGGAACGGCGTCGTGCCGCTCTGCTCAACGGCAGCGCGCTCGAAGACGCGGATGAACTCATCGCCGATTGTCTTGCGCTTCTCCTCCGGGTCGGTCACGCCCTTCAGGCGGCCGAGGAAGCGATCAGACGCATCCACGTACACGAGGTTCATGCCGAAGTGGCGACCGAAGACCTCCTGCACCATCTCCGGTTCGCCCTCACGCAGCAGACCGTTATTGACGAAGACCGGCGTCAGCTGATCGCCGATTGCACGGTGGATGAGCGCTGCAGCAACGGCCGAATCGACGCCGCCGGAGAGCGCCAGCAGCACACGGTCGTCGCCGACCTGCTCGCGAATACCGGCAATCGTCGACTCGATGAACGAGCCGGACGACCAGTTGCCGGTGCAACCGCAGATGTCGAACAGGAAGTTGCGGATCATCATCCGGCCGAGGGGCGTGTGAGCAACTTCCGGATGGAACTGCACGCCGACCCGCGTCTCGGTGCCCATCGCTGCCATCGGCGAATTCGGACTCTGAGCCAGCGGAAGCCAGCCATCAGGGACGACCTCAATCCGGTCGCCGTGGCTCATCCAGACGTCGAACGACTCCGGCAGATCGCGGAAGAACGCATGCTCAGCGACGCGACTGACGCGGGCCGGACCAAATTCGCGATGATCCGACGCGGCCACCTTGCCGCCGAGCGCGTGCGCCAGGGCCTGCATACCGTAGCAAATACCCAACACGGGCAGGCCGCTCTCAATCACCCATTCCGGCAGCTGCGGCGCGCCCTCGGTGTAGACGCTCTCGGGCCCACCAGAGAGGATGATGCCCTTCGGCTGCAGCCGCTCCAGCACCGACGCATCGGCGTCCCAGGGCACGAGCTCGCAATAGACGTTCGCCTCGCGGACGCGGCGGACGATCACCTGCGCTGTCTGGCTGCCGAAGTCGATCACGATTGCCGAATCGACCTGAGTCGGCGCGCCGGGAGTATGAGATGCCGACGAGGTACTGGCTTCAGCCTGCTTCACAATGGCTCCTCTGCGGGTCGCGTCGCACGACGAGTGTTGTCAGCGGAATTGTACCGTCGAGGGCAGGCTTTACGGCAGCAGTGAGCGCACGACCAGTGTCAGGCCAAGAATGATCAGCGGCACACCGACAATCGCGCCAACGATCGTCAGGGACAGCAGCACGCCAACGACCACCATCACGAGGCCGATCAGGATCGTCAGCAGGCGGCCAGCGAGGCTCAGAATGAGCGAAATCAGCCCCCAGAGGAGGACAAACGGCAGGCTGAGAATTCGACCGATCACGTGATGTCCTTTCGGTTAATGGTGCTCCTGCGCCACGCGGGGCCAGGCAGCAAGCTCGACGCCGTGAATGCGTAGCCACTTGCGGTGCTGTCGATACTGCGGACACACCTGCTCGACAATGGCCCAGAACCGCGGCGAGTGGTTCATCTCCCGCAGATGGGCCACCTCGTGGGCGACGACATAGCGGAGGATCTCCGGCGGCGCGAGCAGCAAGCGCCAGGAGAAATTGAGATTGCCCTTGACCGAGCAACTCCCCCAGCGCGTGCGCGTGTCCTTGATGGCAATGCGCTCGAATGAAACGCCCAGCATCGCCGCGAAAGCGGTCGCCTGCTCGGTGCATATCCGGCGCGCCTCGGCTCGATACCAGCGCTCGATATCAGCGTGGCCGCTGCCGATCGGGACGTGCAGCGCATCTCCGGCGCGGCGAATGCGGCTGCGCTCACTCATGACAAGCACGAGCCAGCCACCCTGATACGGAATTCGCGCTCCGTGTCTGATGTCGAGAATGGGTGGACCTGTCTGCAGCGCGTCAACCTGCCGAAGAACCCAGGCTGACTCGGCCCGCACGAAGCGCAGCGCGTCGTCGCGCGCAACACCACGCGGCAGGACAACCTCCAGTCCCGTCGCGGGCACCATGCGCAGTCGGAGATATCGCGCCCGGTCGCTCTGCCGAAGAGTAAGCGCAACCTCACGGTCGCCGAGCATGACAGTCACCCGAGCGGCACCGGCATCAGCCTTGCGGGACACGATTCAGAATGCTCTGCGAACAGAAGATAGAAGGTTGCTCATGGCCGAACCGTACAATCCGGAAGACGAACTCGCCAAGTTCCGTGACGACCTCCCGAGCCTGGACTCGCTGCCGGGCGGTGAAGAGTTGAGCGGGCTCCCAGACTTCCCTCTCTCGACCCATGACGGTCTCACCGCTGCCTGGAGCTGGATCAACGATCCGGCAAACCAGCGAGATCTGGAGCCGGAGCAGATCGAGCGCATCCGGCAACGCATCACCGACCTGGCTCGCCAGAAAGGCGTCGATCTCGGCAACGTCTGAGCT
>JBDHWD010000101.1:0-10650 GCA_039810005.1 Thermomicrobiales bacterium | reverse complement strand
GCTGTCTGAGTTCCTCGGCCAGCTGGATCCGATCCGAGAACCGGTATCCGTCTTCGATCCGAGCAATCCCAAGATCGTTGGCCGATTCGTCTCGCTGGCGCTGGTGGCCCAGCCGCGCCATCCGCTCGCGGAGGTGGCGACGCGCCGCTTCTACGGATCGGGTGTCTATGCCATCTACTACGTTGGCGACTTCCCGGCGTATCGTCCTCTTTCCCGCTCGGAGACCCCGATCTATGTCGGCCAGGCCTCGCCCGCGATCAACAACGCGCGGACGCCTCGGGAACAGGGGGATAAGCTGAGCAGCCGTTTACGAGAGCACTATAAGAGCATCGTTAGGGCTAGCAGTACGCTCGACATCGCCGACTTCGAGTTTCGGTCTCTGGTTGTGCAGAGCGGGTGGGAGACGGCTGCCGAGGATTACCTCATTCACCTGTTTCGTCCGATCTGGAATAGCGAGACCCAGATTCTCTTTGGCGTGGGTAAGCACGGAGACAGGGCCGAGACGCGAGCGAATCGACGTTCCCCCTGGGATACGCTGCATCCTGGTCGGATGTGGGCTGCGAACGAGGTGCTAGTGGACGCGAAGTCGGTCGACCAGATCAAGCGAGATCTGGATACGCACTTCGCCGCTCATCCCGTCTTCCCGGACCTTGAGTCGCTGCTCGCCAGCTTCATCGATGAGCTGCGTCAGATCTAGTCGGCGACGGACGTCAGCAGCTCGTCTCGCTCTCTCGCGGATGAACTGATCACGGCCACGAGCGACTCGTGGATGGAGCGACCGAGGATCTCGGCCATCCGCACCGGCACGGCGTTCCCGAGCTGGCGTCGGCTCTCGCCCCATGGACCCTTGAAGTGCCAGTCGTCGGGGAAGGTCTGGATGCGTGCCAGCTCGCGTACGGTGAAGTAGCGAACCGATCCATTGTCGTCGGCGAGCATGTTCTCGCCACCCGGGTTCCCGTGATCGCCCGCCTTGATCGTCTTGGCCGGCCAGTCCCACGGGCTGCCGGTGTGGCCGGGATAGGCTCGGGCGCCCGGGATGCCGACGTGGTTGTCATGGGCGGGGTATGGTTCCCACTCCACCGGTTCGGGCAGGTCGCGGATGGCGTCGCGCACCGTGCGCCAGCGCTCCAGCTTGGCTGGAGGACCGGCGGTGAGTCGCTCGACCTGTCGCGCGAAGCGGGAAGGTGCCGGTCGTCGGTCGAGCCCGTACTCGTTCCAATAGGAGCCAGTGACGTACTGCGCGTGCAGCAGGGCATCCTGCGAATGGGTCGGCGCCGGGAACGACCAGTGAACGTCGAGATCCTCGCGGAAGCCCACGATGAAGACTCGGTGTCGCCGCTGGGGAACGCCGTAGTCGGCGACGTCAACGACGCGCCACTGGACGTGATAGCAGGCCTCCGGCTCCTTGAGATCCTCGTGATCGGCGGCGAATCGTTCGAGTCGCGCCTTGTGCTCCTCCCAGCCCTCGTCGTGGTGGTGCTCGACGTGAGGGAAGCGCAGCTGCAGGATGATGTAGTCGAAGTAGAGCAGGAAGCTCGCGCGGGTCAGCCCCTTGACGTTCTCCAGCAGGAACGCCTTGGGCCGCAGGAGTCGCACGGCCTTGAAGACCTGAGGGAAGAGGTTGCGGGAGTCGGCCTCGCCGGCGTGCTTGCCGCCTAGGCTGAACGGCTGGCATGGGGCGCCGCCGGCGAGCAGGTCGATGTCCGAGGGATAGTCATCGTGCTTGAACTCGTGGATGTCCGTCCTGACGACGTTCCAGTCGATGCCTTCGACGCCACGGTCACTGTTGGCTTCGAGCGTGTCGCAGGCGTTCGTGTCGAGCTCGACGACGGCGAGGTGGTGAAAGCCGGCGCGGTGCGTCCCGAGCGCGAGGCCTCCACCACCCGTGAACAATTCGATCGAGCGCATGGCACCCCCACCACTAGAACGCCTGTCCTGTACATACAGTGTAACGCGTCTAGGGTGGTTGTCATGCCCCGCTAGAGCTCGTCGAGCAGGGCGTTCTGGTTAGCGCCGTTGAGCGCGTCGTTGTAGGCCACGACCTCGTTCCACTGCTCGGGTGTCATGGCGTTCTTCCACGCGCGGTACTGCTCCAGCAGCCGGTCGTAGAAGGCCTCCGCCTGGTCGGAATCGGCCAACTCGTCCTCGATATCGCGTAGCCGGTCGTCGTCCATGAACAGGTAGAAGCGCTCGATGTGGTTCACGTCGCCGGCGAGGTCGAGCAGCCGGCCCAGGTACTCGTCGATCGTCGCGGTGGTCGTCGTCACGTTCTCGTCCCTTCGTTCTCGTCGGTAGTATCGGAGATCAGGCCGCGTCCGGGGAGAGGACGTTGGTCGCGGGCGGGATGAAGCCGCCATTAAGCCGGACTCGGTACCAATATGGCGAGTACCAATCGCGATGGCGGAGTGCTGGTAGCGCCGTTCGCCATGGAGGGAGAGCAGTGAGTCGTTTCGCGTCTAACTTTTCGGATAAGGTCAATTATCAGTACCGAGTTCACCAGCGGTTTCCGCGTCTAACCGGGCTTTCAGGATCGAGGCCTCCGGCAACGGTCAAATCCCGTTCCCCACCGGCTTACGAAATGGCCCGAATTGCCTCGTTATGTCTTCCCCCAAGGATCATTTTCGCTCGCCGTGCTTTCGGTGATCTGAGCGAGGGAAACGCCGTCTCGTGTTCACCCCCATGTGTTCAGCGAGCCGGGTGCCGATGGAACCCTCATGGTAACGGGAACACCTCATGGTAAGAGGGACACCCCATGGTAACGGTCGTTGGCCTTCGACCTTGACTCGCCATGTATTGACGCCGGCGAGGCCGACCAAGTTCTCGCACGAGGCTTCCGGCAAGGTGTCGGGATACCTTCGGTTTCGTCCTGAGCGATCCTAGAGCCTCGGCTTATGTCCGGTCGGCGGGATTAGGGAGGGTAGCGCGGTAGCCAGCGCCGTGCTCGCGCTCGATGACGACGACGGCGGCGCGGAGGAGAGTGATATCGTCGGTGATGCGGCGCTCGGAGACGTTGAGCGTCTCGGCCAGCTCGGCCCGTGTCATCGACCGCTCGGCGAGAAGCAAGGCGATCTGCAGCACCCGCCGTAGTCGGGTAGCCGTCTCATCCCGACGAGTCTGGGACTTCAGCTCGACGTAGCTCCTCACGTCCACCAAGCGTCACCTTCACCCGAACCTCTCCGGCAGTCTCGTCATACACGACACCCGGAATAGGCAGACCATTCTCATCACGGCGGAGACTCGTGTGCTTAGCGTCCCGCACGACCTTCTCAAGGTCGCCAACATGCCGACGAAGCTCCGCAGCCGTCTCTTTGAGATCCTTAGTCGCCTTCGTGTAGAAGAACCACGACACACCCAGCGACGTTGCCAGGCTAATCAAGGCACCCCAGACCAACTCATTCCGCAGCAGATCACAGATCCCGTCGCCCATCATCGCTCCCAGAAGCGCCACCACGAGCTTGTATTTCGCCCTGGCGCGTCGTCTTCGGCGCGAACGGGTGATTCCGCGTTTCGCTCGGCCTCGACGCTCCTGGGCGATTCTAGAGCCTCCAGCCGAACGCGCAGTTCGTCCCGCTCCCGCTCCAGCGCGGCGATCGTCTGGTTCTTGGCGTCGAGCGTCTCCCGGTAGCTCGCCTCAATGCGGTCGTAGAGCGCGGTGATGTCAGCGACGTACTTCGAGCCGGTGCGCTCGATCGCCTCCTCGAGCATGACGACCAGTTGCTGGTCACTGGCCGACGCATCGTTGGTTGTCGCTGGTCGCTGGTCATCGACCGTCTGGCTCGTCGTCGCCGTGCTGGCCGGTGGTCGGTCGCCGACGACTAGGAACCACTGCTCGCCGATCTTCTCGGCCGGCAGCGTGCCGCGCTTGATTCGCAATCTGACAGCGTTCTCGGAGATGCCGAGCCGTCGTGCCGCGTCCTTCACCGACTCGTAGATGGGTCGGTCGGTCGTCGCCCGCTGGTCGTCGGTCAGTTCGTTGGTCGGTGGTTGTCGCTGGTCGTCGCTCATGGCCCGCTATCGTACGTGATCAGCCACGAGAGCAACAGCATCCCGAGCCGGCGGTCTGGTCGCGGATTCTCGTCCGTAACCTTCGGCTCGACCTCGACCGCCAGCTGGTGCTTGCAGGTCAGCCCCACCGGCCCCTGCCACTCGGTGAAGTCGGGGCAGCTGCACTTCTCGCGACCGTCGGTAGTATTGACGAGGTACACCTGCGCGCCGTCGCCGTTCTTGACGGCGAAGTACCCATCGCACCCGTCGATCGGATCGACCGCGCCGTCAGCGACGAGGAACTCGGCCTTCTCCAGCCGCCGCGCCAGACCCCGGATGACACTTGCCGTGACCATGGAGGGCTCCTTTCCTGCCTCCGCGAATGTCCTGATTGAGGGCCTTCCAACTCCTCTCGGTGCTAACGTAATAATAATATGGTACTACGTTGTCAACAAGGTATAGCCCTGTTATTATTTAGAGGACGAGAGGAGGTGCCGATGGAGGAGCTGCGGACGGTGGGCGACCGGCTGCGCTGGGCGCGGCTACGAGCGGCCCTAACCATGGACGAGCTGTCCGAGCGCACCGGCGTGACAAAGACCACGATCAGCCGGATCGAGACGGGCCGCAACGCCGCGCCACGGGTCTCGACGATGCGGCAGCTCGGCCTCGCGCTCGGCGTCGATCCCGGCTGGTTGCTCGCCGGCGACGACGTGGACGTGGAAGCAAAATGCGCCGCCTGAACGAGCCAGGCGGCGCGGAAGGCCCTCAGTCCTGAGTCAGCAGGACGAGGAGGTTCACATTCTACGACGCACCCGTTACGATGGCGGAGCAAAGCGAAACCCGGGCTGATGTTTGGCGACACACCCGGGCTAGCTTCGATATCTGGCCCCTCGTGGGGAGAGGGAGTTTGTGCTTGGCTGCAGTGTAGGACGATGGCGCGATCGCGTCAACATGCCGGTTCGGGTGGCAATCCGTCCCGCACCTCGTTATGCTCTACTCGGGAACACTGAGCAAGCGACGTCGAGAGCCTCAACTCTTGCACCACATCACCCCGAGGCCCAACACCACAACCGAATACGGAGAGATTCCTCCGGCGGCGACAACGCGAACGACGTAGTACCGGGCGGCTACGGGAGAACCCCCGGTACGAGTGGCAATGGCGAGATGCCGCCAGCGTCGAGCAAGGACACGAAGAGGCGCACCCTGCGTGCGCGAGCTTCGGGCTTGTTCGATGCTGGCGGCTTTCTTTATGTCCGAAAGGAGGCAGAGATGAAGACGATCGACCGGATGATCGCCGTCGGCGAGGCCTCGCGGGTGATGGGCGTCAGCCCGGTGCATGTCCGGCGGCTAATCCACAGCGGGCGGCTCCCTGCCATCAGGACGACGCTAGGCTTCCTCGTCGAGGTGGATGACGTCGAGCGACTGAAGCGAGAGCGCTTGAAGTGACAGAATAAGCGAACCCTCGGGAGTTAGTGCTGCCAGGTATTCCCGAGGGCTGTAAAGGAGATCAAGCATGCTGAACGCAGCATACCATCGCGCACAGGATACCCCGAAGAACCCAGGCGTGGTTGGTTTGGCGACGGAAATTCGCCGAACCCCAACCAAGCAACTTGTCGAGCAGGCACGGCTGCTCCTCGATACCCCCGAGCCTCTCGCGACCATGACGACCACCCGGCTAAACCTGGTACTCCGGGAGCTTCAGCACCGCCAACAGGGGATGGAGGGAGCCGCATGACAGCCACGCTTCCGGCCTACCCCATCGTGAACACCGAAGCCATCCCGAACGAGATGATCGACCGCCAGCAATGAGTCGCCTGGCGCTGGGAGCAGCGCGAGGGGAAACCCACGAAGGTGCCGATCATTCCGATGACCAACAAGAAGGCCAGCCCGACCAACCCGGGGACGTGGCGCTCGTTCGATGAGGCCCTCGCCACGAGCATCGGGGTTGGCTACGTCTTCACCGCCGATGACGGGTTGGTCGGCATCGACCTCGATCGCTGCCACGATCCCGAGACGGGTACGGTCGAGAGCTGGGCGAAGAAGATCGTCGAGGCCTTCGGCACCTATACCGAGGTAACGCCCTCCGGCACCGGCCTACACCTGATCAGCTACGGCAGCATCCCCAGTAAGCGCCGCCGCGCCGGCCGGATCGAGATGTACGACAACGAGCGCTACTTCACAATGACCGGCGCGGTGCTGCCGGGCTACGAGCAGCTACGCGACGTGCAGGATGCCCTTGGCGACCTATACGCGGCGACGTTTCCCGAGCCGACTGTCCCGCTAGCTCCGCTACCAACGACCACGCTGACGCTCGACGACCGGGAGGTCATCGAGCGAGCCAGCAGCGCGAGGAACGGTGCGAAGTTCCAGTGGCTGATGGCTGGAGACGGAAGCGACTATCGTCACGATGACGGAAGGCTAGACCCTAGCGGTACCGACCTCGGCCTCTGCTCGGCGCTCGCCTTCTGGACGCAGGACAAGGAGCAGATCGACCGCATCTTCCGGCAGTGCGGCCTCTACCGCAAGAAGTGGGAGCGGCAGGACTATCGCGACGACACGATCCGGAAGGCCCTCCACCGCGACGCGTTCTATCAGCCGAGGATGGCATTAACCCCAGCATCGTCACCTCCGCTGGCGACGAAGCCCACCAACGGCACAACGCCCGCCGCACCACCGGCGGATACCACGAAGGGCAACTCCTCCACGGTCGCGGCGGCCCCGTACACCGACCTGTGGAACGCCGAGCTGCTGGCGCGCGAGCACGGAGCCGACCTGCGCTGGTGCGAGGCCTTCGGGTCGTGGTTCTCCTGGGACGGCACGCGCTGGATGCGCGACGAGAGCGGCGAGGTGATGCGCCGGGCGAAGAATGCGATCAAGTCGCTCTAAGCCGAGGCGGCCGTCGCCGACGACTCAACCTCGAAGCAGATCGCCGCACACGCGAAGTCGTCGCAGTCAGCTGCCCGGCTCAAGGCGATGATCGACCTAGCCCGCTCCGAGCCGGGAATCCCGGTACGCCCCGACGACCTCGACCGCGATCCGTGGATGCTTACCGTCAAGAACGGCGTCATCGACCTGCGCACCGGCAAGCACAGCAAGGCGCGGCGAGATGACCTCATCACCAAGCTAGCCCCCGTCGTCTACGACCCGCAGGCAACCTGCCCGACGTTCGAGAGCTTCCTGCAGACGATCACCAACGCCAACGCCGAGCTAATCGGCTTCCTTCAGCGCACCATCGGCTACAGCATGACCGGCCTAACGACGGAACGAGCGATGTTCATCCTGCATGGCACCGGGCGCAACGGGAAGTCCACGCTGCTGGAGGTCGTGCGGGCGCTCCTGGGCGACTACGCGATGCGAACGCCGACATCCACCCTGATGACGAAGCGCGGCGAGGGCATCCCGAACGACATCGCCCGGCTCAAGGGCGCGCGCTTCGTCTCGGCCAGCGAGTCTGAGGACGACCGCCGCCTCGCCGAGTCGCTGATCAAGGATCTGACCGGCGGCGACACGATCAGCGCACGCTTCCTACGCGCCGAGTTCTTCGACTTCCGGCCCGAGTTCAAGGTCTTCCTGGCCACCAACCACAAGCCCGGGAGTCGCGGTACCGACGATGGCATCTGGGATCGCGTCAGGCTGATCCCCTTCGACGTGCGCATCCCCGACGACCAACTCGACCCACACCTGCTCAGCAAGCTTGCGAAGGAGCTGCCCGGCATCCTGAACTGGGCCATCCGAGGCTGTCTCGACTGGCAGAGCAAAGGTCCTGGAATGCCGCCGATCGTCGCCGAGGCCACCGAGGCGTATCGCACCGAGCAGGACGTGCTGGCCATGTTTATCACCGACCGCTGCGTCGTCCACCCCCGCGCCAGCTGCGGCGCGACCACGCTCTACACCGCTTACAAGGAGTGGTGCGAAGAGACGGGCGAGCGCCCCATGACCATGACCGCGTTCGGCCGGCGAATGAATGAGCGCAACTTCGAACGTGAGACTCGCCGGGACGGGGTCGTTCGCCTCGGCATCGGGCTAAAGGCCAACCCGGAGCAGCCTCATCCTCCAGGCGAGACGTGGACGAGTGCCCTTAGTGCCCCTAGGAACGAGGGCCTCCTATGACTCGCGGCGGCCGAACCGTTCACGAACCGCTCACCCGCCGGCGGAACTGTTCACCGGCGGCGGATAGTCCGATTTCCGTGTCTGGGCGCGGCAAACAGACGGCACGGAGCAGCGTACAGCCTCGCGGGGTGAAGGGTGCGAACGGCCGTGAACCCGTTTTCCCCATAAACGGATTGATTTTTTCTTACGTAGAGATACCGGAAACGTGTTCACAACTATTCACACCCTTCACACGAGCCCGACTGTGGCCGTGCCATGATCATGCATCGGAGGTGTCTCATGAGCCCTGCCGCCCTTGTCATGTCCCTCGCTGGAGAGGGGATCCAGATACGGCTCAGCACCGACGGTCAGATGAGATGGCGTACTCGGACGGGGTCATGACCGACGAGATCCTCGACCGGCTTCGTCAGCAGCGCGAGGGCATTCGCGCGTGGCTGGAAGGTCGCTGCCGGGAGTGTCTGGCCGGCCTCTACCACGACGACTCGAACGCTGCCGGCGTCTGCCGGTCGTGCCGCTCGCGCTTGGTTCGCGCCGTCGGAGAACGGAGTGTTACGTGAAGGAGGAACTGGGCCCGGGCCGGGGACGAGGATGCCCGGGAGTGGCTGCACCACCGCGCACTGCCCTGGCTCGAATTCCTCTGTTCTGACGAGGTCGATCCGGAAGAGGTGTTGCGTCAACTGATCGACATGAACGATCCACGCTCGCGATGAATAGCGATCCTGGTGGGCCATGCGACGTATCCCAGATGACCAACCATGCATGTCAGCTACGTCTAGCAAACGTCCCATAGACCGAGATGATCGTCGCAACAGCCGCCACGAGGTAGATGTCGTCGCGGCTGACTGGTCGCACATCATCACCAACTAGTGCGACCCAGGCCTCCTGCCAAGCGTAGCCTAGCGCGAAGAAAATGGACGCGACGCTGAACAACACACCGATGGCTATCGGTAGACGATGACCTTCGCCCGAGGGGAGAAGTTCCCTGAGTATCGCGCCAAGGACCGTCATGACGGTCGCATAGATAGCAGGAATCAAAGCTGCCCACACGTGACGAAGCGCGAGCCAGTTATGTTCCAGATCTTGCCGGTACGACTGGACATAAAACGCAACGACACCGAGGAGAACAAGTACAAGCCAAGCAGGGTCATGGCAAAAGCGCAGCGCGAGCCGCGCTCTAGCTGCTACCCACACTCGCGAGGCAGTTGCGCTGCTCACCTGCTCCTGAGGGATAGTCGGCACAGCGACTAGGGACAACTTGTCTGAGGCGTCATCTCCTCCGCGCCGAGGCTGTTGATGCATGTGACCGCATTATTCTGGTAACAAGCCGACGTAGCGCAGCAGCGCCGGAGAGCCACGGGCGAACTGGTCGAGAAAGTCCGCAACGCGCTGACGCAACGCGTCCCACTCGTCGGCCAGCTGATGGTGATGGATGACGTCCTGGCGCAGCCAGCGCCACAGTTTCTCAATCGGGTTGGTCCACGGTGCGTACGTCGGCAGCCAGAGCACTTCAATCTGCAGTCGCTCCGCGGTCTGGAGCACGCGCTCATGGCGATGCACGGTCCAGTTGTCCCAGGCCACAGACAGGTGCTGCTCGGGATACGCCTGGCGCAGCGCTTCCAGAAAGGCACACAGCGACGGCACGGTCATCCGTGCACGCTCCAGCCAGGTCACCTGGCCGGTGACGACATCAAGCGCACCGGCGTAGCGGCGACAGATGTTGGAGCGCAGTGAGCGTGGCACGGTCGGCTCCGCTGTGGCACCCACCGGCCACCAGGCTGGAGCCAGTGTCGGCTGACGATAGACGCTGCACTCATCGACGTAGAGCAGGCGCTCATGCGCGGGATCGTGCCGGGCGTCTGCCAGCGCTGCGGCCAGACGCTCACACTTGCCGCGATAGTCCGGGTCGGGACTCGCCAACTGGTAGCGTCCGCGCTTGAGGCGGATGCGCCAGCGCGCCAGCAGCCGGGCGATGCCGCTCAGGCTGTAGTCAGCCACCGCTGGCAGGAGCGTGCGGATGTCGGCCAGTCGATAGCGTGCGTGCCCCAGACTATGCTGGCGTGGATCCTGATGCAACGCCTCCACCAGCTGCGCCCGGGCTTCAGGGCGGGCAGCCACTCGATCGGCGCGGGCGCTGGATGAGGCCGGCGAACCCCTCGGCCGCGTAGCGGTTCAGCCAGCGATAGACGGTATCGGGATCGCGGTGGCGCAGCAGCCCATGGTGAGCCACGGCACAGGCGGACTGCCCCTGAGCGATCTTGATCAGCGCCGCGGCGCGTTCGCGCAGATACGCGCGCGGATCGTGGTCGCGGGCGTGGACGAGCTCGGCGTACTGGGCGTGGCTGAGGACGAGCTGACGACGATGCATGCGCGCCTCCCATGCACGATGCCGGATCGATGCTATCGACACATTACCAGCATAATGAGGTCACTTCCATCAATACGCCCCTACATTTCGGGGATGTCTGTCGGTCGGCACGATCTGGGTTTGGTAATTGGGGGTGTTGTGTGACCAGATGTAGGGGCGTATTGCATACGCCCGTGTGGTCAACCGGCCCG
>JBDHWD010000100.1:0-10734 GCA_039810005.1 Thermomicrobiales bacterium | reverse complement strand
CAGAAGATATGGGACGCTGCCGAATAGACAGTTTGGCGTTGACGACCCACTGAACGGAGTGAAGGATCCGTTCCTCCCCGTCCGACTGCCGCAAACGCGGAAGATCATATACCTACCCCGCGTCGCCGACATATGCATCGGCGTACTGCTCGCGCAGCACCGACTTCTGGAACTTGCCGGTCGAAGTGCGCGGGATCGCGTCCACAACGTCGATGCGGTCCGGTAGCCACCATTTCGGGAACTGGTCGGCCAGAAAGGTTCGGAGCTCCTCGGGGTCAACCGATGCACCATCGCGCAAAACGACAACAGCCATCGGGCGCTCCAGCCAGCGCGGATGCGGCACCGCGAACGCAGCCGCCTCGATTATGGCCGGATGACCCATCAGCGCGTTCTCCAGCGCCACCGAGCTGATCCACTCACCGCCCGACTTGACGACGTCCTTGGCGCGATCCTGAATCTGAATGAAGCCATGCTCATCGATGACGACGATGTCGCCGGTACGGAACCAGCCGTCCTCGGTAAACGAGACCTCGGCGTCCGGGTTGTCGTAGTAATGGCCAGAGATCCACGGACCGCGCACCTCCAGCTCGCCCATCGTCTTGCCATCCCACGGCACCAGACCGTCCTCGCCGCTGGCGCGGATCTCGACGAACGGCACCGGTCGACCCTGCTTGGCGCGATAGTCGTCCTGCTCGGCAATGGGCAGATTTTCCATGTCCGAGGTGAGCATGGCGACACTGCCGAGTGGCGTTGTCTCGGTCATGCCCCAGGCGTGAACGACCTCCAGTCCGTGCCGATCGCGAAAGCCCTGGATCATGCTCTTCGGCGCGGCCTGACCGCCGACCAGCAGCGTCCGCAGGCTGCTGAGATCCCAGGCGTCCGGGTCCTTGTCCAGTGTCTGCAACAGGCCCAGCCAGATCGTCGGCACGCCGGCCGTGAGGGTGACGCGCTCGCTCTGGTACAGCTCCAGCAGGCTCTGGGCATCGAGGAACGGGCCGGGCATCACCTGCGTAGCGCCAACCATCGTCGCGGTGAACGGCAGCCCCCAGGCGTTGACGTGGAACATCGGGACGACCGGCAGAACGACATCGCGCTCGCGAACACCACAGGTATCGGCCGCGGTCGACGCCAGTGAATGCAGTGCCAGCGCGCGATGCGAGTAGACCGCACCCTTGGGCCGTCCGGTCGTGCCGGAGCTGTAGCACATCGCCGCCGCCTGGTTCTCGTCGATCTCAGGCGGGCAGAACGCAGTTGCGTCGTGACCGGCGATGAATTCCTCGTAGTTGACCATGCCTTCCGGTGCTGTGCCGTCCGGGGCGATGACGATGACATGCTCGATGTTGCTGTTGCTGCGAATACGCTCGACCAACGGCAGCAATACCTGATCGACCAGCAGGACACGGTCGTCGGCGTGGTTGACGATGTAGACGAGATCCTCCGGTGGCAGGCGCAGGTTCAGTGTGTGCAGCACACCGCCCATGATCGGGATGCCGAAATAGGCTTCGAGGTGCTGATAGTGGTTCCAGGCGAGCGTCGCAACGCGATCGCCCGGCTGGACGCCCAGGTCGGTCAGTGCCATCGCGAGCTGCTTGGCGCGGCGCGCGAAATCAGCGTACGTGTGGCGATGCAGGCTGCGGTCCGGCATGCGAGTAACGATCTCCTTATGACCGAAGAACGTCTCGGCGCGGCGGAGAATCGCTGCGAGAGTGAGCTGGTAGTCCATCATCAGGCCGTGCATCATGAGCCTCCCATGTGTAGAGTGCAGAACGACAATGACGTGGAAGCGACAATCTCGCCAGTGCGAGCGTCATTCAGCCCCGTAGACCTCCAGAACTGCCGCGGCACCCATCCCGCCGCCGACGCACATCGTCACCAGCCCATTACCGCCGCCGCGCCGCCGTAGCTCGTGAATCAGGCTGGCAGACAGCTTTGCACCGGTCGCGCCGAGCGGATGCCCGAGCGCGATCGCGCCGCCGTTGACATTGACCTTCTCCTCGGGCAGGTTGATCTCCTGGATAACGGCCAGCACCTGAGCGGCAAACGCCTCGTTGAATTCGATCAGGTCGATGTCATCCAGCGACATGCCCAGCCGGTCGAGCAACTTCGGCACTGCCTTGGCCGGACCGATGCCCATGATGTCAGGATCGACACCGGCGGTGGCGAAGCTGACGAAGCGCGCCAGCGGCGTCAGGCCGCGCGCGTCGGCGTCCTCGCGGCTCATCAGCAGGACAGCCGCCGATCCGTCGCTAAACGGGCTGGCGTTGCCGGCTGTAACTGAGCCGTTAGCCTTAAATGCCGGCCGCAGCTTCGCCAAGCCCTCGATCGTCGTCTCCGGACGCATGGTCTCGTCGCGGCGCACCGGCTCATCCTCAATCTCGCGCTCGGCTCCGTGCCAGACGATCCTCTGCACCGGAACAGTGACGATCTCGTCGGCGAAGGCATCGCGCTGCCACGCATCGGCGGCTTTGCGCTGGCTGTTCCAGGCATATTCATCCTGCTGCTCGCGGGAGATGCCCCAGCGCTCTGCCACACGCTCGGCGGTGTAGCCCATGCCGATGTAGCTCTCGATGTCTTCAGGGTTAATGCGCGTGTGATAGCCAGACATCGGCACCTGGCTCATCATCTCGACGCCACCGGCCAGTACAACGTCGGCCATGCCGGTCATGATCGCCTGGGCAGCCATCGCGATCGTTTGCAGTCCGGACGAGCAGAAGCGGTTGACTGTTGTGCCAGATGTCTCGACCGGCATGCCGGCCCGCAACAACGCCAACCGGGCGATGTTGAGACCTTGCGCGGCCTCGGGCATCGCGCAGCCCCAGATCACGTCCTCGACGACCGCAGGCTCAACACCGGCCTGCTCGACTGCGGCGCGCATGACCGTCGCCGAAAGCTCGACCGGATGAACGCCGGCCAGCGCGCCATCGGCCTTCCCGCGTCCAGTCGGGCTGCGCATTGCACTGACGATGACTGCCTCCCGCATGGGTGTCTCCTTGCTCTCAGTTGCGCAGCGGCTTCCCGGTCTGCAGCATGTGGTCGATTCGTTGTCGGGTCTTCTCAGTGCCAAGCAGGCTGAGAAACGCCTCACGCTCGAAATCGAGCAGATCCTGCTCGCTGACCTCGCGCGGCGGCCCATCACCGGCAGCCAGGACCCAGGCCAGCTTCTCGCCAATGACCACGTCGTGGTCGCTCGCCTGTCCGGCCTCGCGGAACGACCAGAGCGCGTAGCGCAGATTGCCGAGCGCCTCCTGGCCGAGCGCCCTGATGCGCCGATCGACCGGTGCGACGTAGCCGGGTGCAAGCCGCAGCACGGCGGCTTTGGCGTCGCCGATCAGCCGCTCGCGGTTCATCGTGATGCTGTCCTGCGGACGCAGGAAGCCAATCGTTCTGGCTTCGAGCGCACTCTGGCTGGTCTGGGCGAGGGCGATCGGCATGAAGGCGCGGCGAACTGCCTCAAACGGATCAGCCTCGACGTACGGCTCAAGCTCCTGCGTGAAGCGAACCAGCAGCTCCTTCGTCCCGCCGCCGGCCGGGATCAGCCCAACGCCAACCTCGACGAGACCGATGTTCAGCTCTGCCGACGCCTGGACGTGGTCACTGTGCATCGCCACCTCAGCGCCACCACCGAGCGCCAGACCGAAGGCCGCCGACACGACCGGGAACGGCGCACGCCGCAGGCTCATCGTTGCCTGCTGGAACGCGTTCACGACCTGCTCGGCAGCAGCCCAGTCCCCTTCGCCGCCCAGCCCGGCGATCTGATTCAGGTTCGCGCCAGCTGAGAACGCGCGCGCGTCGTCGCTGCCGATGACCAGCCCGGCGTAGCCTTGCCGGTCGATCAGCTCCAGCGCCTGACTCAGGACCGCGAAGGTTCGCTCGCCGAGCGTGTTCAGCTTCGAATGCAGCTCGAGCATCACGACGCCATCGCCCAGGTCCACCACCGACGCTTCATCTCCGGCGATGAGCGTGCGGCCCTCGGACTTGAGTGTCCGCAGGCTCACGACACCGGGGCGGTCGCGCAACGGCTGAAGCGTGCCATCCAGGGCACGAGCCGACGGCAGGCCATCGGCATCCTCGTAGAAGCGCTCGCCGGCCGAGCGCAGTAGCGGCGGCTCATCCAGCCCGAGGTCGCGCAGCCCGTCTCGAACGAGGTTCAACCCCACCGCGTCCATCTGACGATACGGCCCCATCTCCCAGGCAAACCCCCATTCCAGCGCGTGGTCAACCGACGGGATGTCCCAGGCAATCTCTGGCGTCAGCATGAGCGTCTGATGACTGGTGGTGAAGAACAGCGACCGCAGGAACTCACCATGCGCACCGGGCAAGTCCAGCACGCCGCGTAGCCGCTCATCCAGCGACAGGCGAGCGAGCGTACCGAGCTCGGGAGACTGAACTGTTTGGCGCGGCCGGTAGTCCATCGTCTGCGGGTTGAGCGTCAGGATGTCGCGTCCGGCTCGCTTGTAGAACCCTGCCCCACTCTTCTCCCCCAACCGCCCTTCGGCGACCAGCGCACGCACCCAGCCCGGCAAGCCATAGTCCTCGCCGGTCGCTTCGCTCAGGCCGTCCGCGACGTGCAAGAGGATGTCCAGGCCGGTCAGGTCGGCGGTGCGGAATGTCGCCGAGCGCGGTCGGCCAATGAGCGGGCCGGTCAGCGCATCGACCTCATCGATCGACAGGCCGGTCTGCTCCATCAGGCGAATCGCTTGCAGCATGCCGTAGACGCCGAGCCGGTTACCGATAAAGCCAGGCACGTCCTTCGCCCGCACCGTCCCCTTCCCCAGAACAAGGCTGGCAAACTCTTCGACGCGCTCAATGATGGTCGGGTCCGTCTCGGAGCCCGGGATGATCTCCAGCAGGTGCAAATAGCGAGGCGGGTTGAAGAAGTGCGTGCCGAAGAAGCGCTTGCGGAACGTGTCGCTGCGGTTTTCGGTCAGCACTCGCATCGGGATGCCGGATGTATTCGAGGAAACGATAGTCCGGTCGCCGAGCAGGGGCTCAAGCTGTTCATAGAGCGCGCGCTTCGGCCCTGGCTGCTCGACGACTGCTTCGATGATCCAGTCGCAATCCGCCAATAGCGCCAGATCGTCCTCGATGTTGCCGGTGATAATCAATCGCGCGCGGCGGGTATCCATAAACGAGGGCGGGCGCGACTTCAGCGCCCGATCGAGGCCGCGCTTGGCTGGCTCGTTGCGCTCGCGCTCGCCGGGGATATCGAGCAGCACGACCGGCACACCGGCCGAGGCCGCCAACGCCGCAATACCGCCGCCCATCGTCCCGGCGCCGACAACGCCGATCGACCTGATCCGCATAGCGAACTCTCCGTCCGCGCCACGCATGGCGCTCTGGCCGGATCGTCGCGGATCGTTGGCGTGTCATCACGGGCTGGTCGCCGCGATTCGCGTCTTCCGCCACGATCACTATCGAAGAAAGGTACGGCTATGTTACTGCACGTTGCGACAAAATGCGTATAAGCGTTGCGTCATCTTGTCGTGCGTGCGCGAATCAGCTCGCGGCGAATGACGTGATGCTGAATCTCGCTCGTGCCCTCGTAGATCTGGAGCAGCTTCGCGTCGCGGAACAGCTTGGCGACCGGGAACTCCTCCGAATAGCCATTGCCACCGAAGACTTGCACGGCCTCAGTCGCTGCCCACATCGCGCTGTCTGCGCCGAAAACTTTGGCGTAGGCCGACTCCAGCGTGTTGCGTTCTCCGGCGTCGTAGCGCGCTGCCGACTGGTAGGTCAGCAGGCGTGCAGCCTCAGCGCGGACCGCCATCTGAGCGATCTTGTCGCCAACCGACTGGTGCTGGATGATCGGCTGCCCCATCGTCTGCCGCTCCAGCGCGTAGGCGAGCGATTCGTCGAGGCAGCGCTGGATCACACCGACCGCAATGGCGGCGATCATCGGTCGTGAGCGATCGAAGACGCCCATCGCGATCAGAAAGCCGTCACCTTCCTCACCAAGCCGATTACGCTCCGGAACGACAACGTCATTGAAGAAGACCTCTGCCGCAGGAGACGAGCGCTGCCCGAGCTTCGGCAATGGATTGCCAACATCGAGCCCGGGTGTGTCGCGCTCGACGACAAAGGCGCTGATCCCCTTGCGGCCGGACTCCGGATCGGTCTTGGCAAACACGACGAAGAAGTCTGCGTGCGGGGCGTTGGAGATCCAGATCTTGCTGCCGTTCAGCACGTATTCGTCGCCAACGGATCTCGCGCGCGTCGTCAGCCCGGAGACATCGGAGCCAACCGCAGGCTCCGTCAACGCATACGCGCCGAGCTCGCCCTCGTTCATGCGCCCAAGATACTCGCGCTTCTGATCATCTCGCCCGGCCAGGAGGATTGGGTCGGCAGCCAGTGTATTGATGCCGAGCGAGGTCGCGATTCCGGCGCAGCCCCAGCCGAACTGCTCGGAGACGAGCGCGAGCGTCATCAGCGATGCGCCGGCTCCACCGTACTCCTCGGGGACTGTCAGCGAGGTCAACCCGGCCTGCGCGGCGCGCTGCAGAATCTCGCGCGGAAAGCGATGCTGCTGGTCGTACTCGGCCGCGACCGGCACGATCTCGCGCTCGGTGAACTCGCGGGCCAGCGCCTGCGCGGCGCGCTCCTCATCAGTGAGCCGGAAGTCCATCGGTATCTCCCTTCGGATGGCGGCAAACGTTGCCGCTTCTGCACGGAGCGTAAGAAGCCCGGGGCAACGTCGCGCCCGAGCACTAAGGGATGTTCAGGATCTAGCCGGTCTGCGCGGCGCTCCCATAGCAATGGCGATCAACGAGCGTGCCGGCGGCATCGAAGAGGTACGCGCAATCACCGTCGTTGTTCCACCAGCGCTGACTGCGCCCGACATAGAGCGCTGCGGCGGTGTCCGTGCCTTGCGCCATATACACGTTCAGCCGCCCACCAGTCGCGAGCCCGACGGGCGGGAAAGTATAGACGTGCTTCTCACCCTCATCAGTCAGACGCCAGCCGGCCAGGTTGACCGTCTCCGCACTCTCGTTGGCAATGACGATCCACTCGCTGGCGTGCTCGTGGCCATCTGCGCCGTGGTGCAACTCCGCGATCTGGACCGTCTGGATCGTCGCGTCCGATGAGCCAACGGACGACATCGGCGCGGCTGACGGGGTCTCTGACGCGACATCGGCAGCACCAACCTGGCCCACAACGCCGACCTGCTCGGAAGCTGAAGCGTGTTCCGCTGTCGCTGCCCGTTCAGCTGCCGCTCGATGCTCAGTTATTGCGGATTCATCGGTCTCCTCTGCGTGTTGCGCCGCCATTGCCTGATCAGGTGCCACAGTCTCGCCTGCGACAGCTTCCCCGTGCGTCCCAGCAGCGTCTCCGGTAGCCACCGCAGCGGCCCGCGATTGATCGATCGTCCAGTCGCGCTCGGAAATCTCGGTGCCGACAACTGGAATGGCCGGCTCAGTTGTCAAAGCGCTCGGAGAAGCGACAGACTGCTCAACGTCGGGCACGTCGCCGCCCTCGGCAAGAGTCGCCGCCATCCCGGCGTCCTCAACTGCTGTGACATCGATTGAGGACAGCGCCGCAGACTTGGCGGCAGCGTTACCAATTCCGTCGGCCACTGCGTCGGCGGCGTAGAGAAAGCGCGTGAGGGTTACGTCAGCGCTGGTTGGTGCAGGTGCGCTATCGACAGCAAGCACCTGCGCAGGCTCAGCTGCCTTCGCGGCAGCCTGTTTCTTGAGAAATGTGGGATACGAAGTGTCAGTCACACCCCGGTCGCCTCGCGATAGAAAGATCATCGCCAGGCCGATAACTATGAAGGCAACAAGTAGCCCAATCGTCCACCACTGGGCGGAATCGCTCATCGCGAACCTCCATCACCTGTTCCTACCGAGTTCTCATCAGCCTCCCATCCTCTCCCCGCGTCCATCTTCTGCGAGGCATGCGATTTACGCAACTGAATGCGTGATCAGCGCTCAGCGCCCAGTCGGAAAGCCCAGACCCAGGCGACGCAGTGACACCCAGCGACCGTCGCCGATAATCAGGTGGTCGATCAGGTCAATATCCAGCAGCGCCGCGGCGCGGGCAAGCTCAGCTGTCAGGGTGATGTCAGCGCTCGATGGCGTCGGATCGCCGCTAGGGTGGTTGTGGGCGATCGCGATGGCCGGGCTGTTTGCCCGCACTGCCTCGCGGAATACCTCGGCCACGCGCACCTGCGCGCTGTTCACGCTGCCCTGATACACAGTGACGACACGCGCGAGACGGTGCTTCGTATCGAGCACCGCGACTCGCAGCTCTTCATGTTCCAGCGCAACCATCATCGGCTGAAACAGGACGGCCAGGTCTTCCGGCCCACGGATCTGCGCGCGCTCTTCCGGCGTGATCTGGGCGATGCGTTTGCCCAGCTCGATCGACGCCAGGAGCTTGATCGCTTTTGCCGGTCCGAGACCACGGACTGTCAGCAGCGAATCGAGATCGCGGCGCATCAGGCCACGCAGGCTGCCGCTCTCGGCGATGATCCGCTGGGCCAGCATCGTGACCGGCTCTTCTTTCGTGCCAGTGTTCAGCAGGATGGCGACGAGCTCAGCATTGGATAGCGCACCCGGTCCGCGCAGTCTCAGCTTCTCACGCGGTCGCTCCTCTTCCGGAAGCTCCTTCATCCCCAGCCAGGCGCGCGCACCCGCTTCGGCTTCGGCCACCGCGCAATTCCCTTCATTCAGACGCAGAAGATGTGTGCAGTATAGCCGAGTTACACAGGAACACCCGCTGGGAACCGGCGCTAAGGGCAGCCGAGATCCGCAGCGGGCGGGAAGAGAGGAAGTGTGGGTTATAGCGTCGAGAGTGACGCAGTGACCGGATAGAGCGCACGACGGCGAGTCAGCTCGCCGCGGATGATCGGCTCGATGATGCGAATCACCGGCAGGTCACCCTCCGACATGATCGCGCAGAGAATCGCGGCCATGTCGGCTTCCGTCATTGATGGCAGATCGCTGAGCACGATGGCGGCGACGTCGTCGAGCGTGATGATGCCGTCGTGCAGTGGTTCATATGGGCCGGGGAGGATGCTGTTCACACATGGCTCCAGTTGAATGAATCGGCCACCGATGAATGCCCACCGGTAGCCAATGCGCGACCTACTCAGCAGGGACGATGTTCTCGTTCGAGCGGAACAGGTTTTCCGGGTCGTAGATGGCCTTGATCCGCGCCAGGCGCTCGTAGTTCGCGCCGTAGACCATCGACGATGGGTGACTGTGCGCGCCGTTGACGTAGACGCCGCCGGTGATCGGGGCCATCGCCTCTTCGACCTCATCCACCCAGGCGATGAGCGGTGAGCCGTCGATGTCCTTCGGCCACATCGCCAGCGGCAGAACGCTGTATGGGAGATTGCGGTGCGGGAACGCGGTCGCGCTCGGAGAGACGCGCGACGCAGCACCGTTCAGCTGCTTGATGATGATGGCGCTGCCGTGCGAGCGCTCCGGAGCGGCCAGCTCGATCAGCGTGTCGAGCGTCTCATCGCTGAGGCCGCGAACGTTCATCCAGACGTCCTCGCGGGCAAATCCCATCGGGGCCATGTCTTCGGTCAGCGCCGTCATGCCGGAGTACGGCATCGGCTGCACCATGTCGGCAACCGGACCCATTGCCCGCAGCGGCGCGATCACCTGCTCACCTTCGGCTATGTCGCCGGAGTAGCAGAGCATGATCGCCGCAATCGACATCCCGTCCGGCATCGTCGCCAGCACAGCGTAGGAAGTCAGCTCGTCCGGTGCGGTCGCGGTGAGGTCGCGGTAGGCGCGCAGCACCTCGCTGGCGCGGGCATAGGGGAAGACTAGCAGACCACCGAGAACCTGCGTCAATGGCTGCAGCTTGAACTCGAAGGTCGTCGCGACGCCGAAGTTACCACTACCACCGCGCAGCGCCCAGAAGAGATCCGCGTTCTCATCCTCGCTAGCGCGGAGGATCTGGCCATCGGCGGTGACAATCTCAACCGCCAGCAGGTTATCGATCACCAGACCGCTCTTGCCGCTCAACCAGCCGTAGCCACCACCCAGCGTCAGGCCGGCAAGGCCGGTGTGCGAGGCATCGCCAACCGGCGAGACCAGGCCGTACTTCTCGGTTGCCGCGACGTACTCGCCGGCCCGCAGACCAGTGCCGGCGCGGGCGACTTGACGCTCGACATCGACTTCGACGTCCTTGCGCAGCGAGAGGTCAATGACCAGTCCATCGTCAACCAGTCCATAGCCTGGCGTTGAGTGACCGCCACCACGGACGGCGACCGGCATGTCGTGCATGCGGGCGAAGGCCAGTGCGGTCGCAACATCCTTCGCATCGGCGACCTGGACGATAACTGCCGGGCGCTTCGTTACGCCGGCGTTGAAGACTTCGCGTTCTGCTTCGTACTGCGGATCGTCGGAGAGGATGACATTGCCACGAATGCGATTCCGCAGGGCGCGGAGCATGAGATCGCCAACGACCTCGTTCGAGCGGCGGCGCTCGCTGATGACCATGAGGTGTCCTTCCACATCGAAATCCTCATTGTGCGCACACCGTTGTGGGCACGTTGACGAGAGTAACGATGCGCGCGGCGGGTGTCGCGATGCGTTTGGACAGCGCAAGAGGTGCGACGGGCGGGGAATATTTCTGTCCGTGAGGACAGGAGGCGAAGCTGACCTACCAGGGTGCGCCGGCGTGGATCTGCCGATGGCAAGCACCGCAGACGGTAATGAGATTGTCGATCGCGTTAGTGCCGCCCTGCGACAGCGGGACGATGTGGTGGGCATGCAGCGC
>JBDHWD010000099.1:0-10923 GCA_039810005.1 Thermomicrobiales bacterium | reverse complement strand
CGACCTCGTCCTTGCCAGGAATGACCAGTCGCTCGAGGTTCCGGGCATATGGCATCGGCACTTCAATGCTGCCGACGCGCTCAACCGGCGCATCAAGATAATCGAACGCGTGCTCCTGCACAGCGGCAGCGATCTCCGCGCCGAGCCCCATCGTGCGCCACGACTCTTCTACAATAACGCAGCGGCTGGTCTTCTTCACCGAATCGATCACGGTGTCAACATCCAGCGGCCGCAGCACGCGCATGTCGATGACTTCGGCTGAGATGCCCTGCTCGGCAAGCTCCTCAGCAGCACCGAGCGCCAGGTACAGACCGCGCGACCACGAGACGAGCGTGATGTCGGTACCCTCGCGGCGCACTTCTGCGCCCGCAAGCGGCAGTGTGTAGTCGCCGGACGGCACCGGGCCGCGGTTGCGATAGATCAGCGAGTGCTCGATGAACATGACCGGGTCGTTGCCGCGGATCGCTGACTTGAGGAAGCCCTTGGCGTCCTTCGGCGTGGCCGGCATGACGACGCGCAGGCCGGGGACGTGGGCGTACCAGCCCTCGTAGGTCTGCGAGTGCGTCGCGCCGAGCTGGCCCCAGCCGGACGCGGTGCGGATGACGAGCGGCGCGGTGAACTCGCCGTTGAACATGTAGTGGATCTTGGCGGCGTGATTGACGATCTGATCCATTGCCAGTAGCGAGAAGTTGATCGTCATCAGCTCGACGATCGGCCGCAGGCCGCCCATCGATGCGCCAATGGCCATGCCGACGAGGCCCAGCTCGGCGATCGGGGTGTCGATCACGCGCTTGCGACCGTATTGCTCCTGGAAGCCGCGGGTCACGACGTAGGAGCCGCCGTATGCGCCGATGTCCTCACCCATGATGAAGACCTTTTCGTCGCGCTCCATCTCTTCGGTGATGGCTTCGCGGAGCGCGTCCCGATAGGTGATTTCGCGTTCGCCTGATTCGTTCTGCTGGATGACGTCCTGCGCTCGGCGCTGCATGTCCTCCAGCTCAGCCAGCGTACTTGCCACGGTGTTCCTGCTCCATTTCGATACGATGAACGTTAACCGCGTCGCCGTCTGTTCGCGCTAGTACTCGTCGGCGTAGACGTGGTCCTCCAGTGTCGACGGATCAGGCCACGGGCTCTTGTCGGCGAACTCGACTGCCTCGTCGACAATGACTTCAATCTCTTCGTCGATCTTGTCGAAGTCGGCTTGCTCCGCCTTGCCGGCGTGAATGAGCTGTTCGCGATAGGCCGGGATCGGGTCGGTCGCGCGATGCTCCTCGATCTCGTCCTTTTCGCGATACATCTCCGGGTCGGCCATCGAGTGGCCCCGGAACCGATAGGTCATCGCTTCGATGAAGTAGGGACCGTTGCCGGCGGTGCAGTATTCGCGAGCGCGCTGGGTGACTTCGCGCATTGCCAGGACATCCTGCCCGTCGACGATCTCCGCCTTGATGCCGAGTCCCTCGGCCTTGGTCGACATCTGCGGCACAGCCGAGTGATATTCGATGGAGGTGCCCATTGCGTACTGATTGTTCTCACAAAGGAAGATGACCGGCAGCTTCCAGAGCGAGGCCATATTGAGCGCCTCGAAGAATGCGCCGCCGTTCGTCGCACCATCACCGAAGATGACCATCGAAACGCCGTCAATCTCCTGATACTGCAACGCCAGGCCAATGCCTGCGCCGATCAGGATGTGGCCCGAGACGATTGCGTAACCGCCCCAGAAGTTGCGTTCCGGATGGATCATGTGCATTGAGCCGCCGCGTCCGCCGGTCGTGCCGGTTGAACGGCCGAACAGCTCGGCCATGACGGCGTTCGGATGCGAGCCGATCGCCAGCGCATAGCCGTGATCGCGGTAGTGGGTAACGAGGTGGTCCTGTTGCTTGAGGACGCTGATCGCGCCAACGGCAATTGCCTCTTCACCGATGTAGAGATGGAGGAAGCCGCCGATTTTGCCGAAGGCATACTGTTCGGCGGAGTGCTCCTCAAACCTGCGAATCAGGACCATCTGGCGATAGAGATCGAGAAGCTCATCCTTGCTCATCGAGCCGAGGGCTGATTCTCCAGCCCGTACGGCCGGCTCCGTCTTGCTAGCCATGCCACGCCCTTTCGTCCGGTTGCGACGTGTTCGAGTACCCGAAGCGGTCTCTCCGGAACCATCAGGTGAGTGCTGTCTGCCAGCCGAAGATCGTGGCAATTCGTCTCACCTCCCTGAGGATCGTTCGGTGCGCTGCGCAAAGGTAGTTCATCGCGTAACGTGCGCACGGGGACTGGCTGATTTCACCTGTGTTTCGCTGATTCCAGCCGCAAAGACAGGTGCGTCATCACCACCCTGCATCCAGTTCTGAATTGTACGCCACGCCTTCCAGGCCGGTCTATGGCCGGTCGGAATTGGCCGATCTGCCGATCATCCAAAACGGCAGCCGAACGTGTAGCAGTTCGCCGGTTCGGCAGTGTGGCACCGGATGGCAGCCGAAGAGGGCTGAATCGCGGCGTGAGAGGGTGAGAAACGATCGCTGGCAGATTGCAGATGGATTCGGCCACAACAGCGCTTTTCCTGTGCGAATGTACATGCTGATTATGACGCGGGCCGGATTCGTCGCTCTGTTTGTTCCAGGTGGTCTGGCAGGATCAGTCGTTCACGCAGGCCGTTCGGATAGGTGTATGCCAGGCTCTGAGGGTCGAATCGGGCATTGGTTGCGTGGATGACGCGATGATGGTTTGGACACAGGACGATGATATTCGGGCTGACATCCGGGCCGCCTTCGCTCAGATACTGAATGTGATGACCTTCTGCGAGGGATTGTCCATAGCGTGGCTCGAAGTCGTGTCCGCAAACCTGGCAACGGTAGTGGTAATAGGACTTGAGCGTGTCGGCGAGCGCCGGGTTGCGACGATAGCGCGTTTCTTCGGTCAGGAAGCGGACAAAGGAATCGTCGCTCCCGGGATCGGTCAGATAGAGCGGGGTGTCCTCAGCAGCAGCGAGACGGACATGTTGGCGCGCCTCGATCAGCTGGTCGTGGTTCCGCAGTGCGGCGAGGATTTCGGCGCGCTTGAACCTGTCAGACACAGTGTCAGGCGGCACGATCTGCAGGTCCGGTCGTGGTCGCTCGGCCAGCGACCACTGGATGTATGGAAGGATGAGCGCCTCGTCAGCAGGATCGATCCGTCGGCCGTTGTCCTGACCGTCGTAGCGACGTGAGAGCGGCAAGTTTTCAAGGCTGAACGGGATCGTTGGAACCGTCATGCTTCCGTAGACGATCCAGTTCCAGGTTCGGTTCTCATTTGGCCAGTGCAGGCGACTGAGTGTTCCGTCGTAATCGCGCTCCAGGCGTTCGAAGACGAGCGCGAAGTCGATCCGGCTCCGTAGCTTTTCTTCCTGCGCGGCTTCCTGTTTCACCAATTGCAGGAGCAGGAGCTCGCCTTGCTCCAGCTCCGGATTCGCCGGTCGCTGACTGAGCGCAAACATCGACGAGCGAATGCATTCATCGATCTGTGCGAGCCGGACGTTGAGGCGGCGCACGCAGCTCGTCCCTTTCCACTGCCACGAAGTCCAGGTACCAGCCATCCTAGCGCAGCCGCAGCGTTTGCTCTACTCCATGTCCTATCGAGCGCCCCGCTTCCCGTGCTACGCTACCCGCATCGAACACCATGATGGTTCGGAGGCAGCGGTGCGTGTCGTATTGATCGTCGTTGCGGTGATCCTGCTGATCTGGTTGCTCGGCGCGTTGATCGGGCTGGTTGGGCGTGCCCTGCAGGTGGTGCTGATCGTCGTTGTGCTGCTGCTGATTGGTCGAGCGCTCATGGGCGATCGGCGCGATTGAGCGCGCCATTGCGTGAAGTGGAGCGGAACGTGTCGGCAACGGTCGCGATCGACTTTGGATCTGCCGCGGTGCGGTCCGATCCGCATCCGGTCTATCGCCGCTTGCGCGATGCGTCGCCGGTGGTCTGGAACGAGGTGACGCGCTCCTGGATCGTGAGCCGCTACGACGATGTCGCCGGGCTGTTCGTCGATCCGCGCATGTCCTCGGCGCGCACCGAGGCGATCTTCTCGACGCTGCCGGACGAGGTGCGGCCCGAGATGGAGCCGCTGCGCAACGTCCTCGGCAGCCGCATGCTGCTGACCGATCCGCCGGAGCACACGCGGCTGAAGAGCCTGGTGATGAAGGCGTTCTCGGCGAAGACGACCGAGACGCGCCGCGCGCATATCCGTGAGCTGTGCGATCGGTTTCTCGATCGTGCTGCCGAGCGCGGCGAGGTGGATATTGTCGCCGACCTGGCACAGCCGCTGCCGAGCTGGGTGATCGCCGATCTGCTCGGCGTGCCGCCTGACGATCAGGCGCGCTTCACGCGCTGGAGCCACGATCAGGTGCGGGTCTACGACCGGCCCGGCACGGTCGGCGAACGGGTCGCGGTGATGCGTCAGGGGCAGCAGAGCATGCTGGAGATGCGCGCCTTCCTGGAGGAGATCATCGACGAGCGCCGTCGTGAGCCGCGCGAGGACCTGATTTCCGAGCTGGTGGCGGCCGAGGAAGCCGGCGACCGTCTTTCAACCGAAGAGCTCGTCGTGATGGTCGTGGCCCTGCTGGTCGGTGGGAACAACTCGACGGCGCACCTGATCGGCAACGCGGCGCTGACACTGTTGCGGCAGCCGGATGTCGCCGCGCGGTTGCGCGACGATCCGGCGCTCGTGCGTCCGGCGATCGAGGAGGTGCTGCGCTGGGAGAGCCCGGTGCAGGCGACGAGCCGCGTGGTGCGTGATGAGCCGATTGCGCTGCACGGCTGCGAAATGCAGGTTGGTGATAGCGTGCATCTGTTCATCGGCTCCGCCAATCGCGATCCGTCGCAGTTCCCCGACCCGGACACGTTTGATCCGGTGCGCAAGCCGAACCGGCACCTGACCTTCGGTGGCGGCCCGCACTTCTGCCTCGGGTCATCAACAGCGCGTGCTGTTGCGCAGACGGCGATTCAATCGCTCGTCGAGCGGTTCCCCAATGCGCGGCTCGCCACGGATGCGGTGACGTGGCAGGAGGGCTTTTCGTTCAGGAGCGTGGTGTCGTTGCCGGTGGTGCTCGCGGGGTGAGGACGCGTCAGGCGCAGTACTCGTGATAGCCGCGGACGCGGTCGGCGTGGAGCGGCAGGAGCTTGTCGCAGACGATGCAGAACGCTTGCGATGGCGGCTCGCCCGGCGTGGCGTTGACCGAAGGCGTCGTCGCGTCGGTCTCCAGCAGCAGGAGGTCGTCCCAGACATCCGGCGGCAGTGTCTTGCTGTTGCGTCTGTACCAGTGGATGACGTGGAGCCGATGCTTCACGCTGTGGCGCCGTAACTCCAGTCGCCGCTCGTCGGCGTCCTCAATGCGGAAGATGGCCTGCAGCGAGAGTGGCCCGATTGATGCCGTGGTTGCGGCGACGGGTGCGGCGGACAAGACCGCCACTTCCTCAGGTGCAGGGTTGGCGGTCTTGCCCGCGGGATCCTGGAAGACCGCCACATCCTCAGATACAGCGGTGGCGGCCTTCTCATCGACATCGGCCACCTCCGCCACCGCCTCAGATTCAGCACTAACAGTGTTGGCCGGAAGCCACGGATCTCTCTCGTGAACCGCTTCGGTCTCCGTCATCAGCGAGAGCGTTCTGGTGTGGGTGACGGTGTCTTCTGTTACAGAGACGTGATCCGTAGGTTGAGGTTCGTCGTTCTGGATGGAACCTGCTGGACCAGGACTGGAATCAGTCAGCGTCGCTCTGTCCGGAAGGCCGGGATGCGCGGTCTGCTCGTCGTCAGTCTGGAAGGCCGCCACTGCTGAGGGTGTGGAACTGGCGGTCTTCTCCCCGTCATGCTGGAAGGCCGCCACATCCCCCTCTGAGGGATTGGCGGTCTTCTCATCCGGCAGCGTCCAGATCCACTGGCCGCGCTGAGAGCCGGGTTCCTTCACCGACTGGACGTTGATCTCGCGAGCGGCTCGCTCAACGGTACGCCAGCTGATCCCAGCCTTCTGCGCCGCCGCCCGTACCGCGCTGGCCGGCATCGGCCCGTCTGCCAGCAGATCCTGCAGGATCGCGACGGCTTCCTCGCGCGGTGATGCCGGCTTCGTGGTGCCCGATTCGGACAGCAGCGCCTCGATCGGCGTTGACGTCGAGCCGTGCCACTGGATCGGCGCATCCATCGGGCGGCTCCAGCACAGCGCATCCGGTCGTGGCGCGAGGTTGCTCTTGACGACGCCGAGTGCGCGATCCCCGCCGTCTGGTGCGTCCTCCGGCAGCGTCGCCGTCATCCAGACGATCCGCGCCACCGCGCCAAACGCGGTCGCCCCGAGCAGCTGCTGCAACGGTCGGCGGCCCGTGCCGTTGGGCTTGCCGACGTGCATGATCGCCAGGATCGCGACGCCCGTGTGTTCGGCGAGAACCGCCAGCGGCGTCAGCACGTCGCGCACACCGCCCTCGGCGTTACGGTCGCTGCCCGGCATGTAGCTCGTCAGCGGGTCGATGATTACCAGGTCGGTCGTGCCCGCGACCGCCTCCTCCAGCAGATCCAGATGGTGGATCAGGCTGAACACTTCCGGTCGACCGCCGACATCGGCAAAGTCGACGATCTGGATGCGCGTGGTGTCGGCGTGGTGGGTCGTCAATCGCGGCACCACCGTATCAGCGATGCCATCCTCGGCGGCGAGGATCAGTGTCTGCCCGACCGGTGCCCGAACGCCGTCCGGCCAGCGCTCGCCGCGTGAGAGTGCGGCGGCCACGGCGGTGGCGATGGTGCTCTTGCCGTCGCCGGGATGACCACCGAGGATGTGCAGCTTGCCGCGTGCCAGCCAGCTCGGCCAGAGCCAGTTCACCGGTGTCGGTGTCACCGCAGCCGCCGAGGTCAGCCGCAACCGCCGCGTCGTCTGCGTCGGCACGATCCCCGGTGCGTTGACCTGGTTCGAGATGCTCATCGCGCGTCTCCTTTCGCCTGCAAAACCGTTCGCGAGCTGAGGCCGATGCAACAGGCCTCTACTTATACGAACAGGATTTCGAGGCAAAAGTGCGACATTTTGGGTGACCTCCCATGTCATACTTCCCCAATTACGTTGTTCGTCCGCTACCGAAGGGCAACGCTATATGGACTGGATCGCCAACCCGGAAATCTGGGTCGCGTTGTTGACGCTGACGGCGCTGGAGATCGTCCTCGGCATCGACAACATCATCTTCATCTCGATCCTGGCCGGGAAGCTGCCGGCCGAGCAGCAGGAGAAAGCGCGTCTGCTTGGGCTGGGGCTGGCGATGTTCATGCGCGTCGCGCTGCTGTTCTCGCTGTCGTGGGTCATCGGGCTGACTGATCCGATATTTGAGGTGCTGGGGCAGGAGATTTCGGGGCGCGATCTCATCCTGATCGGGGGTGGTCTCTTCCTGATAGCGAAGAGTACGACCGAGATCCACGGCAAGCTGGAGGGCGAAGAGGGCCACGCCAGCGCGCGCGTGCCGGCGTCGTTTGTTAGCGTGATCGTGCAGATTCTGTTGCTTGATGTCGTGTTCTCGCTCGATTCGGTGATTACCGCCGTTGGTATGGCCGACGACATCGAGGTGATGATCGCCGCGGTCGTCATTGCCGTCGGCGTGATGATGGTTTCGTCCGGGCCTATCAGTCGATTTGTTGAAGAGCGCCCAACGGTGAAGATCCTGGCGCTGTCGTTCCTGCTGCTGATTGGTATGTCACTGCTGATCGAAGGCTTCGATTATCACGTTCCGAAGGGCTACATCTACTTCGCGATGGGCTTCTCCGTCCTGGTGGAGATGCTGAATCTGCGCGTGCGCACGGTCACCGGGAAACGAGCGCAGCCGCCGGTTGCGCTGCGTCACGCATACGCTGAAGATTCAGCGGCGACCGCATCTGGCGGATCAGATCAGTAGGTGCCAAGAGGCGCGCGTCTGGAGGCCGAACGCGTGAGCGACGGCATCGCGAATATCGCCGACGATCGCTCAGTCTTCCTGACGCTCTGCTTCGCGACCTCGATGAGCGTGCTGACGGCGCTCGCGCTGTCGCCGTTTCTGTCCGCGATCGGTGACGACCTGGCGACCTCGACGGCGCTGCTCGGTCAGGCGGTGATGGTCTCGTCGCTTGTCGGCGCGCTCGTCGGTCTGGTGATCGGCCCGTCAGCGGAGTGGCTGGGCTATCGGCGCCTGCTCATGCTGGGACTGGTGGCGCTGGTGTTGTGCAACATCGGCATCGCCACCGCGCCGAGCTTTGGCTTCCTGGTCGGTGCGCAGCTGCTCAGCGGCATCAGCGCCGCGACGATCTCACCGATGGCGTTCGCCATCGCCGGGAATCGCTATCACGGCGATGTGCGTCGGCAGGTCATCAGCCGAATGTTCGCATCCGCCTCAGTTGCCAGCATCATCGGGTTCCCGATCCTGACGTTCATCGGCAGCCAGCTGTCATGGCGCTGGTCGTTCATCGCGCTGGCTGTTGTCGCTGGCGCTGGGCTGGCGCTGACCTCGGCGACGCTGGAGCGCGACGTCGTTACCGCGCACGATCCCCTGCGCATCGGCGCGCTGCTCGGCACCTACCTGCCGCTCGTCCGCTTCCCGCCGCTGGTGCGTGTCTATGCCGCGCAGTTCGGTCGCGGCGTCGCCTGGACGGGGATGCTGACCTATATCGGCGCGTTCCTCGTTGAGGAGCTTGGCCGATCCTTGCAGGAGGCCGGGTTGATCTGGCTGGTGCTCGGCCCCGGGTTCATGGCCGGCAGCCTGCTTGTCAGTGGGCCGCTGCGCCACCTTGAGCCGCGCCGGACGTTTCTCGTGACTACGGCGTCGATGGGTGTGCTGATTGGCGTCGTTTTCATCGTCCAGCCGCCGATCCTGCTCACCTGGCTGGCGCTGCTGATCGGCTCGTTTTTCGGCGGCATTGCTGAGGTGACGGCAGTGACGATCATGTCGACCGAGACGCCGACGGCGCAAGGCACGACGATGGCGCTGAACTCGTCTGTCACCCGCTTCGGCACCGCCTTCGGTGCGCTGATGGGTGGCGCGCTGCTGGCCGTTGGTAATTACCCGGCGCTGGGCCTCGGGCTACCGCTGGTCGCGCTGTTCGGCGCGGTCATCTGCGTCTGGTCCGGCGGACGGCGTGCCGCACCGGCTATACCGGTTGTCAGCGAATCAGTATCCGAGAGGTAGGCGATGGATACATCAGGCATGTCAGCCGAACAGGCAACAACGATTGAGCGCCTACGCTCGGCGCGCGCCGCGTTCGATGAGCTACTGGTCGCGGTCGGAACTGACCGGATGACGCAGCCAATCGATGCGGGTGGCTGGTCGGTCAAGGACATCGTCGCCCACATCACGTCCTACGAGCGCTGGACGACCGCGCACCTGCGCAGCGTGCTGCGCGGTGAGCCGCCGACCGTGATGGAGCAGTACGGCACCGTCGAGCCGCCGGAGGGCGCTGATCCATTCGATCTCGACACGCTGAACGCGTCGATGCACGAACGCGATCGCTCGCTCACGCTGGACGAGGTCATGCACACGGCCGGCGCGACGTTCGCCGACCTCGTGGACGTCCTGCTGTCACTCCCGCCGGAGGCGTTCTCGCAGGAAGGAGTGTTGGACTGGGCTGGCGATGACGCCCTGCCGCGCGTGATCGACGCGCAGATTATCGACCACTACGCCCAGCACGAGCCGGCCATCCGCGACTGGATCGCGCGCGATGAGGGCCTTCCCGTCTGACACGAATCAGTGGATGTGCTGACATCGACCGAGCATCGCCTGAATGGCTGCGGGCTCGGTCGGACCCGAGCCCGCAACGAGGCGACGGCCACCATCTTTTTGGGCCGTATTCGACGTCTGGCGAGCGAGACCGACTGCGACCCACTGCGTCGCAGCTGGCTGAGTCAGGTAGTACTCAACGATGTAATCTTCGGTCACAAGGCGCGTATCGAAACTGTCGGCGCGAGAATCAAACTGGCTGGCTGATTGGTGCATCTTCATGGTCGTCGCCCTCTGTCAACCGTCTCTCCCTCGTACAACCTGATTATTCGCATAATCTCTGCCGCCGTCCTTGCGCTCGCGCAAACACGCGGGCCAATTCGTGCGACCATGTGCGTCACGGTTGATGATGAATCGGGGAGGGATCATGACGAACGATGGCAAGCGACCGCTGAAGGTCGGCTTCGGGCTGCCGGACTCGGCGGACGGCGCGACCGGCGTCACTGCGTCATGGCGTGAGATCGCCGATGTCGCGCTGCGGGCTGAGGCAGTCGGATTCGACTCGGTCTGGGTGCAGGATCACCTGCTGTTCCGCCTGCCCGAACGCGAGCAGGAAGGCGTCTGGGAGTCGTTCTCGATGCTCTCGGCGCTAGCCGCCGTGACGAGCCGGGTGGAGGTTGGCACGCTCGTCACCTGCACGTCGTTCCGCAATCCGGCTCTCACGGCCAAGATGGCCGACACGATCGACGAGATCAGCGGCGGGCGCGTCATCCTCGGCCTCGGCGCCGGCTGGCACGAGCCGGAGTATCGCGCGTTCGGCTACCCGTTCGACCACCGCGTCTCGCGCTTCGAGGAGGCGCTGCAGATCATCCACGGGCTGCTGCACAATGGTGAGATCGACTTCAATGGCACGTACTACCAGGCGCGCGACTGCGCGATCCTGCCGCGCGGGCCGCGCCGCGATGGCCTGCCGATCATGATGGGTACGACCGGCGAACGCATGCTCGACCTGACGGCGCGCTACGCCGACATCTGGAACGTCTACTTCACGAAGACTGGCAACTCGCCAGACGGCATGGGGCCCCTGATGGAGCGCGTCGACGCCGCCTGTGAGGCCGTCGATCGCGACCCAGCCACGCTGGCGCGCTCGGCGACGATCTACGTCGATTTCTCCGGCGCTGCCGAAGGTGCGTCGTCGGTCAATCCGACCGGCGCGCCACCACTCTCCGGCGAGCCGGAGCAGATCGCGGATGA
>JBDHWD010000098.1:0-11063 GCA_039810005.1 Thermomicrobiales bacterium | reverse complement strand
GCCAGCTTCTGCGGGTCCAGGATGCGGATTTCCTGGCCACGCAGCTGGATGACTCCACGGTCCTCCAGCGTGTGCAGTGAGCGATTGACCATCTCGCGAGCCGTCCCGACCATCGTCGCCATCTGGGACTGCGTCAGGTGGATTTCGTCCGGATGCTCCAGCAGGAGCCGCGCGACTCGGCTCATCACGCGCCGGAGCGACAGGTCCTCGACGAGTGATGTCATGTGGCGCAGGCGCTCGGCCAGATTCTGAAGAGCGCCGACGGCGATCTCCGGATAGCGATCCATCAGCGGCATCAGGGCATCTCGTGGCAGCGCGAGCACTGAGGACGGCTCAACCGCATCGGCGCTGGCTGGATAGGTGCCGCCATCAAAGACCGGCACGTCGGCGAACGCATCGCCGGGACGCATCAGCCGCAGCACCTGCTCGCGGCCCTCGGCAGACGTCTTGAAGACGCGCACCAGACCGGTCTCGACGATATGCAGCGAGCAATGGCCCTCATTGTGGCCCTCGGTGAAGAGCCGCTGCCCCAGGCCATAGCGCCGCGGAATCGCGATCGCGACCACTTCATCGAGCATGGCGTCGCTGAGACGGGCGAAATATGGCGTCCCACGCAGCAAATCACGATATCGTGTGCGATTGACCACTGGCGCAGCCTCCTTCGTGATGTTTGTCACGCAACTGTAACGCTCAAGAGACGAAAGTCACAGGCCCACCCTGTCCAACTTTCTACTCTTAGCCCAGATGGTGATGGACGCGCAACGTAGCGCGGAAACGTAGGCGAAGGGGCAACCGGATGAACCTCAACACGATCCAACGGCTCGACTCGACCCAGATGAATCGCCGCTCGCTCCTGAAGCGGGCTGGCCTCCTCGGCCTCAGCCTGCCGGCAGCCGGTGCGCTCCTGAGCGCCTGCGGCACGAGCGGCTCCGACATGACCCCCGCCGAGATGGAGAAGGGCAACGAGCCGACCACGACGCATTCAAACAACGTCGCGCTGGCAGCGGGCGCAGCTCCCGCCGCCGCCCCGACCGAGATCACAATTACTGCGACGGACCTCAAGTTTGAGCCGGCCCAGATCTCGATCGCAGCCGGTCAGCCGGTCACCCTGACATTCATCAACAAGGGCGCGATCGAGCACGACGTCGAATTCCTCGACATGGTCGTCGAGAATCTGGCGACCGTCACCCCGCCTGCCGCCATGACCAATCGGGCGCAGGGTCTGTTTGACGAGGCAACGGCGAAGAGCTTCGCCTACGCAGCGGCCGGCACCGGCGATCAGATGGTCATCGAGTTCACGCCAAAGACCGCCGGATCGTACGAGTTCGCCTGCCTGGTGCCGGGCCACCGTGAGGCCGGCATGAAGGGCACCGTGACAGTCACCGGCGACGGTGCGGTTGCGGCAGCCCCGGCGGGCCACGCCGGTATGGATCACTCGGTGCCGGTGCCGGACGGCGGCGGGACGCCGTACGACGCCGAGCGCCTGCCAAGCCCGGTCGTTGCCGCCCCAATCGGCGCGCGCGATGTGCAGACGGTCAAGCAGACGATCGAGATCCATGAGATGGTGGGATACGTCGACGATGGCGTCGCCTACACCTTCTGGACCTTCGACGGCACGGTCCCCGGTCCGATGATCCGCGCACGCGTCGGCGACCATATTGAGCTGACGCTGGTGAACCCGGCCGAGAACATGATGCCGCACAACATCGACCTGCACGCCGTGACCGGCCCGGGCGGCGGTGCTGAAGCAACGCTGATCCAGCCGGGCGAGCAGGCGACATTCCGCTTCAAGGCACGCCACCCGGGCGTCTTCGTCTACCACTGCGCCACGCCGCCGATCCCGCACCATATCTCCAGCGGCATGTATGGCCTGGTCGTGATCGAGCCTGAGGGCGGGCTGGCACCAGTCGACCGCGAGTTCTACGTCATGCAGGGCGACCTGTACTTCGAAGGGGTCCGCAATGCCAAGGGCCTGCGCACCTTCTCGACCGAGAAGATGCTGGACGAGAAGGCGGACTACATCACCTTCAACGGTTCGGTCGGTGCGCTGACCGGCGAGCGAGCGCTCAAGGCCAATGTCGGCGAGACGATCCGCATCTTCTTCGGAGTCGGTGGACCGAACATCACCTCCAGCTTCCACATCATCGGCGAGGTGTTCGACCGCTGCTATCCGGAGGGCGCTGCCGAGGTTCACACCCACGTTCAGACGACGCTGGTGCCGGCCGGTGGCGCGACGATGGTCGAGCTTGAGCTTGAGGTGCCGGGCACCTACGTGATGGTCGACCACAGCCTCGGGCGCGTTACGAAGGGCGCAGCAGGACAGATTGTCGTCGAAGGCGAAGAGAACCCGGACGTCTTCGAGGTCATTTCATCGCCAACCCACTAACCACCATCGCGGTCCGGCTCGGGCCCATCACCACGGGCCGGACCAATACCCCCTTCGTCTGGTGGCACCTGGAAGTTGAGCCGGGTGCCACCTCTTTGTGTATCTGCGTCGCCAAACCGTTGTCATCACGCGCCAAACCTTCTACGCTGCACACATCCAGGCCGAGGGATACGAACGAGGATGGGAGCATTCCGGGATGGTTGAGATCAGCCGCTTTGAAGAGGCATTCCTGGCCGATGGCTCACGGGCAAGCCAGCTCTTTGATCGCGCCTGCAAGGTGATGCCCGGCGGCAACAGCCGCACAACGGTCTATCAGGCACCGTACCCGCCTTACGCCGCCGAGGGGCGCGGCGCGGTCATCGTTGATGTCGATGGCCAGGAGCGCTACGACTTCCTGAACAACTACACCTCGCTGATCCACGGCCACGCCGACCCGGATATCACCGCCGCCGTCATCGCCGAGATTCCGCGCGGCCTCGCCTTCGCCATGCCGACCGAGCATGAGGTGCGCCTCGCCGAGTTGCTGACGAGCCGGGTGCCGTCGGTCGAGCAGATCCGCTTCACGAACTCCGGCTCGGAAGCGGTCATGATCGCGATCAAGGCGGCCCGCGCCTACACCGGCCGCGGCAAGATCATGAAGTTTGAGGGCAGCTATCACGGCTCCTACGACTTCGCTGAAGTCTCGATGACGCCGCCAGCCGATACCTGGGAGATGGATGAGCCGCCGTCGCTGGCCTACTCGGCCGGCACGCCGAATGGTGTTCTCGAGAACGTCATCGTCTCGCGGTTGAACGACCTGGCCCTGACCGAACGGCTGATCGAGCGCAACTGGCGCGACCTCGCCGCCGTGCTGATCGACCCGATGCCGATGCGCGCCGGCCTGATCCCAGCCGACCTGCCCTTCCTGAACGCCCTGCGCGAGATGACCCGCGAGCGCGGCATCGTCCTGATCTTCGATGAGGTCATCGCCCTGCGCAATGCTGCTGGCGGCACACAATCGCTGCTGGGCATTACGCCGGACATGACAACGATGGGCAAGATCATCGGCGGCGGCATGCCGGTCGGCGCTGTCGGTGGCTCAGCCGAGGTGATGAGCGTCTTCGACCCGCGACAGGGGCATCCGAAAGCGCCGCACGGCGGCACCTTCAACGCCAACCCGATGACGATGGTCGCCGGGCTGGCGGCAATGCAGAAGATGACAGCGGCTGAATACGAGCGCCTGGCCGCGCTCGGCGCGCAGCTCCGCGAGGCACTGGCAGAAGCGATGGACGGCGCGCGCATCCACGGTCAGGTCACCGGCGGCGGGTCGCTGTTCCAGATCCATTTGCATGACCGACCGATCCGTGATTATCGCGGCAGCGTGCCAACCCCCGACGAGCGCGAGCGAGGCGCGCGGCTACATCGTGGCCTGATGGCGCATGGCATCATCACAGCGCCATCGCTGATGGGTTGCCTGTCGACACCGATGGGTGAGGCAGAGGTGAATGCCTTTGTCGACGCCTTCGTCGCGGCTGCAACCGAAGACTGACGACACCGGAGATGTCGGGAGGACGATACCTCCCCACCGTCCCGAAAGGATGATGCATGTCTGACGAACGGTCGCACCGCTCGATTCTGCGCAGCGATGCAGCGCTGGACCTGACCAGCGACTTCTGGATGCACAGCCATTTTCGGGCGATGGCCGAGGTCTATCGTTCGCTGCTGACGCAGGCCGAGCTCCTGCCCGGCGACCGTGTGCTCGATGTCGGCTGCGGCAGCGGCACACACTTCGCCTGGCTGGCCGCCATCATCGGGCCGGAAGGCAAGATCGTCGGGATCGACGCCGACCCCGCGAATCTGGATCTCGCGCGCAGCCGCATCGCCGGTGAGCCGTGGGCCGATCAGGTCGAGCTGCACGCCGGCCCGATGTCGCCACTCCCCTTTGAGGACGGCTCATTCGATGCTGTCTGGTGTGCCGGATCACTGCAATACGTCGCCGACCCGGTCGGTGCCATCCGCGACATGGTCCGCGTCGTCCGGCAGGGCGGCAAAGTCGCGATTCAGGACGTCGAGATGCACCCGATGCTGCTCGGCCCGATGCCGGACGATCTACTCATTGCGCTGAAGGACTGCCTGCCACGCGGCGAGACGCATACCGACGAGGGTTATGTCGACTGGTTCACCGGCCACAAGCTGCGTGGCTATCTGCTGGAGGCTGGACTGCGCGAGGTGCGCGGCTATCTGCGCATGCGCGAGTACGTCCATCCGCTGACAACCGACGAGCGCCGCTTCCTGGATGTCGCGATCCCGTATCTCTGCACCGAATCGCCGGGCATCCCGACGCTGCGCGTCGATCAGCAGGCAGCGCTCTCACAACTGGTCGAGCCGGCCGACGACGCACCAATCCTGACGCGGCCGGACTTTCAGTTCGTCGAGGGGCGAGCGCTGGCCGTCGGCGTTCGATAGACGGGCAATCACACCGCACGGAGAACATCACGAACAGGGGAAGAGGACGAGAGATGGAACCACGGGTCGTAGCAGTAAGCCGGAGTGCGACACACACGATGACGAAACCGACCGAGCCGGAGATTCGCCTGCTTGCCGGACTCGGTGTCGATGGCGACGCACACTCTGGCATCACGGTCAAGCACCGCTCGCGCGTCGCGCGCAACCCGGACCAGCCGAACCTGCGTCAGGTCCACCTGATCCACGAGGAACTATTCGCGGAGCTTTTGCCGCAAGGCTTTGCTATGGACCCGGGCGTGATGGGCGAGAACGTCACGACTCGCGGGCTCGACCTGCTCGGTCTGCCGACTGGCACACGGCTGCGTCTCGGCGATGAAGCGCTGATCGAGATCACCGGCCTGCGCAACCCGTGCGCCCAACTCGACGATATTCAGCAGGGGCTGATGAAGGCCACGCTCGACCGTGACGATGAGGGCAACCTCATTCGGAAGGCCGGGGTGATGGCGGTCGTCCTCACCGGTGGCGTCGTCCACCCGGACGACCCAATCGAGGTCATCCTGCCGCAGGAGCCGCACACGCCGCTGGTGCCGGTCTGATCGCGTCGGTGGCCCACAGCCTGCGGCGTCGAGATTGACACAACGCACTGACTGGAAGAGAGCAGGGACATGGTCCAATCTGCAGACCGCATCCTCGTCCGGCTCCGCGAACGACAGATCCCCTATCGGCTCCTGCCGATCGCGCCTGGCCCGATGCCGACGCCAACCCATCCGAAACTGACGACGATCGCATTTCGCAGTGGACGCGGTATCTGGACGCTCGTCGTCATTCGGCTGGGTGACACGATCGACCTCCAGCGGCTCGCGCGAGTAATCGGCGTCCGGCCGGCCGACCTCTCGCCGATCTCCGCTGCCGATGCACGCGACGCGCTCGGCTACGATCTGGACGGCCTCGCGCCGATCCCGCCCACGAATCAGGCCCGTGTCATCTTTGATGAAGCCGTAGCACGGCTGGACATCGCCTGGTGTGGATCGGGTCGCGCCGGGCAGACTCTCGAAATCCGCGTCCACGACCTGCTGGCGATATCCGGCGGCCGCGTCGTCCGGCTGGTCCGCGACTAGGAGGACGACGAATCGGGTGTCTAACCGGGCGCTTGCATTGTCAGCGTCAGCATGGCGACCTGCCGGGTGCGGCAGTCCTCACCGTCTCCTGTCATTTCGAGCGCGCACGCGAGAAATCTCCCCCGGCTCGATACTATCGACCTTTGCCGCGCCCCAGCCTGCTCCTCTGTCATTCATGGCCCGGAGGGCACCCCGAGTGAAGAATCCGCTCCCCCGACCGACTGCGTCGAACGGGTGGGAGATCTCTCACTGCGGTTCGAGATGACAGGAAGAGGGATCGGCTGTCGGATCGAGCCGATCGCCATTGCTGGCACTGACGACCCGCTGGACTGGCAACCTCTATCTTGTCCTGTCATCTCGAACCGCAGTGAGAGATCTCCCACCCGTTCGACGCAGTCCAACGCAGGAGAAAGGGTTGGCTTCCGTGCTGACGTGCTCGCCTTCTCGCGCTGCGTGCCCTCGTGGCGGTGGTTAGCGGTCGACACGGGCGTTTGCGATCACCCCTCAACCACGATCGTTCCGACCATCCCTTGCGCGGCGTGCTCGATGCAGGCGTAGGTGTAAGTGCCGGGGATGGTCAGGCGCACATTGAAGCGCTGGCCGGGCCGGAGCATGCCGGAGTCCCAGACGGGCGCGCGTTCTGGCAGCGCGGCGACGCCCGGCAGCTTGGTCGGATCGCAGGTGGCAGTGTGGGGCACGCTGCCGGACGAGAAGAACGTGACGGTGTCGCCAGCGCTGATCGTCAGGTTGGCGGGATCGAACGACGGCGCATCAGTCATGTTGATCGTGAACGCCTGCGGACCAACTGCTGTCGGCGAGGCCGAGGGCGTCCCATCGTCATTACCACCACCGCATGCCCAGACAAGTGGAGTGAGTGCCATACCAATGGCATAGCGGACTATCGTGCGCCGACTGACCACCTCCGCCAACCATCCCTCCTCATCATCTGGTCATTGAGGCACAAATCCTGGCAAGGATTGTGCTGGATTACACTCGGTCGACGTCAGTAAATGCGACGTTTCTCGCATTGCGGTTGCCACCAAGCCCGGTTATTCTAGACGGTAGCCGTGCGGTGTCCGCACATTGACGCCGCTGCCAGATGGCAGCACGGCCAAGAGGCATGTCGCAATCGTCCATCAGGGAGGGCGGAATCTATGGCATTTGAACTTCCGAAACTACCGTATGCAGAAGATGCACTCGAGCCCAACATCGACAAAGAAACGATGAGCATTCACCACGACAAGCACCACGCTGCCTATGTCAACAACCTGAATGCTGCGGTCGAGGGCACCGAGTTCGCCGATATGGAGATCGACGAGCTCCTGCGCAACATCAGCAAGGTCCCGGCGGACAAGCAGACCGCAGTTCGCAACAACGGTGGCGGCCATGCCAACCACACCATGTTCTGGGAAATCATGGGCCCGAATGGTGGCGGCGCACCCACCGGCGACCTGGCAGATGCGATCAACAGCGCCTTCGGCAGCTTCGACGAGCTGAAGTCCAAGGTGAACGCGGCTGGCGCGGGCCGGTTCGGCTCCGGCTGGGCCTGGCTGATCGTCAACGGCAGTGGCGACCTTGAGGTCATCAGCACCGCCAACCAGGATAGCCCGTTGATGGACGGCAACTATCCGCTGCTCGGCGTCGATGTCTGGGAGCATGCGTACTACCTCAAGTACCAGAACCGCCGCCCGGACTATCTGGCCGCCTGGTGGAACACCATCAACTGGGACGCGGTCGCTGAGCGCTACGCGAAGGCCAAGTCCAAGTAGCAGCCGGCTTCCATATGCCAGACACTCAAGCGGGAGGGCAATCGCCCTCCCGCTTCGTTGTGTACTGGTACGGATGGCGGCCTTCACCACCCGCCCCACTCCCAACGTTGGGAGTGGGGAGCGGTATGGACGAAGGCGCCGCCGTCGCTGTGAGGGGAAGGCAGCTTACGCCGCAGGGTGGACATGTAGGGGCGTATCGCATACGCCCGACCAGATTCCCGCCCCCGCAACACGGATGATCGAACGCGGCGATAGCGCCCTATGCACAGCCGGATTGCGCGCCTCAGTCGTCCAGACCGGCGATCGTCGCATTGATCTCGTTCACGAGCTCGTCTGGGCGGTGGAGAGGGATATCGTGGACGGTCTCCGAGAGCCAGATGAGGCGACGATCGGGCGAGCGGCGCAGGCCCATCAGCGCAGCATCGGCACCTTGCTGCTTCGCGGCCAGGCGCGCGCGCATCCGCTCGTCATCGGTCGTGCGGTCGGCCAGCACAATCGTGACCGGGCAGACGATCGATTCGAAGTAGTCTGCCGGCTGAAACTCCCAGAGCGCGCGAAGGATCTGGCGGTGGTTCTCGCGCGAGAGGCGCGGTGCGATTGTGTCATCCTCACGCAGCTGAACGATCCCGAGCATGATCTGCTCAAGCTCCGGTCGCCAGGGCAGGTCGGTGCGCGACCGCAGGCGGTTCAGAAAGTCGGCGCGCGGTGTGCCGGCGTAGTCCGGTGGCATCAGGTCGCGTTCGATCTGCTCCCAGGTCGCGTCCGGCCGATCCTGCATCGCCCCCACGCCGCCATCAACCAGCACGATTGCACTGACGCCGTAGGGATAGAGGCCGGCATAGGCCAGCGCGATCGACGCGCCCCACGAATGTCCGACGATGACCGGCAGGCGCAGATCCAGTGCTTCGGCGAGCGCCCGGTCGTCGCGCACAATCTGGTCAGTGTCGTAGCCCGTGTCTGGCTTGTCGCTCTCGCCATGACCGCGCTGGTCGATCGCAACCACTCGTCGGTCGCGCCCAAGAATCGGCCCGACGAGATCCCAGATATGCTTCGACGAGGCTAGCCCGTGGATCAGCAGAACGGGCGGGCGAGCATCACCACCGGACCACTCCTGCCAGGCCAGCCGGACACCGTTTACCTCAGTCGCGCCGCTGCGCGCCGCGTCCACTCTCATCGCCGATCCTCTTCTGGTTAGATTCCGGGGCTGATAGCGTGATCCACTCGCGCCAGCTCATCGTCACCACGACCCGACATCACCGTGCCAGCCTCATCCAGGATGAACGAGTCACCACTGGCGAAGGCACGTACGTCACCTGACTGTACGAGATACGCACAACCGGCACCGTGAACCAGGCAGCTTCCCCTGTCCAGATCGACGATGCAGGCGGTGTGTTCGTCAATCGCCAGCACCGTCGTCGGGCCGGGCAGCATCGCCAGCAGACGGTCGAAGCGTTCATCACCCATGTAGCAGTGCGACGTATCGAGATCGGCGCCGCCTTCGGCATTGTTCCAGTGCGGGACGACTGTCAGGTTGTGGCCAAAACGGGCAAAGAAATCGAGCCCATTGGCCCAGAACAGATCGTCGCCGACCTTGAAGATCTCGTAGACCGGCAGAGCGTAGCGTCCAAACGCTATCGCGGCAGCACTCGCCAGCGAGAGCGTCGCGCCCGCGGCCACACGCGCGACGATGGCATCGAGCGTCCGGCTATTCGCCAGTATCCGCGCGGCATAGGTCGGGCTGCCGGGTCCGGCAAAGATGAGATCGGCCTCAGCAAGCGGAGCAGCGATAGCGTCAGCGTTGGCATCGAACGGACCATCACGCCGGCGGGCCGGAACGATCTGAACATTCGGACGATAGTTCTGCAGGTTGTGCTCGAAGAAGTGCCGGATCTTGCCGCTAACAACATCGACGTTCGACTGAAAGCCGGCCGGAGTCTCGACGATCGCAACCATCGGGGGCTTCGGCAGTTGATTGAGCAGGCGCTCGTGCACCTGACGGCCATAGCGGCCAGTCTCACCCGAGCCAAACAGTGCAACGATGCCGGTCATGTCTCTGCTCCCTTCTGGGGTGATCTGCGCGCGGCAGCACGGTCAGAATACGCCCGGTCAGGCGGATCGAACAACAGGGAAAGCACACCGCCCGCTGCACTGGCAGCGGGCGGTGTCTATCAACGATCTGTTGCAGGGTCGCTACGGGATCGGCGTCGGTGATGCAGACAGTGGCCGGGCCGTGGCCGGTGCCGGGCGCAACTGCTCGACAAACGCGACGATGGCGGTGATGTCGTCCTGCGTCAGCGCCGCGACATGCTCGGTGATCTTCGTCGCGATCTGCTCATCAGTCAGGCCGGCAAACGTCTGGTCAACCAGCGCCTTGTAGTCACCTGCGGTTAGCGCCGCGATCTCTTCGGCGGTCAGGTTGGCGACGGCGATGTGTCGCTTGAGCGCCTCAGTGACCAATGCGGTCATCTCGTCAGTCGCGATCTCCGCGTAGCCCGGGTCCTGAGCGATGACTGCGGCGACGACATCAGCGACCGTCTGGTAGCTCGTCGCAGGCGGGGCAGTCGGCTCCGGTGTCGGCTCGACCGGCTGAGTCGGCTCCGGCGACGGCGTCGGCGTTGGCTCAACCGTCGGCACGGTCGTCGGCTGCGTCGTCGGTTCGGCAGTCGGCTCCGTCGTCGGGCTTGCACCGACTGTCGGCTCGGTCGTCGGCTGCGGGGTCGGCGACGCTTCGACCGGCGCTGTTGGCTCTGGCGTCGGCGTTGCGGCCGGCGCGGTCGGTTCCGGCGTTGGCGTCGGCGTCGGGTCGACCGGTGCGACCTCATTCGGCGCATCCGGCGTCGGCTCTGGCGCAGCCGGTGGGACCGGCGGCACAGCCGGCACCGGCTCGCTACCGAGGTGATAGACCTCGACCGAGTTGTTGCGATCCAGGCCGAGCGCGGTGAACGCTTCCCAGTTCATTTCGATGACCCAGTGCGCCAGCCAGCTGCCCAGGTGCGGATCGGCAACCATGTCGCCAACGGTGCAATCGATCGTGACACCGTTCGCGGAGAGGCGCAGCTTGTAGCCAGGGATGTAGCCCGGGCGCACGCAGTAGTAGCCGTTCGGATCGTCCTGCCACCCTGGAGCGATCAGGTTCCAGGTCTGGTACAGCCGGAGCGTGCGCTCCCACCAGGCGCGATCGTAGCTCGGCGAATAGTAGGCCGAGTGTCCTGCGCCGAGGAGCTGCCCGACCTCAGAGCCGGGAGCCGGCGTCACCGGTGCCGATGGGTACTGCGCCAGCAGCGCGTCGCGTGTCTGCACGACCTTGTCGACGAAGACCTGTTGGGCCGGATCCTTCTCGTCCGG